>JAMOVK010000026.1 GCA_027067775.1 Deltaproteobacteria bacterium
ACCCCTGATGTCCCATTTTGAAGGCAGCATTTTATTTGGCCTACCTGATGCCTTGTTAGCCGCCCTCAACTGGTCCATCCCGTTGAGGCTCGAGATATATAGCCTACCTTTTTGAATGGTGCAAGAAAAATTTTGACTATTTTTAAAATTTTTCTGATCTTTAAACATAACTATTTAATTTCACAAGGATTTTTCCTGTTTACCTTTTTATCCCTTCAGCCTCGGACCGAAGGTCACCTTCTTTTGTCTTTTCTAAAGTAGAACGGTAACCACAGCCTTTCTTTCCGCAATACAACTGTCCCTCAGATTTTGGACCCATCTTTTCCAATAAAAAATCTGCACCACAGGAAGGACATTTTATTGGAACGGGCCTATCCCACACGGCATAATCACATTCTGGATATCTACTGCAACCATAAAAGGTCTTACCTCGCCTTGAACTTTTTTGTACCAACTCTCCGGAACAACCCTCTTTGGGACACTTTACTCCAGTTGGGATAGGCATGGTAAACTTACACTTGGGATAGGCGGAACAGGCCAAAAACTCACCAAAACGTCCACGTTTTTTCACCATGGGTGCGCCACACTTTCTGCAAAAAAACCCTGTCTCAGTCTCTTGTTCCTCCAGTGCCTCAATCGAACCATCGGCAGCCCTTGTAAAATTCTTGGTGTTTTTGCACTTGGGATAGGCGGAACAGGCCAAAAACTCACCGGTCCGACCGTATCTGATAACCATGTCGGAGCCACACTGATCACACTTGACACTGGTAGCCACCCCCTTTGCCTTAACAGACTCCATGTTCTCCTTGGCAGCCTTTAGCCTTTCTGAAAAGGTGGAATAAAACCTCCTTAAAAGCTCAACCCAAGAAACCGCCCCTTCCTCCACCTTGTCCAGGCCCTGTTCCATTTCAGCAGTAAAAGCGGTATCCAGTATTTCAGGAAAATGGGCAGTAAGCAGGTCTGTAACCAAAAAACCAAGCTCTGTGGGCACAAACCTCTTTTTTTCAAGCCTTACATAGTTTTTATCCTGAATGGTAGACAAAATGGCTGCATAGGTGCTGGGGCGCCCGATCCCCTTTTCTTCAAGGGCCTTGATAAGGCTTGCCTCGCTGTAACGAGGAGGGGGCTGGGTAAAATGCTGCTTGGGCTCTAGTTTTATAAGCTCCAGCAATGCACCTGGTTCCACAGGAGGCAAAATTTTATCTTCTCCTTCCATTTGCGCATCTTTACCGTAAACCTTGAGAAACCCTTCAAACTTGAGGATGCTTCCAACACTCCTTAGCAAATAACCAGCCGCCTCTATGTCAACGGTTGTCTGGTCATACTTGGCTGGCGCCATCTGGCAGGCAACAAACCTTTTCCAAATGAGAGAATAAAGTTTTAAAAGATCTGGCTCCAGATAGCTGGCCAGGGCCTCTGGCGTCCTTTTAACCGAAGTTGGCCTTATTGCCTCATGTGCATCCTGGGTAAGCTTGCCTTTTTTATAGTGACGGGCACGGGCAGGAAGATACTCCTTTCCATAGTGTTCAGAAACAAACTCTCGTGCCTGTTTAATGGCCTCATCTGAAAGCCTTACAGAGTCGGTTCTCATATAGGTTATAAGGCCAACTGGCCCTTCCTTGCCAAGCTCTATTCCCTCATAGAGACGCTGGGCCAGCATCATGGTCTTTTTGGCAGAAAAACCAAGCTGCCTGGCTGCAGCCTGTTGAAGGGTGCTTGTAATAAAAGGCGGCGGTGGATTCTTTTTTCTCTCAACCCTCTTTACTTCCCTGACCTTGAAGGATGCATTTTCAAGATCCCTTACTATCTCCTTGGCCTGGACTTCGTTTTCTATCTTTAGCTTTTGCCCTTTTCTGGAAACAACCTTCGCCTCAAAGGGAGGAGGCTCCTGAGCCTTTAAGGTTGCAGTTATTGACCAGTACTCTTCTGGAACAAACTGCTGGATCTCCCTTTCCCTGTCGCATACCAACCGGACTGCTACAGACTGGACCCGCCCTGCAGAAAGGCCCTGACGAACCTTTTCCCATAACAAGGGAGAAAGCTCATAACCAACAAGCCTATCCAGGATACGCCTGGCCTGTTGAGACTCAAACCTGTTTTTGTTTAGGGTGGTTGGAGCCTGAAGGGCCTGAAGTATGGCCCGCCTTGTCAGCTCGTTAAAAAGTACCCTGTGAAAACGCTGACCGTTTTCCGATTTTCCCTTTCTAAGCTCCTCGGCTATATGCCATGCTATTGCCTCGCCCTCTCGATCTGGGTCAGGGGCAAGATAAACGTCCTTTACCTTAGATGCGGCGCTCTTTAGCTGCTTAAGCACCTTGCCCTTGCCCCTAATCACCACGTATTCGGGTTTGAAATCCTTTGACTTATCAACCCCAAGTCTCTTAGGAGGCAGATCCTTTACATGGCCCACTGAGGCCATCACCTCATAATCACCACCTAGGTACCTCTTCAGAGTCCTGACCTTGGTGGGTGATTCAACAATTACAAGTCCCTTTTTCATAATATCTCTTTATTCGTCTTCTTTTCTTAAACAATAAATTCCGCTTCCAAGGGCTACAACCATATCTGAAACTTCCAATTCTGTAAGCATGGAAGCAACCTTTGAAACGGGTAGTGAACAAGAAGCTGAAATTTCGTCAATATGTTGAGGGCCAGTTCGCAGTTTGTCAACCACAATAGACATCTGATCTGTCATTATCTTGTTTGCGCAAAATGCTGGGGCTTCCCTAGCTGCCTCTTTCTGAGGAGTCAAAAAATGAAGGCCGAGTATGTCCATCACCTCGTCACAGGCCTCTATCAGGTGTGCACCTTCCTTTATCAGCCTGTGACATCCCCTGCTCCCATAGGAAAAGATGTTCCCTGGAACTGCCATGACCTCGCGGCCCTGCTCCAAGGCCAGATATGCGGTTATAAGGGAACCGCTTCTTAGTCCTGCCTCCACCACTATCACCCCAAGGCTTAAACCGCTTATTATCCGGTTTCTCATGGGGAAATTGCCTGGCTCAGCCTTCACCCCTGGAAAAAATTCCGTAATTACCGCACCACTTTCCCGGATCTTTTTGACCAGGGAAACGTTTCTTGCAGGATACCCAACATCTAGGCCGCACCCCTTGACTGCCACGGTAACGCCACCAGTTTCTACACAGGCCCTGTGAGCCCAGGTATCAATGCCATGGGCAAGGCCAGACACTATGGTAACACCGTGCAAGGCAAGTCCCTTTGACAACATGGCGCAGACTTTTTGGCCATATGTGGATGCCTTTCTTGAACCCACTATGGCAACGCATGGTCCCTGCAGGGCCTCCTTACGCCCAAGACCAAACAGCAGGGCTGGAGGATCTTCTATATGTTTCAAACTCTGGGGATAGTCAGGATCCTGGTAAAAGAGCAACCAAAACCCAGCCTTTCTTATCTTGGCCTTTATCTCCTCTAGCAAATTTTCATCCGGCCCTTTAACAATGGCCCTGGCAACGCCCCCAGGTACAATCTG
>JAMOVK010000027.1 GCA_027067775.1 Deltaproteobacteria bacterium
TAACAGACAACAACACAGGGCTTATGTGGCAGCAGGCCACAGCAGATACAAATGGAGACAATGTTATTGATGGTAATGACATGCTTAATTGGCAGGATGCAAAGAACTACTGTGAAAATCTAATACTTGCCGGCCATTCCGATTGGCGCTTGCCAAGCCATTTTGAGCTTAAAAATATTATTGACTATAGCCGTTTCAAGCCTGCAATAAATCCAGTCTTTTCTTGTGAGTCGTCCTTCTATTGGTCGGCTACTACGTACGCGAACTATACCGATTACGCAGGAGGTGCCCACTTCGACTATGGTTATGGTGACTTGGGCATTAGGTCAGATTCCGGTTACGTTCGCTGTGTTCGTAGCGGACAGTAAATTAGATTTTTTATTGCGCATCATGAACATTTTCTTATGTAAAAGATTTCTGGAACTTGCAGTTATATAAATAAAAGGGCTTGCAGATCATTTTTAATAACAAGCCATACCAGTTCAGCCATGCTTTTTTCAGACATTGATTTTCTTGGTGATGTTGTAATAAGGCTTCATATGTTTGTAAGGCGCAAGGCGGTTCCTGGTGATATGGAAAAGGAGAAATAACAGATGAAATATTTCAATTTATTTGTTTGTGTACTTTTTTATTCTTTATTTATCTATGGGCAGGCCTTAGCTATCGGGCCTTATACAGACAATAACGATGGCACTGTGACAGATGCAGGGACTGGGCTTATGTGGCAGCAGGCCACTGCAGATACAGACGGCGATGGTGACATTGATGAGTCAGATAAACTAACGTGGACTGGAGCCCTTTCCTACTGTGAAAATTTAACACTTGGCGGCCATTCTGACTGGCGCCTTCCGGATATTAAAGAGTTAGTAAGCCTCATTGATTATAACCGTTCTGCTCCAGTAATAGATCCAGTCTTTTCTTGTAAGTCGTCCTACTACTGGTCGGCTACTACGTTTGCGTACTACACTAATTTTGCGTGGGATGTCGACTTTGGCTATACCTCTCAGGACTGGCACTATAAGTCAAATTCCAATTACGTACGGTGTGTGCGCGGCGGACTAAGTGGGTCATCTGGTAATTTGAATCTTGGCGACGTATCAGGAGACGGCCAGATAAACATAGTGGATGCCCTGTTTGTTGCCCGCTATGCAGTTAAGCTTTCAGTTAGCAACTTCAACGCAAAGGTGGCTGATGTGAACTGTGACAACCAAATAAATATCGTTGATGCCTTGCTGATTGCCAGAAAGGCTGTAAAACTGCCTGTGAGTGGGTGGTGCGCATCGGGCATTTAAATTTGGCGCGTGGTTTTCTGATGTGGTCCCAATATTACTTGGAGCGTAAAAGAAATGACAACTTGATTGCTGTCATTGCGAGGAGGTGCTTTTAAAACGCTTACGAAGCAATCCTTGTTGCGAGGCCAAAGGCCATGGCAATCTCCTTTAAACCGTGCAAAAGAGTAGGGGATTGCTTCGGGCTCTATTGAGCCCTCGCAATGACAAGTTGATACAGGTATCATCACAACAGTAGTGGATGCGCCTGCCACTGTCTTTCACTGACAGTTATGTCTATAATGTCGCCTGAAAAGTGCTCCAAATATTTTTTGTTTATAGGATCAGATTCATACTTTGATACCCATAATCTTTATCACATCTTTTAATCGTCCTACTTTTTAAACTTTTTCGCATAGGCCCTTTTCCCTTGTTTTATGACCTTTGTGTACGGCCTTTTTGGGATAAAAGCCCGCCCCGAATTTTATCTAATATGATTTTTTTTATCCAATTTATTGACATTGTTTTTGGGTCGTGGTATTTAATAGTAATAATTATCAAAAAGGACTACATACTGAATGAGAATTACGAACCAAAGGGAAATTATACTGGAAGAACTCAGGAAGCTTAAGACGCATCCCACGGCAGATGAGCTGTATGATGTTGTCAAAAAAAGGCTTCCAAGGATAAGCATTGCCACCATTTACAGAAACCTTGAGAGGTTGTCTGAAGAAGGAATGATACATAAATTGGAATATGGAGGGCGGCAAAAGAGATTTGATGGCGATATGCGTCCTCACTGCCATGTGTTTTGCGTTAAATGTGGCCGGGTCTCTGATGTAGAGACCAAGAATGATGTGAATATCATGGACATGGTTTTGGACTCCAAGGGCTTTAAAATTTTTGAAGGTGGGGTGCAGTTTGAAGGGCTTTGTCCCCTTTGCCAGAAAGGGGATGATTGCGAGACCTTGCAATAAAATTCGGTAAAAAGTATCTTTTTTTGAGGAAAATATTATATATTAAATTAATAGGAGGAAAATATGGCTTGTAAGTGCAAGAAAAAGGGAGGCAAAGAGATCAAGCTTACCGAAGAACAGGAGAAGATCTTAAGGGCTATGGCTGAGATGGAAGGGCCTGTTGCTTCAAAGGACATCTCTGAGGCCACTGGTATTCCATCAAAGTCTCTCAGTTGCAGGATTAGGAGTCTTAAGACAAAGGGGCTTTTAGAGAGTCCTGCAAGGTGCAAGTATGAGATTACAGAGGCTGGGCGTCAGCTCATAGCTTCTTCTTAAAAAAAACAAGAAAAGAGGAAAATAATTTACGTATGAAATCGCTCAAAGGGACAGAAACAGAAAAGAATCTTTTAAAGGCGTTTGCCGGAGAGTCACAGGCGAGAAATCGTTATACCTATTTTGCAAGTAAGGCAAAAAAGGAAGGTTATGTTCAGATAGCGGCAGTGTTTGAAGAGACTGCAAACCAGGAAAAGGAACATGCCAAGCGCTTTTTTAAATATCTTGAAGGCGGTGAGGTCGAGATAACCGCAGGTTTTCCTGCTGGAGTAATTGGGACCACCCTTGAAAATCTAAAGGCTGCTGCCGGTGGGGAAAATTACGAGCATACTCAGATGTATCCCCAGTTTGCTGCAAAGGCCAGAGAAGAAGGATTTAATGAGATCGCCTGTGTGTTTGAGGCCGTGGCTGTGGCTGAAAAGGCTCACGAGGAGCGTTATCGTGCCTTTGCCAAAAACATAGAAGAGGGCAAGGTTTTTAAGAGGGATGAGTCCGTAAAATGGCAATGCAGAAACTGCGGATATGTTCATGAGGGGCAGGAACCACCTGAAAAGTGCCCTGCATGTGCTCATGCCAAAGGTTATTTTGAGTTGATGGTCGAAACCTGGTGAGGGGCCAGGAAACTATAAAAAAATAAAAAAGAACAAGGAGGAAGAAAAAATGTGTGTAATGGTAACCAAAGAAGCCCCAGATTTTAAGGCACAGGCTGTTATGCCAAATGACGCAATCGAAGAGATAACCCTGTCTCAGTATAGAGGGAAGTACGTGCTTCTCTTTTTCTATCCGCTGGATTTCACATTTGTCTGACCAACTGAGATAATCGCCTTGGACAAGGCGGCAGACAAGTTCCGCGAGAAGAACTGTGAAGTTCTGGCAATCTCGGTAGACTCGCCTTTCACTCATTATGCATGGCGACAGACTCCAGTGGAGG
>JAMOVK010000028.1 GCA_027067775.1 Deltaproteobacteria bacterium
TTTAATTCTGCTGTTCTTTTTGAAGGTGGCAAAATTATTACCACGGTCCACAAACAGCTTCTTCCAACTTACGATGTCTTTGATGAGGCCAGGTACTTCAGACCAGGTCCCCCTTCTGATCCTATAAATTTTAAGGGGTTAAGGCTGGGTATAACCATCTGTGAAGACATCTGGAATGAGCCAGAATTTTGTCCCAATTGTGAGACCTATGATAGAGACCCGGTTGATGATCTGTGTAACAAAGGTGCCCAGGCTATAATCAATATTTCTAGTTCGCCTTTTTATCTTGGAAAATTAAGTGTTAGGGAAAAGATCCTGTCCGGCATCGCTGATAAGTACCACGTGCCTGTGGTTTACTGTAACAACATAGGTGGGCAGGACTGTCTTGTTTTTGACGGTGCGAGTCTTTGTGTCTTTCCTGGAAAACGATTTGTTGCAAGGGCTTTTCAGTTCCAGGAAGACATTGTGACACTGGATACTAAGGTACAGCAGGGCGATCTGAGGCCTCTTGTCTCCTGCAATGAAGAGCAGGTGATCCAGGCCCTGATCCTGGCTTTAAGGGACTATACAAGAAGGTGTGGCATAGACAGGGTGACCCTTGGGCTGAGCGGTGGGATAGATTCATCTCTTACTGCAGTCTTGGCAGTAAAGGCCATGGGGGCAGAAAATGTTCTCGGTGTCCTTATGCCCTCTGCCTATACTTCTAAAGAAAGCTTGGAAGATGCTACAGTCTTAGCGCAGAATCTTGGCATAGAGACGGTAACCCTTCCGATAGTGCCCATTTTTGAGGCCTATATGGATGTGTTGGCAGAGGTCTTTGAGGGCCTTCCAATGAATGTGGCTGAGGAAAACATCCAGGCGCGCATCAGGGGTAACTTGCTCATGGCCATCTCAAACAAGCTTGGCCATATGGTCTTGTCAACTGGTAACAAAAGCGAACTGGCAGTGGGTTACTGCACCCTTTATGGAGATATGTCTGGAGGTTACGCCCTTATCTCTGATCTGCCAAAGACCCTTGTTTACAAGGTTGCAAGGTTTTTAAATGAACAAGGGTCGTACATTCCAGAACGGGTTTTCCAAAAGCCCCCTTCTGCTGAGCTTCGTCCAGGTCAGACCGATCAGGATGATCTTCCTCCCTATGAGATTCTTGATCCTATCTTGGAACTTTATATGGAGCAGAGGCTGAGTCCTGATCAGATTGTGCAAAGGGGATATGATAAAGATATAGTTAAAAAGGTTGTATCCATGGTGGATAGAAATGAGTATAAGAGGCTTCAGGCACCCCTTGGTCCGAAGATTACAGCCAAGGCCTTTTGCTGTGGAAGACGCTATCCTGTTGCCCACGGTTACCGGCCAGGATTATGAGTAACAAGATCTATGTCACTGACATAAGGCCTGGACAAAAGGTCGAAGGCCATTTCTGTGTTGCCTCAAAGTCATTAAGAAAGACAAAAGCTGGCTCACCCTTCCTGGTCCTTGTTCTTGGCGACAGGACCGGCCAGATAGAGGCAAGAATATGGGAAAACGCCCAGAAATTAAATGACGGATTTGATAAGGGCGATATTATTTTTTTGGAGGCCGATGCTGTTGAATTCAACGGCCAGTGCCAGCTCAAGGTCAACAGTTTTCAGGTGGTAGAACAAGAAGATATTGATCCTTCGCACTTTCTTCCTGTTTCCTCCTGTGATCTTGAGCAGGCCTGGAAAACCTGCAGGAAGGCAATAAAACGGGTCAAGGATGCCTCCCTTAGGGTTGTTCTAGAGGAGATTTTTCAAGATAGGAGGATAAAGGAAGCCTTTTTAAAGGCCCCTGCTGCCAAAAAAATGCATCATGCCTACATAGGCGGGCTTTTGGAACATTCAGCAGGCCTTGTAGAGTTAAGCATGTTGCTGGTTGACAAATATCAGTATCTTGACAGGGATATTTTGCTGTCTGCCAGCCTCCTTCATGACATTGGAAAGATAAGGGAACTTTCCTGGAGTCGCCCCCCCATTGATTATACAGACGAAGGCAGGCTTCTGGGGCACATTACCCTGGGCATGGAAATGATTGAGCGTGCGTGTCTTTTGGCCAAAGTAAATCCGGAAAGCAGGAAGGTGAAGGCCCTAAAACATGTAGTACTCAGCCATCATGGCAGACTGGAATTTGGTTCTCCTGTACTTCCCATGACTGAGGAGGCCATGGTCTTTCATATGATAGATGATCTTGATGCAAAGCTAAATTTTCTTTCGATCCTAAAAAATAAGCGAGAAAATGCTGAGGAATGGGGCTGGAGTGATTATCAACGACTTTTTGAGCGTTATTTTTTTCTTCCACCCCTTAGTGAAACGTGCTGCGTCAGGCCCAAGAAATCCTCTGTGGAGGAGAGTAACCAGAAAGACAGTCAGCAACAACCGTTGTTGTGGGATATTGATGAGCCTTGACACATTTTTAGTTTGTATGGTATAGCTTACGAGCCTTTAGGCACGGGCGGGCGGATAGCTCAGCTGGGAGAGCACCGGCCTTACAAGCCGGGGGTCACAGGTTCAATCCCTGTTCCGCCTACCATTTGTAATATTTTTTAAGCGGGGTCGTAGTTCAGTTGGTGAGAACGCTGGCCTGTCACGCCAGAGGTCGCGAGTTCGAGTCTCGTCGGCCCCGCCATTTTGGGTTTATAAAGGGTTGCTGTTAAAAACAGTAACCCTTTTTTCTTTCATGACTGTTTAGTTGCCATCAACATCAACAACAATGTTCTATAAGCGCCTTTACAGTTTACCTTTTTAAAGAATGGATCATTTTCTGACGCTTAACGAATTTTTTCGGAAACATTTTGGGCAAAGGGTCCAAAAAATCCCTCTGGATGCTGGTCTTGGCTGTCCAAATCGCATTTTGGGAAAAGGTGGGTGCATCTATTGCAATGAAAAGGGTTCTGGCACTGGTGCTTCCCTCAAAAAGATTCCACTTAAAAAACAGCTCTTAGATGGTATGGAATGGGCCAGGCGACGTTATAAGGCAAGGCTTTTTGCTGCTTACTTTCAGGCCTTTTCTAACACCTTTGCTCCTCTAGACATGTTAGAGGAGCTTTATTTGCAGATAACAGACATTCCAGAGATCGTAGCAGTTGCCATTGGAACGAGGCCAGATTGTGTGGATGGACAGGTGCTGGATCTGATCGCAAGATGTTTTCCCGATAAGATGGTCTGGATGGAGTACGGGCTTCAAAGTGCATCAGATCGTACCTTGCAGGCAATAAACAGGGGGCACACGGTTGATGATTTTGTGAGAGCGGTGGAGATTACCAGGGAATATCCCTTTTTAATCTGTGCCCATGTGATCTTTGGCCTGCCTGGCGAGGAAGTAAGGGAGATGAAGGATACAATTGGTCTTGTAAGGTCTCTTGGCATAGATGGAATAAAGTTTCATGAGCTCTATGTGATAAAGGGAACCCCTCTTTGGAGAATGTACAAGCAGGGGCTCTACACACCAATGGATCAGGACCGTTATGCAAAGATGGTGGCATGGGCCATAAGGACTCTTCCAAAAGATACAGTTGTTCAAAGGCTCACAGGAGATCCTGCTCCTGGCGAGCTTGAAGCACCTGATTGGGCTGGTAGGAAACAGGAGACAATCTGTCTTATTAAAAAATATTTTGAGCAAGGGGATTTGGCAGAAAGGGATTGGTAAAAAGATGGTATTGTTGGAGGTGGATCTGAAAAACATAAAAGACAATGCGATTGATTTACTGAACCATATGCCAACCCACCTAAGAAGGTATGTCAGATGCCTTAGTTTTAATCGTTGGGGTGGAGTGAGCAAAAAACCCTTTCATGAATTGAATGTGGGTGAGCTTACAGGAGATAACCCAAAAGACGTGTATAAAAATATAGATCTCATTAAATCTCGGCTTGGGGTTTCATGTATAGTTCAGGTGAGGCAGGTTCATGGTATCGATTTTGTTCACATAGATGGATCTGTCAAGCCGTCTTCAGCCACCATTTATGAATCAGAGGCAGACGGTCTTTTTACAACAGTGAAAGACATAGGGCTTATGATAAAGACTGCAGACTGTCAGCCAGTGGTAATGTTTGACCCTGTTAAAAAGGTTGTTGCTAACATTCACTGTGGTTGGCGTGGCAGTGTAAAAGGGATTTTGATAAAGGCTGTGTCTGAGTTTAGGTTGGTTTATGGCTCCAATCCTGAGGATATCTGGGTTGGTATAGGTCCCTCTCTTGGCCCTTGCTGTGCCCAGTTCAAGGGGTGGAGGGAATTGCTGCCAGAGTGGATGGCCGATTTTCAGCCAAGATCAGATTATCTTAACTTTTGGCAGATATCCAGACATCAGCTTGTAATTAGCGGCATACCCGAGAATCAGATCCACTGTGCAAATATCTGTACGGCATGCAATCAAGATTACTTTTCTTACAGGCGAGAAGGGGATACGGGCAGACTTGCCACCGTGGTTTCTTTGGTGATTTAATCTTTAAGTTCTTTGCCATTACCTTATTTTTGCACTATGTTAGCCTGATTTAATAATAAAACTATCTAATATTATTTTTGTGTTAAGGAGCAGCAGACATGTCTGAAAAGGCTGACAGGCAACTTCTCCCAAAGGCCTATGATTTCAAGGGAGTAGAGACTAAATGGTATGACCAGTGGATGGAAAAGGGGCTTTTTGTTGCCACAATGGATAAAGACAGGCCCAGTTTTTCCATGGTTATTCCGCCCCCCAACGTGACTGGTGTATTACACATTGGCCATGCCCTAAATAACACCCTTCAGGATGTGCTCGTTAGATACAAGAGAATGGACGGATACAACACCCTGTGGGTTCCCGGTACCGATCACGCAGGTATTGCAACGCAAAACGTGGTAGAGCGTCAGATCGCCCAAGAGGGGCTTGGTCGTTACGATCTTGGACGAGAAAAGTTCATAGAGCGTGTATGGGAATGGAAGGCCAAAAGTGGGGGCCGTATAATCGAACAGTTAAAGCGTCTTGGTTGTTCATGTGACTGGTCAAGGGAACGTTTCACAATGGATGAAGGACTTTCCAGGGCGGTCAGGGAAGTCTTTGTACAGCTTTACGAGGAAGGGCTTATATATCAGGGAGACTACATAATCAACTGGTGCCCGAGATGCCATACGGCCTTGGCAGATATTGAGGTGGAACACGATCTTAGCGAAGGCAAGATTTGGTACATTCGCTATCCTCTTGTGGATGAGGCTACCGGAAAGGCATCGGACAGATACGTGGTTGTAGCCACGACCCGTCCAGAAACCATGCTTGGGGATACGGCAGTGGCAGTTAATCCAGACGATGAAAGATACAGGGACCTTGTTGGAAAGTACGTGCTTCTGCCACTTGTCAACAGAAAGATACCCATCATTTCAGATGAACATGTGGATCCCGAGTTTGGAACAGGGGTGGTGAAGGTGACTCCTGCACACGATTTTAACGACTTTGAGATTGCAAGGCGCCACCAGTTACCGCGTGTGAACATATTTGATAAAAATGCCAAGGTTACAGAAGAGGCCGGGGCCTACAAAGGGCTCGACAGGTTTGAGGCCAGAAAAAGGATATTGGAAGATCTGGAGCAGCTTGGCCTTCTTGAAAAGGAGGAGCCTCACAGCCTGGCTGCAGGCACATGTTACAGATGTAAGACGGTTGTAGAGCCACGTCTGTCAAAACAGTGGTTTGTTAAGATTGAACCTTTGGCAAGGCCTGCACTGGAGGCGGTAGAGAAGGGAAAAACCAAGATAGTTCCGCCAGGCTGGATAAGAACCTATGAGGAGTGGATGACCAATATTCGGGACTGGTGCATTTCGCGTCAGATCTGGTGGGGTCACAGGATACCTGCCTGGACATGTAAAGACTGCGGTGAGGTTTTAGTTGCCAGGACCGATCCTGACAAGTGTCCAAAATGTGGTTCCACAAACCTGGAACAGGAGACAGATGTCTTGGACACCTGGTTCAGCTCTGCACTTTGGCCATTTTCTACCCTTGGTTGGCCAGACAAGACCAAAGAGCTGGAGTTTTTCTATCCAACCTCTGTTCTTATAACCAGTTTTGACATACTGTTTTTCTGGGTGGCCAGAATGATGATGATGGGTCTTCATTTCATGAAGGATGTTCCTTTCTATTACGTGTATCTCCACGCCCTGGTGAGGGATGCACAGGGACAAAAGATGAGTAAGTCCAAGGGGAATGTTATAGATCCCCTTACCATAATGGAAAAGTACGGAACAGATGCGGTCCGTTTCACCCTTGCAGCCTTTGCTGCCCAGGGACGAGATATAAAGCTGTCAGAGGACAGGATCGAGGGCTACCGTCATTTTGTCAACAAGATATGGAACGCCGCAAGGCTTGTTTTGATGCATGCCTCAGATATGGAAGACTACCTCAATATCGGGGCTGAGGCAGAACTTAACGCAGTTGAAAAGTGGATACTCACAAGGCTCAATCAAACCATTGATACTGTCAGAAGGGCCCTTGATAACTTTGATTTTGATGTGGCTGCCAAGGAGTTGTACAGTTTTTTTTGGCACGAGTACTGTGACTGGTATCTTGAATTTTCCAAGGCCGATCTTGCATCCGGAGAGGAAAAACCTCGCAGCCAAACTTCCAAAAAGGTGGCCCTTACGGTGCTTGATTATTCTCTCAGACTTCTCCACCCCTTTATGCCATTTGTTACCGAAGAACTGTGGCACCATATGCCAGGAGACAAGGGTTACATCATGGTTAGTCAGTTTCCAAAGGGCATGAAAGAGTGGGATTTCCAAGAGGCCCTTTCGGAAGTAGAGCTGCTTAAGATCATGATTAGCGGTATCAGGAACATAAGGGCAGAGCTTGGTATCCATCCTGGCAAAGAGCTCGAGGCGGTCTTTTTGCCCCATACCTCATTTGTGCAAAAGGTTGTCTCGGATCACCAGAAGGAGGTAATGAGCCTTGCCAGGGTTAAGGAGATCAGATTTATAAAAGATGCCAGTGAGAAGCCAAGGGGTGCTGCCTCTTTTATTCACGAGCAGGTAGAAATATTTGTTCCGTTGGAGGGGCTTGTGGATATTGGTCAGGAGCTGAAAAAGATAGGAAAGGAGAGGGCCAAGGTTGAAAAAGAGCTGAAAAAGATAGAAGGCAAGCTTTCAAATGAAAATTTCTTAAAGAAGGCCCCCAGGGAGATAGTTGAAAAAGAAAAGGGCAAAAGGGAACAGCTGGTTGCCAGACTCTCAAAACTTGACAGCCATGAAGAAATGCTCAGACAGATCTGAAAACTCGCCGGTTCCTTCCATTCTTTTCAAGGGCCTGGTTAAACAGGCCCTTTTGGAAGATATAGGGGAAGGGGATGTTACCACCCGTTCATGTGTACGGGAAGATATCAATGGGGTGGCACGGATTGTAGCCAAGGAAGATGGTGTGCTGGCTGGCCTGTTTGTGGCTAAAGAGGTTTTTAAACAGATCGATGAATCCATGGTGTTCACAGCAACCCTGGAAGAAGGGCAGGCCTTTAGCGAGGGTGATACACTTTTGACCGTAGAGGGCAGGGCCTCGTCTATTCTAATGGCAGAGAGGGTCGCCCTAAACTTTCTGCAGAGACTGTGTGGAATAGCTACCCTGACAAGGAAGTATGTGGAAGAGATAGATGGCCTGAGATGCAAAATAGTAGGCACCAGAAAGACCACTCCGACTCTTCGTTGCCTTGAGAAGTACGCTGTCAGGCTGGGCGGGGGCTTTAATCATCGATTCTGTCTTTCGGATGGAGTCTTGATTAAGGACAATCACATAGCAGCATGTGGTTCTGTAACTGAGGCCATTTCAAGGGCCAGGATGTATGCACCTCATACCTTAAAGATAGAGGTAGAGGTGACAGATTTTGACGAGCTTAAAGAGGCCCTTGAGGCAGGAGCAGACGTGATCATGCTGGACAACATGACTGTTAGCCAGCTAAAAGAGGCGGTAGGCCTTGCCAGATCCATAAGGCCTGATGTGGTCCTTGAGGCATCGGGTGGTGTCAATTTGGAAAATGTGAGAGAAATTGCAGCTACCGGTGTTGATGTGGTATCAAGCGGAACTCTTACTCATTCCTACAAATCCATTGACTTGAGCCTGAAATTAAATATTATTTAAAGTATCATGTTTCCGATCCAAGACAGCATACCCAGGCGTTGTCCACCATTAATGACATGGGCCATAATGGCCATATGCATTGCCGTTTTTTTTGTTGAAATATCTCTTCCGCCTCCGATGCTGGAAAAGCTGTTCTATCTCTTTGGAGTGGTTCCAGCACGATATACCCATCCGGACTGGGCTGCCAGTGTGGGGCTTGTGCCAAAGGCCATATTGCCCCTGTTTACCTGCATGTTTCTTCACGGAAGCTGGGTGCATATAGTAGGAAACATGTGGACCTTGTGGATCTTTGGTGACAATGTGGAAGACGAGATGGGGCCGTTGAGGTATCTGTTATTTTATCTTTTCTGCGGAATAGTGGCCTCTCTGGTGCAGATATATACCAACCCTCATTCAACAATTCCTACCATAGGAGCCTCTGGCGCAATTGCCGGGGTCATGGGGGCGTATTATATGCTTTTCCCCGGGGCCAGGATTATCATAATGGTGCCAATCTTGTTTTTTCCGTTTTTCTTTGACGTGCCAGCAGTCTTTTTCCTGGCCTTTTGGTTTCTGGAGCAGGTGTTTAGCGGAACCTTTTCGCTTTTGTCACCGCAGCAGGCAGGCGGGATAGCCTGGTGGGCACATGCAGGCGGGTTTCTTTGCGGTATGCTTTCATATAGGTTTTTCCTGCACAAGAGCGTTTGCAGCAGGCTTTTCCCCGACCAGATGAGGCCTTGGGGTCTTCTTAATTCCAGGGAGAGATTTTAATTTTTTAAACATGGGAATGATTCATTTTTTAGAAAAAGGAGAGTAGCAACATGACACCAATGGATATCTTTTGGATATTCTTTATGCTTACAGCCCTTCAGCCCGTGCTGAGGCAAAAGATGCTGGAGGCGGCTCGTCAGAGGACGATTGCCAAAATAGAAAAGGAGAGGGGTTCGAGGGTTATTCTTCTTGTTCACAGGCAGGAGACAATGAATCTCCTTGGTTTTCCAGTGATGCGATATATAGACATAAATGATTCGGAACAGGTTATAAGGGCTATCCAGATGACCGACCCGGATATTCCTGTAGATATAGTGCTCCATACTCCCGGGGGGTTGGTGTTGGCAGCTCTGCAGATTGCAAGGGCTGTTAAAGACCATCGTGGCAAGGTGACTGCCTTTGTACCTCATTATGCAATGAGTGGCGGTACCTTGATAGCCCTTGCTGCTGATGAGATAGTCATGGACAGGCATGCAGTACTTGGTCCAGTTGACCCTCAAATGGGTAGCAGTCCGGCTGCATCTATTATCAAGGTTATAAAGTCCAAGCCCATTGAGAAAGTTGATGACAATTCCATTATTATGGCAGATATTGCAGAAAAGGCTCTCAGGCAGATGAGAAAAAATGTAACTCATCTGCTTGAGGATAAAATGGGTCCCAAAAAGGCCAAGGAGCTTGCAGAGATACTTTCTCAAGGGACATGGACTCATGATCATCCCATCAGCTGGGATGAGGCAAAAGAGATGGGCCTTCCAATTCGTACGGACATGCCTTCTATGTTTTACGAACTTATGGCCCTGTTTCCACAACCTGTTAGACGGGAGCCTTCGGTAGAGTTTCTCCCTATCCCTAAAAGAAGCAAGGACAGTCAAGCCAAACATTAGTCATTTTAGACTGGTAGGGGGACAGCTCGAGGCCTCAAAGATTTTTATTTACTTTCTGCATATGCATATGCGGAATGGTTGTGAATGGATTCAAAGTTTTCAGCCTCTATGGCAAACCATGTGATCTCTGGTAGGGAGGAGAGTCCCTGATATACTCCTCTAACTATGTCTTCCACAAACATGGGGTGATTGTAGGCATATTCGGTCACAAATTTTTCATCTGGTCTCTTTAGGACCGAGTAGATCTCTGACGATCCGCTACCTTCAACAACTTCTATCACGTCTTCCAGCCACAGAAATTTTCTAAAGCGGACCCATACACGAACCTCTCCTCGCTGGTTGTGTGCCCCATAGTCTGAGATTTCCTTGGAACAGGGACAGACCGTGGTTATTGGCACCTTGACTATCAACATCATGTCGAGCATGTCTTTCATTGTTCCGTGGAGTCCGCACTGATACTCCATAAGACCCTTCGTGCCAGTCACAGGTGCACTTTTTTCTATAAAGTAAGGAAAGTCTATTTCCAGGTGTGCCTCTTCGGAGTTTAGTCTTTCTTTCATGGCACAAAGGATGTTTGCAAAATTTTCTATGGTTACCTCCCGACGGTATTCATTTAAGATCTCGACAAATCTGCTCATGTGAGTGCCCTTGAACTGATGGGGCAGGTTGACATACATGTTGATGTTGGCAACGGTGTGTTGGGTTCCCTTGGCTTTGTCAAGAACGATTATGGGATAGCGAATGTTCTTGATTCCCACCCTGTCCAAGGGAATTTTTCTGTCATCCCTCATGGACTGTACGTCTGTAAGTTCCCTGTACTTTGGATTCATTCAAGCCTTCTCCAGGTGTGAGATTATCTGTCTTGCCACCTCAACCATTTGGGGATCCGCCTCTGTTATGACTTTCCCCTGGCGTTCTGCCTTTCTTGTTTCAGGACTCTGGTAAAATATGCCTACCGGATACCTGCCGCACATCTGCTGGATAAAGTGTACATCATCTTCATCCTGACAGTTGTTGGCCACTATGTGCAAAGAGTTTACCTTGAGGTCCTTGGCAAGCCTGTCGATCTTGTGGGCAGTCTCCACACTTCCTCTGTATGGCTGGACAACGATAAGAATGTGGTCAACATTAGCAATAGTTCCTCTGCCCAGGTGTTCTACTCCGGCCTCCATGTCAAGCACGATGTCTTCATCCTTTGAAAGCAAGAGCCTGTTAAGGAGATTCCTTAGTACAGCGTTGTCTGCACAGGCACACCCCGCTCCGCCTTGTTGAATCGCTCCAAGAACCATTAGGCTGAGATCCCCTTTTGTCTTTATGAATTTTTCCGGCAGATCGTCCACTTTGGGGTTAAGATTGTAAAAGGGGCCGTCCCTGCCGGATCTTTCATTTAAAAGATCTTTCATCTGGGCTATGGGTGTGATAATGGAGTCATCAAAGCCCAAAAGCCTTGCCAGATGCGGGCTGGGATCTGCATCTATAGCAAGCACCTTCCTTCCCTTGTCAAGCAGGGCCTTAATGAGAAATGCACTAACGGTGCTTTTTCCAACACCACCCTTACCGCAAATTGCAATTTTCATCTCACTGCTCCATCTTGTCCAGTCGGTCGAGCACCATTGCAGCCCCGCCTCTTCTTGGATCACCCTGGGCCTGGTGTCCAAATGGATCTACAGCATGGACACCACCAAAGTATACGTCTATCCGAGACCATTGATTGACCTGGAAGCGGGTGGAAAGTTTTTTTACCACCTCTTCATGAAAGCCTGGTTCCATCTGTAGCGTGTCCTCTTCAAGATGAATTCTCGGGTTGCAGATGGCCTCTCTCAGCTCTAGTCTCAGAAGACAACTATTTATTATGACCTGGGTTATGGCAGACCTTATTCTCTTACTTCCACCACTTCCCAGAATGAGACGCACATGCCTGGTATCAAACAGGATGGATGGAGACATCATAGAGGCTACTCTTGTTCCAGGTGGAGAAGAGTGGAAACCTTCTGGATGAAGATCATCTTCACCCATCATGTTATTCAGCATAATGCCGGTTCCCTGAACATAATATCCGGAGCCTTCGCCGTTTGAGGTGGTCATGCTTGCCAGATTTCCTTCCTGGTCACATACACTAATGTGTGTGGTTCCTCTTGAAAAGGTTGCTCGTATCTGTTTTTCAGCCTCCTTGAACCAGGTCTCATCCGGCCATTTCAGGCTGCAGCCAAGTTTTTGCCTGTATTTTTCCACTTCTTTCATTGCAGAAGCCAAGGTCAACAGATGTTCACAGGAGCCAAAGGTTGCCTGTTCAGGCAAAGAGCCAGAAATGAGTTCGAGTGCCAAGGCAATGTAGAACCCCCCGAAAGAAGGCGGAGGATTGGTGAACAGGGTGTATTTAGAAAAACCGACTTTAAGGGGCTGTCGTTCAATTATTTTGTAATCGGCCAGGTCCTTGTCAGTCAGAAGCCCTCCCTTTTTTTTCATGTCAGCAGATATTTGTCTGGCGATTTCTCCTTTGTAAAAGGAATCGAGCGTTTGATGAGGATTGGCGCCAAGCTTTTTAAGGAAACGTGCAAGGTCCGGGTTTCGTATGACTTGTCCTTTGGAGACAAATCTGCCGTTTTTAAGATATATCCTTCTACCATAAGGATCAAAGAGCATTATTGGTTCCAGGAGGGCCAGAAAATAGGCCTGATGATGATTGAGAACAGTTCCTTGTTCAGCATACTTGATTGCAGGCTCTAGAATCCTTGAAAGGGGTAGGCGCCCGAGCTTCTTCTGTAGTTCAACAAAACCTTTTAGATTTCCTGGCACGGCTACAGAACCTGGACCAATATTAAAGACTTGCTTAGAACCCGGAAACTTAACCGTAACAGGAAAAAAAAGGGGCTCAATCTTGGCTAGCTCTAGCCCCTTACCAGGAGTATCCACAAAAAAGTCATAGAGTAACGGCTGGCTGTTTGGTGTCTTGGCAAGCAGAAAACCGCCTCCGCCAAGAGAGGTGAGGGCAGGTTCAACAACTGCAGACGCAAAACCAGCCCCAATCACAGCGTCAAAGGCGTTGCCGCCCAAACGCAAGATGAATGCAGCAGCCTCGCTAACAAGAGGATGTCCAGACGCTATAGCCGGGCGAATGTATTCAGACACAACATGCTCCTGGAAAAAATATTTAGGTTGCGTAGCGTATCCTGATAGTCGTCTTTTCGCAAGACAGCCTTGCTTGCAGTTAACTTTACCTCTTTTGATACCGCTAGAATTTAACTTTTGTTATCCCTCCATTTGATCTAAGTCATTTTACTAACGTCTTTTAATTTTGTATGATTTTTTAGAAAAAGGTGAAAGTCGGAGATTATCAGAAAATGAAATGTCCGGGTCAAGACAGCAGGTACTGGAAACCAGGCGCAATATTTGATGTCAAATGCCCAAACTGTGGCACCATGATAGAGTTTTTCAAGGACGACACCAGAAGACGCTGCCCAGGCTGTGGCAAAGAGGTTCCCAATCCTGAGATGGACTTTGGCTGTGCTGCTTACTGCCCTTATGCCGAACACTGTTTGGGGTCATTACCAGAAGGTGTGGTGGCAGATGGCAAGATGAAAGTGCTTAAGGCAAAGATGCTCAGGGCCCTAAAAGAAAAGGATTTTCCAGAAGGTCGAAATATTGCTCTTGCCAGCAGGTTTGTGGAACTTGTGGAAGAAATTGCCAAAAAGGAATCTGCTCCTCTGGGTCCAACTTTGCTTGCGGCATTTGGATACTGTTTTCTTGATTTTTGTCAGAATGGTTCTCATCCTGGAAAGGAGACCACGGATACCATAACCGTCAGGCTTGAAGAGGCTCTTAAAAAGGCTGATGCAGAGTCAAATGCCATAAAAGAGGCCTCCAAAATCCTTAAACATGTTATTCAAAGAGGAGAGGAAAACTACTCTCTGGCTGAAAAAGTAATCCTTGACGCATGGCAGCTGGCAAGCGCCGACTGCTCGGAGCATAATTCTATCTTAGATGAGGCAGACTTTCTAACAGATGCAGCAAGACAACTCTACCTGGCAAGAACGGCTGGGTCCTGATCCATCCTCCATGTCTCACAGAATGCGTCACTGGAGGTGACACACCTGCATTCTACAGACTGGAAAGGATCTACTTCACCATCATCCGTCAACGTTTCGGTCATTGCCTAAGCGTGCCCTGTAAAATATCAGATTGTCCATGGATTGATCCTTCAGTCGACTGCTGAAGAGATCCTGCGACAACTTTGAGAAAGGGAGATGCTTGGGAGTTTGGAAAAGG
>JAMOVK010000029.1 GCA_027067775.1 Deltaproteobacteria bacterium
AAGCAGTGGAAATACAGGAATCGGCCTTGCCCTTGTGTGTGCGGTCAAGGGTTACAGGTGCCTTATAGCAATGAGCGAAGGGGCCAGTCTTGAGAGAAGAAAAATAATGCGGGCCTACGGAGCCCAAATCCTGTTGACACCTGCACGTCTTGGCACAGACGGTGCGATTGAGGCCGTTTACAAACTCTACAGGGAAAATCCGGATAAATACTTTCTTACAGATCAGTTTAACAATCCTGACAACTGGAAGACCCACTACAACACCACTGGACCGGAAATTCTTGAACAAACCAGGGGCAATCTGGACATGGTCATCGCCACAATGGGAACAACCGGCACTCTTATGGGGATCGCCAGAAGGTTTAAGAAAGATGCACCTGATGTCATGGTGGTGGGGGTAGAGCCTTATCTTGGCCACAGCATCCAGGGTCTGAAAAACATGAAGGAGTCTTATAAGCCTGGAATCTTTGATAAAAGCGAACCATGGAAGATAGTCCACTGCAATGATGAAGAGGCCTTTGAGATGACAAGAAGGCTTGCAAGAGAAGAAGGCATATTTGCCGGCATGAGTTCAGGAGCAGCTGTTGCTGCAGCAGTAAAAATGGCCTCCAATATGGAATCCGGAACCATAGTTGCCATCTTGCCAGACGGTGGGGAAAGGTACCTCAGCACCGAGTTGTTCTCGTACGACAGTCACGATCAGACAGCTACAAACACCCTTCGTCTTTTCAATACAAATGGTCACAAAAAAATGGTTTTTGAACCCCTAAGACCAGAAAAGGCCGGTATATATTCATGTGGACCAACTGCCTGCGAATTCATAGATCTGTCAATGGCCAGAAGGATGCTTACTGCTGATCTGTTGAGGCGTACCCTGGACCATATAGGCTACCATGTCACCCATGTAATTAACATAACCGACATTGATGACAGGACCATCAACAGTGCCTTTGAAAAGGGCATGGAACTAAAGGAGATGACTTCCAGATATGCCAAGGCCTTCTTTGAGGACATGGACAGTTTAAATGTAAAAAAGGCCTCCTTTTATCCCCGTGCCAGCGAACACATTAAAGAAATGATATACATGACCAAGGAACTGATAGATACAGGTTATGCCTATCAAAAACACGGCTCTGTCTATTTTGATGTATCGAAACTCCATGGATATGGCAGTCTTTCAGGAGTACACCTGGATGCCATTGACATAGGCCGCACTGTTGATCTGGATGAATATGAAAAGGACAGCCCTTTAGACTTTACCCTGTTTAAGAGGGTTAATCTTCAGGAATTAAAGGCAGGCATTGGGTACGAAACCCCCTGGGGCATGGCAAGGCCAGGCTGGCATATAGAGTGTGCAGCCATGTCCAGGAAATACCTTGGAGACTTCTTTGACATACATACCTGTGGCACCAACCTCCTTTTTCCTCATCATGAAAACGAGGTGGCCATTGCAAGGGCCCTTACAGGAAAAGGACTTGCCAGATTCTGGCTTCACAGTGAAATGGTCCTTTTTCGTGGAAAAAAGATGTCTGCAGGTGAAGGTCAAAGGATAACTGTCAGGCAGCTATTTAAGCAGGGATTTTCTGGAAGATCTATAAGATTTTATCTATTAAGAAACCATTACCGAAAGATCATTAACTTCTCAATCAAAAGTTTACAAGAATCGTGCAAGGCCCTTTCTCGCCTTGATTCATTCAAAGAAGATCTCAAAAGCTGTTTTCTATTGGACCAGTCTGACAAGGTCAGCCCCAATGTAAAAAAACAGGTAGATAAACTTTGCAAGGGCTTTTTCTATGCAATTTTTGACGATCTTAACACCTCAGGGGCATTTGGAGCGGTTTTTTCATTCATAAGAAGGATAAACCCCTTGATAACTGCTGGCAAGATAAAGAAAAACGATGCCTTTTTTATACTGGAGAAACTCGATGAGCTTGATTCCATCCTTGGCCTGTTGGATGTTGCCCCACTTGAACCCTCGGTACCAGAAGAAGTCAGGAAAATCGTTATGGAACGGGAAACAGCCAGAAAAAACAAGGATTTTCAAAGGTCTGATCGTTTGAGAAAAAGGCTTATAGAGCTTGGCTTCGAGGTCATTGATACCCCTGAAGGTCCAAGGATACGCCAGTTTAGGCCAGCACCTTGTCAAATGGGGAACAATGACTAAAACAACCGCCCTGGGAGTGGCAAAATCCGCCAAGTCTGTCAGCGCGGCTGTATTTCTCTCCCGCATCTTTGGACTCGTAAGGGAACAGGTCCTTGCAATCCTCTTTGGCGCCGGCACCCAGATGGATGCCTACGTGGTGGCATTTCGCATACCCAATCTCCTTAGGGATCTTTTTGCTGAAGGCGCCCTTAGCTCTGCCTTTGTCACGGTCTTTACTGAATATGACCAAACAAGATCCAGACAAGAGACCAACCGTTTGGTTAGCAATGTATTTACAGCAATCTTTTTAATTCTGAGCGTCATCTGCATAACCGGTATCATCATGTCCAAGGATCTTGTACTACTTATGGCCCCTGAATTTTCACAAATCCCTGGCAAGGTCCTTCTTACTACAAACCTTACAAGAATAATGTTCCCGTTCCTTTTGCTGATATCCCTGGCCGCTCTCCTCATGGGAGTTTTGAATACAAGGGGGTATTTTTTTATACCCTCCTTTGCCTCCAGCTGTTTCAACCTTGGCTCCATAATCATTGGAGGAGGGCTTGCCTTGCTGATTCCAAGACTTGGCTATCCAGCCATATATGGAATGGCAATCGGAACTCTCGCCGGTGGAGCCCTTCAGTTACTCATTCAAGCCCCTGTCTTCAAAAAAGAGGGCTTTCGCATAAGACCCCTACTCGATCTGAAGGACCCCGGTTTAAGAAAAATCGGACGGCTAATTGTGCCAGCAATAATTGGTCTTTCAGCGACTCAGATAAACATATTTGTAAATACCAACTTTGCATCCAGATGCGCTGAAGGAAGTGTAGCCTGGCTTAACTATGCTTTCAGACTTATGCAGTTTCCAATCGGACTCTTTGGTGTGGCACTTTCTGTGGCTACCCTTCCTGTTGTAACCAAGCAAGCCACCCAAGGACGCATAGACCAGCTGGGCGATACCTTTGTCTCTTCCCTGACCCTAGCCTTTGCCCTTACACTTCCCGCTGCAGTGGGACTATGGATACTTGCAGAACCCATAATCGCCCTCATATTCCAACATGGAAGATTTGATCATTTTGATACGCTCATGACCGCCCAAGCCCTCAGATTTTATGCAGTAGGATTAATGGCATACTCTGCAGTAAAAATTATCGTACCTGTCTTTTATGCACTTGACGATACGAAATGGCCTGTTATTGCAAGCTTCATTTCTGTTGGCCTTAACATCCTTATTATCCTTT
>JAMOVK010000030.1 GCA_027067775.1 Deltaproteobacteria bacterium
CAGGGCTGTTGTCTGACAGGAAGATGAGTGTCAAGGAGGCTTCGGCCCTTCTTGCCAGTATTTGTGATGTAAAAAAAGGAGTCTTGTATCAGTATGCCCTTGACCTGTCTAGAAAAGGCAAAAGTAATGAAAAATGATATTGTTGTAGTAATACCTGCTCGTTACGGTTCAAGCCGGTTTCCTGGAAAGCCTCTTGCCGATGTCTGCGGAGAACCCATGGTTATCAGGGTGGCCCAGAGGGCAAGACTTATAAACGGGATAAATGCGGTTGTTGTGGCAACAGATGATGACAGGATTTCCAGTGTAGTAGAAGAAAAAGGTTTTCTTTCTGTAATGACATCTCCAGAACATCCTTCCGGTACGGATAGGATAGCAGAGGCAGTCCAGATTCTTGGGCTTTCTCCTGAACAGATAGTGGTTAATGTACAGGGGGATCAGCCCATGTTGGACGTTGGTGCTGTTGATAATATGGTAAATCTTCTTAGAAAAAGTTGTGAGTTTGTAATGACGACCGTTGCCTGTCCAATGGATGCAAGTTCAGCAACTGACCCGAATCGAGTTAAGGTGGTGTTGGATGAAAAGGGTCGGGCCCTTTACTTTTCAAGATCACCGATTCCATATGACAGAGACGGAGCGTATCAGCAGAAAGGGAATTTTTATCTGCGTCATCTTGGCCTTTACTGTTACAGGGTTGAATTTCTAAAACAGTATGTAACCTGGCCAGAGGGGAACCTTGAAGCGTTAGAAAAGCTGGAACAGTTACGTGTTCTGGAAAGGGGCCTGAGTATAGGTGTTGCAATTGTGGATTCAGCGCCACCAGAGGTGGACACCATAGATGACCTGGAAAGGGTTAGAGGGCTTTTTCGGGAAAAAATGTAGACCATCATTTTCTTATGCCTTTTGCAGTTCTACCTTTTGGCCAAGAAATCTTCTTACAATTTCAAAGGTGTGGGGTGTCAGGTCTGAAAGATAAAATTCTTTCCGGGCCTTTGTCTCTTCGTTCGCCGGCATGCCTGTTCCTCTTCCTATAAATGATGCTACCTTTTGGGCAACTTCTCTAGAAGGATCTACTATCTTTATTCTTTTTCCAGCCTTTTCCTGGATGATGTTCTTTAAAAGCGGGTAGTGGGTACAGCCAAGAACCAGGGTGTCAATCTGCTTGTCTTTTAATGGACGCAGGTATTTTCTTACGATCATTCTGGTTTCTCTAGCCCTAAGCCAGCCTTCTTCCACAAGGGGAACAAGAAGAGGGCAGGGTTGTTGAAAAATCTTGGCCCCAGGCCGCTTTTCAGGAATTAGCCTAGGATAGATATTGCTTGATACTGTAGCCCTTGTACCAATGATACCTATTCTTCCTGTTTTTGAAAGCAGACATGCCTTTTCAACAGATGGACTAACCACTTCAAAGACAGGGAGGTCAAGCTTGCTCCTTAGCTCCCCGGTTGCGCAACTTGCTGCACTGTGACAGGCAATTACAATGATGTTAGCGCCTTTATCTATGAGAAAACGGGCATCTTCTATGGCATAACGACGAAGTATTTCAGGACTTTTTGGTCCATAAGGAGTTCTTGCAGTATCACCAAAATAAACAATTGATACGTCTGGAAGGATTGACAAAAGCTCCCTTACTACGGTAAAACCTCCTACACCGGAGTCGAATACCCCTATCTTTATAGATTCGGAATCGATCTTGCTAGCCCTCCTTAATGTGCTACAAGTTGAAGAATTGTTCTCTTGTAGTATTAATCAAAAAAAAAGGCAACAGGAGGCACCATTGAAAGAGGAATGCAACATATCGAGCTTTGTAGATGAACTCGAAGATGTAGAGGAAATCACCACCCAGATAGCCAACCTTGGGAAGTGTACGGTTCCTTCACCGTTACTCAAAAGGGACTATCCATGTTTTGTAGATGATGATGACAGGGTCCTGCTTTTGGCATCCCATAGGCGGACATCTCTGCTCTGTAAGGAAGGACAGATCCCGGCCTTTGAATTGGCTGGCCCTAGGCAAAGCATATATTTTGATCCGTCAAAGACAAAATGTGCCGTTGTTACCTGTGGTGGTTTATGCCCAGGGATCAACGATGTTATAAGGGCCATCGTCATGACCCTCTTCTATGGTTACGGGGTGAAGTCCATTTTTGGTATTAGATTTGGTCTAAGGGGTTTTATTCCCTCTTACGGTCTTGATGTCATGGATTTGACTCCTGACAGTGTTGCCCGGATTCACGAGTATGGCGGAACCATTCTTGGTTCCTCTAGAGGCCCCCAGCCTGCTGAAGAGATAGTAAACGCCCTTGAACGCATGAATGTGTCTATACTCTTTGCAATTGGCGGGGATGGGACCTTCAGGGCCAGCAAGAAGATCGTGGACGAGATAAACAGAAGAGGGGTCAAGATATCTGTCATTGCCATTCCAAAGACCATTGACAATGATATCTTTTTGGTGGCAAAGACCTTTGGTTTTGATACGGCTGTCCAGATGGCCTGCCAGGCAATAAAAAGCGCCCATACCGAGGCAATAGGCGCTCCAAACGGGGTCGGGCTTGTAAAGCTTATGGGCAGGTACGCAGGTTTTATAGCCGCTGCAGCCTCTGCTGCCTTGAGGGAAGTGAACTACTGCCTGATTCCTGAAAGCGATTTTGACCTCGAGGGCGAAAAGGGCCTTTTGAAAGAGCTTGAAAGGCGCCTTGAAAGGAGAGGACACGCTGTAATAGTTGTGGCAGAGGGAGCAGGGCAGAAGTTTTTTAAGGACCAGCCCAAGGAAACCGATCCCTCTGGAAATATAAAACTTGGAGATATTGGCAAATTCCTGAAACAAAGTATCCAGGAGTACTTTGTTTCTCTTGGAAAAGAAATTAATATAAAATACATAGATCCAAGTTACATAATAAGAAGTGTACCTGCCAATGTGGATGACAGTCTGTACTGTGGAAATCTCGGACAAAATGCCGTTCATGCTGCCATGGCAGGCAAGACGGACATGATGATAAGTCTATGGAATGACAGGTATGTACATATTCCTCTTGAGAATGCAACACTCCACAGGAAACAGGTTAATCTGAAGAGCCGTTTCTGGATGAGCGTTCTCGAATCCACTGGTCAACCATCCTTAAAAAATGATTAAAAAGGGGGAACAATGAAAGATAAACACCTTCACAAGGTCTTATTGATAGTTGCTGCCTGTTTTTTTGTGTTTATGGCCGTGTCTGCCTGTTCTTCGCCAGAGGAAAAAAAGGCGGAACACTATCAGCGTGGTCTTGAGTATGTGAAGAAAAACGATCTCAAGTCGGCAATAATAGAGTTCAAGAATGTGGTGCAGATAGATCCAAAGTACGGGCCTGCCCACTATCAGATGGCTTTGGCCTATACCAAGCTTGGTGACTTTCGCCATGCACTTTCTGAGTTGAGAAAGACGGTAGATGTTGATCCAGCTAACAGGGACGCTCGCATAAGGCTTATCCAGTTTCTCTTTCTTGCCAAGCAGTATGAAGAGGCTGGAAAGCACGTCAAGTATCTCCTTGATAAAAATCCATCCGACCTTGAGGCACTTATTCTCAAATCCGCACTCCTGATGAAACAGCAAAAGTATGATGAGGCCATAAAGGTCCTGGAAAGGGCCCAGAAGATAGCTCCAAAGGATAACCGGGTGTATGTAAGTCTTGCCAATGCCTATAGTCTGAAAAAGGACTTTAAAAAGGCCGAGCAGGCCCTTAGAAAGGCCATATCTTTCAGCAAGGACCCCAAACAAAAGGAACAGGCCACCCTTATGCTTGTGGGCATCCTGGAGGCCGAAAACAGGGCCCAAGAGGCTGAAACACTCTTGAAACAGGTAGAAAAGGATAGCAAGTTTAACCCCAATATCTCTATGGCCCTTGTGAAATTTTATCTCCGACACGGGCAAAGAGACAAGGCAGTAAGCCAGCTTGACGAAGTGCTGAAGAGACATCCAAAGTTTGTAAGTGCCCTTTTGCTGAAGGCAGACATGTTGATTCTTGAAGGGAAGGCCAAGGAAGCAAAGACTTATTTGGAAAAAGCCCATAAGCTTGCTCCTAACAATATTGATATTGCTGCCAAGCTAGCCCTTATGAATCTAAATATGAACCAGTTGGACCAGGCTAAGAAACTGGCAGATGAGGTACTCAAAAAGAATCCCAAACACCCAGTTGCCCTTCTTGTAAGGGGACGTCTTGCCCTTATCAACAAGGATTTTAAGACAGCCTTAAAGGATTTGACCGAGGTACTTAACAAAAATCCAAAAGAGCCTCAGACCCTGTATTTCAGGGCTATTGCCAATATGGGTCTTGGAAAGGTTAAGGATGCAGAAGAAGACCTTGTAAACTGTACAGTTGTTGCACCAGATTTTCTTAAGGCAAGACTCCTTCTTGCAGATGTATACCTTAAAGAGAAGAAAATAGATGATTCATTGCTTCAATCAGAGTATGTGCTCAAAAGGATGGGAGATGAGCCGGTTGCCCTTAGCCTTCACGCCTCTGCTCTTCTTCAAAAAGGCAAGTTTAAAGAGGCAAAGGCGGATCTTGAAAAGATTCTTAAAAAGAAGCCAAAGGACATATCTGCACGTTACATGTTGGCAAGGGCCTATTTTGGACTTGGTCAGCAGGATAAGGGTATTGAAATCCTAAAAAGCATCGTGGAGGAGCAGCCCGAATATCTGCCTGCAGTCTACTCTTTGGTTAGTTACTATGTGTCTAAGAGGGAACCGGACAAGGCCCTGGCTCTTTTGGACGAGCTTAGTAAAAAACGGCCGAAAAAAGCGGTATTTTGGGCCATGAAGGGGCGTCTCTTACTCTCTCAGGGAAAATATGATGAGGCAGAGAAGGCATACAAGCAAGCAATTGCCATAAATGGAGATATTGTCGAGCCGTATCTGTCCCTTGGAAAGATATATGTGCATACTCACAAGGCAGATAAGGCCATTGCCGAGTATGAGAAGTTACTGAAGAAAAAACCTGGCTTTCTTACAGCCTACATGGCAATTGGGGCAATTGAGCAGGGTCGCGGCAATGTAGAAAAGGCTATAGAAACATACAAGAAGGCCCTTAGTATAAATCCAAAGTTTGCGCCTGCTGCCAATAATCTGGCATGGCTTCTTGCCGAAAAAGGGGATCTTGAACAGGCTGCCATTTATGCCCAAAAGGCCAAGGAGTTGGCTCCAGGCCAGCCTTTCATTCTGGATACCTATGCATGGATACAGGCCAAGAAGGGCAACTATGAGCTGGCCGTATCCGATCTGTCAGAGGCTCTTAAGAAGGTGCCGGATCATCCCACTATCAACTATCACATGGCTTATGTCCTAGAGAAACTTGGGAAGAAAAAAGAGGCTGTCAAATACCTTAAAAAGGCCCTTGAGTCCGGACAGGATTTTCCAGAGAAGAAAGAGGCTGAGAAATTGCTAAAAGAACTTTCGTGATAGACTACAGATCAAAGACTCTTGATGAGCTTGAACAGCTTATAAGATCATGGGGAGAGGCCGCTTTCAGAGCAAAACAGCTTTTCAAGTGGCTTTGGAAGCCAGGCCTTTCTGATTTCCATGATATAACAGATTTGCCAAAGGCCCTCAGGGAGCGACTGGCCCTTGAGGGCTTTCTTTATCGTCTTGATATGGCTGGTATGGCTGCATCAAGGTCTGACAACACTTGCAAGTGGGCCTTTAGACTCTTTGATGGAAAGATTATTGAGACGGTCCTGATACCAGGCAGCAACCATACAACTTTATGCGTGTCTAGCCAGGCGGGTTGCGCTATGGGGTGTAGGTTTTGTAAAACAGGCACCATGGGTTTTTCAAGAAATCTGTTGCCATCAGAGATTGTTGGTCAGGTGCTTAGTGTAATGGAGCAGACGGAACAAGAAATATGGCCAAGGAACCTCGTCTTTATGGGCATGGGAGAGCCTCTGGCCAATTTTGAAAATGTGGTTTCTGCAATAAAGATTCTTACACATCAACTAGGACTAAATTTTTCCACTAGACGGGTAACCGTGTCTACCTGCGGCCTTGTTCCTGAAATTGTAAGGCTTGGCAGAACAACCTCGGCGGGCCTTGCCATATCCCTCCATGCCACTACTGATGAGTTGAGAAACAGGCTTATGCCTGTCAACAAACGATACCCTCTTAAGCAGCTGATGGAGGCCTGCAGGAAGTTTGAAATGCCCAGAAGGCGCCGCATCACCTTTGAGTATATAGTCCTTGGAGGAATAAATCATTCTAGACAGGATGCCAAGAGAATGGCCAGGCTTCTAAATGGGATTCCATCCAAGATAAATCTTATCCCCTACAACAAGGTTAATGGTATTTCCTTTCGAGAGCCCACCAATCAAGAACTGCACAGTTTTCAAGAACATTTGGCCAAAAAAGGATTTACAGCCATCATAAGAAAGAGCAGGGGTAAAGATATCGAGGCTGCCTGCGGTCAGTTATGGAGCAAAATTAATAAGAAAATAGTGAATGATAAAAAGTTGAGTATGGCTATCCTTGATTGATCTTGTTTCTTAGAACCCCTGAAGGTTTGAATGTCACCACTCTCCTTGGTGCAAGGACAAGGTCTTCTCCTGTATGGGGATTTCTTCCCCGTCTTGCCTTTTTATCCTTTACTGTGAACTTGCCAAATCCGCTAATAAGGACATTTTCTCCATCTTCCAAGGTTTCCTTAATGATTTCTATGACTGCTTCAACCGCTCTAACAGCCTCAGCCTTGGAAAGCACCTCTGATTCGTACAGCTTGTTTATAAGGTCAGCCTTGGTCAAAGTCATTTTTTTGCTCACTTATTGCCTTTACTCAAGAAATTTTTAACAATGAATGATAACTCTTTTTAATTAAAAGAAAAATTTAAAAGAGTCAAGATGAAATTAAATGAATATCAGATCAGGGAGTAATTTTCTACATAAAAGAAGGCGCCCTATAACAGGTGTATAAGGCGCCTTTATGTATCCATTTTATTTTTAATATTCTGCTCTTATCTTTTTCTTGGTATGTTTCTAAGATCCTCTTTGATGACAAACAGAATCTTGAACTCTCTTTTTAGATTTTCTACAAGCTTGTTAAGTTCATTATCTGGCATATCTTTAAGCCTTACATACACTTCCCTTTTTCCTTCAGGCATATTTTCATGAGACGTTAATACACTGACTATTCTGCCACCTTGTTCCCTAATAAGATTTAAGAGCTTGTTGAGAGATCCCGGGCTGTCTTCCATCTCAAAGGCAATCTGAATGGGACTTTTGTATGCTCCAGTGATGCTTATCATTACCTTAAACACATCTGTCTGGGTAATGACTCCTATAACATGATAGTCTTCATCAACTATTGGAATGCCGCTTATCCTGTTTTCCAGCATTATGACTGCAGCTTTTTCCACAGAGTCGTTTTCTCTCAAGGTTATTGGATCAGGTGTCATTATGTCCTTCACCTTGATTTCAGATAAAAGATAGTAAAGCTCATGAACATCCAAGGAGGTTGCCTTGGAAGGTGCTGCCTCCTTTATATCCCTGTCGCTGATTATACCTATAAGTCGGCCATCGCGTACTACAGGTATACGCCTTATTCCATGTTCTTTCATAATCTGGGTGGCCTTCATTATGGAGGTATTTTCGTCTATTACTATGGGGTCCTTTGCCATCCATTCCTTTACTAGCATGGATTGCCTCCTGCCTGATTTTGATTTATAACCACATTGACACGATAAAAAGATCCTGTCAGATGGTTAGATTGAAGCTTGAAATGGCCTCAAAAAACTTGGTGAGGTGTGTCTTCTCTAATAGGCCAAATGGTGGATGTCAAGATTAAGTCTCCGATCATGTAAAAAATAAAAGGCCTTGGAAATGGAACTGAAGAAATTGACAATAATTGGCCCTGGTTCCCTTGGAATACTTTTTGCCTCTAAAATTTGGCCAAAATTGTCATCCCTATCCCTGTTGGATCACAATGCCGAAAGGGCGCAAGATCTAAACAGGGAAGGTATCAGGCTTGTTGTTCCAGGGCAAGGTGATATAGAGGCCTTTCCCCGTGTATCGGTAGAACCTAAAGAATTTGGCCCTCAGGATGTGGTAATGGTGCTTGTAAAGGCCTTTCAAACACAGGACATACTCGACAGCCTGAAAGGGCTTTGCGGTCCTCAAACCCTCGTTGTTACCTTGCAGAATGGGATCGGGGCAGGAGAGATACTTGAAACGGTGGTGCCAAGAGGCAATCTGGTCCTGGGTGTCACCATGAACGGTGCAAACAAACAGGATTACAGAACGGCAGTTCATGCTGGTTCTGGCCAGACCTATCTGGGGATGTTTGATCCGAGATTGCCCGTTCCTGCGGCTCTTGAACGATTTGCATTAATTCTTAACCAATGTGGCTTTTCATGCACCTTAGTAACGGATATCTATCCTATTATATGGAAAAAGCTTCTTGTCAATGTTGGTATTAATGCCCTGACCGCCCTGTGTTGTCTCAGAAACGGACAGTTGCTAGATTATCCGTCCTTGCGTACCATTCAGGAGCAGGCTGTGGAAGAGGCATATTTGGTAATGAACCGTCTTGGTGTTGACCTTGATATGGATTTTAAAGAGGTGAGGGAACTTGTCCGTAAAGTGTGTAGAGATACAGGAGAAAACATATCCTCGATGCTTCAGGACAGACTTAAAAAGGGCCAGACAGAAATAGAGTATATTAACGGTGCTGTGGTCAGATTTGGAAAAAAGGTGGAGATCAAGACACCGATCAATCAGACTCTAACCAGCCTGGTTAATTTTTTCTCAAGCATGGAATGGAAAATGGATTGTAGTTTATCATGACACGGAGGGTAGAATTTATTTTGTCAGAATGCTTTTTCCACATTTTTTCCACCAAAAATGTATTGACGATATCTTGCTAAATGGCTATATGAATATCGTCAAGCTTGAATATCAAATAGCTTACCCAACCGAAGATTGCAATTACCTCCACAGCAAAAAATCAGGCAGTGGAATTTATATGAAAGGACACCCCTGTGGTATTGACAGTTTTATGAACCAGAGGGGTCATTATGTTATCGAAAATATATGTAATTTTTGATTTCTTATCAAAATTCCCAAAGGACAAAACAAAAATAGATTAGAGCGACCAGAGGTATTTTATGGCAAGGCGTATTAAGGCGAATAACAAGGATCAGTCTGCAGAAAAAAAATCCCAAAAGGAACGGGCAAGTACAAGTAACAGGTCAGATGCTAAGTCAGAACAAGAGGCAGGCGAACGGCTTGGTCATGGGGATGTGCCGCCAACCCTCCACCTCGATGAGCTAAAGAAAAAAAGCGTAAGTGATCTTTTTAAGATTGCAAGTGATCTGGGCATAGACGTTACCCACAGCAGGAAAAAGCAGGACATTATTTTCAATATTCTGAAGGCCCAGGCAGCCAAAAATGGCACAGTATACGGAAACGGCGTGCTTGAGATTCTGCAGGACGGTTTTGGCTTTTTGAGAAGCCCTGACTACAATTATCTGCCGGGCCCGGACGATATTTATGTTTCGCCTTCCCAGATCAGACGGTTCAATCTCACTACCGGAGACACTATTTCTGGCCAGATAAGGCCTCCAAAGGAAGGTGAACGGTACTTTGCACTCTTAAAGGTGGAACAGCTAAACTTTGATCCACCAGATAGGGCCTTTGAAAGGGTGCATTTTGACAATCTTACCCCCCTGTATCCTCAAGAGCAGCTCAAACTTGAGACTACTCCAGATAACCTGGGTGGACGGATCATGGATCTGATGACACCTATTGGCAAGGGGCAAAGAGGGCTCATAGTGGCACCTCCACGAACAGGAAAGACCATGCTGCTTCAGTCCATTGCCAACTCTATATCTTATAATCATCCTGAGGTGTATCTTATTGTGCTTCTTATTGACGAGCGACCAGAAGAGGTCACAGACATGCAGCGTTCTGTAGACGCCGAGGTGATAAGTTCTACCTTTGATGAGCCTGCTCAAAGGCATGTGCAGGTATCGGAGATGGTGATTGAAAAGGCCAAGCGTCTGGTTGAGCATAAAAAGGATGTGGTGATACTCCTTGACAGCATTACAAGGCTGGCAAGGGCCTACAATACAGTAGTGCCACCAAGTGGAAAGATCTTGTCTGGCGGAGTAGATTCCAATGCCCTGCATCGTCCAAAGAGATTTTTTGGCGCTGCAAGGAACATAGAAGAAGGAGGAAGTCTCACCATTATAGCAACGGCCCTTATCGATACCGGAAGCAGGATGGATGAGGTTATATTTGAGGAATTCAAGGGCACAGGAAATATGGAGATCCATCTTGACCGCAAGCTTACCGAAAAGAGGATTTTTCCTTCAGTGGACATTAATAAATCCGGTACTAGAAAAGAAGAGCTGCTGCTGCCGCCAGAGGTGCTCAACAGGGTGTGGATACTGAGAAAACTTCTGTCTCCTCTCAATCCTATTGATAGTATGGAATTTCTTTTAGACAAGATGAGGGATACGGAAAGCAACGCAGAGTTTCTTGCCTCAATGAATAAATAGTTCATTGATGATCTTTAAGAAATAATCCCTTGACTAGAGCAGTTGGTTTCTTATAAAAAGTAAGCCGCTCCACTTTTTAATAATGTTTACACAGGAGAACTAAAATGAAAAAGGACATACATCCAGAGTATCATCTTGCAAACGTACGGTGTGCATGTGGAAACCAGTTTCAGGTGGGGTCCACCCTAAAGGAAATCAAGGTTGAAATCTGTTCCCAGTGTCATCCATTTTATACTGGAAAGCAGAAACTGGTGGATACTGCCGGACGTGTTGAAAAGTTTATGAGAAAATACGGGAAAAATATGGAGAAAAAGGCACAATAAGACATAATCTGATTGCATGTTTGCCAGACTCGATGACATAAAAGAGCGGTATAAAGAGCTTGAGTCAAAGCTTAGCGACCCTGACATTATCAAGGATCAGAAGACCTTCAGGCAACTGGCCAAGGAACACTCTGATCTTGGAGATATCGTAAGGACCTATGACAGGTATCTCCAAGTTCAAAACGAAATGGAAGATAATAGGCAGATGCTAAATGACTCAGACCCAGATATAAGGCAACTTGCAAAGGATGAGCTTGAGGCCTTGGAAAAGGAGTCGGAAGAGCTTGAGCAAAGGTTAAAGGTTCTTCTTATTCCTAAAGATCCTAACGATGAAAAGAATATTCTTCTTGAAATCCGTGCCGGTACGGGTGGGGATGAGGCAGCCCTTTTTGCCGCTGATCTTTTCCGAATGTACAGCAGGTATGCAGAAAAAAAAGGCTGGAAAGTGGAGATATTGTCTTCTCACGAGACAGGCATAGGAGGATACAAGGAGATTATCGCCCTTATATCTGGAGATAAGGTTTACAGTAGGCTTAAGTATGAAAGCGGAACCCACAGGGTGCAGCGTGTTCCTGAGACAGAGACACAGGGTCGTATTCATACCTCTGCTGTAACAGTGGCGGTCTTGCCAGAAGCAGACGAGGTAGATGTGCAGATCAATCCGCAGGACCTAAGGATTGATGTCTACAGGGCTTCCGGGGCCGGAGGCCAGCATGTAAACAAGACCGAATCGGCAGTCCGTATAACCCACATTCCTACAGGCCTTGTTGTCCAATGTCAGGATGAAAGGAGTCAGCATAAGAACAAGGCCAAGGCAATGAAGGTTCTTGCGGCAAGGCTTTATGAGCTCAAGCAAAAGGAGCAGCAGAAGCAGCTTTCTGAAGAACGCCGTTCCATGGTGGGTTCTGGAGATAGGAGCGAGCGTATACGGACGTATAACTTTCCACAAGGTCGGGTGACAGACCATAGAATAGGGCTCACCCTTTATAAACTAGAGGATATTATGCAAGGTAATATCGACGAGATTATTGAGGCCCTGGGTACCCATTTTCAGGCAAGGGCCTTGTCACAGAGTACCAAAGATCTCCAGGAAGAAAATACATAGATTGCCCAAAAATGCTGTCCAGCTAGGCAGGTTTCTAAAAGAAAAGACTGCAATTCTTTCCAAATCTCGCGCAGAGTCTCCTTACTTACACTGTTTACTGGTTCTATCCAAGGTTGTGGGTAAGCCCAAGGAATACCTCATTGCCCATCCTGAGCTTGAACTTTCCATAGAGCAGGTTCAAGCCTTTTCTCTGTATTTTGAGCGTCTATTAAAAGGCGAACCCCTTGCCTATATTACTGGTGAGAAGGAGTTTTGGAATCTGAGGTTTCTTTGTTCCAATGTCGCGCTGATTCCAAGACCAGAAACTGAATTAATGGTAGAAAAGGCCCTTGCTTTAACAAAGAGCCAAAGGGTCCGATATCTTGTTGATCTTGGAACGGGTACAGGAGCTATTGGCATTACTCTGGCATCCATTTGGAAGGATACCCGTGTCATATTAACAGACATAAGTTTGGAGGCTTTGTTTCTTGCAAGGCGGAACTGCGTTCGGATACTTGGTGACACGACAAGAGTATCCCTTGTGTGTTGCAGTTGGTTAGAGGGCTTTCATCCGGATTTTAAGGCAGAAGTTATTACAGTTAATCCTCCTTATGTTTCAAAGGGTGAAAGAGATCTCCTGCAAGAAAGTGTCAGAAGGTTTGAGCCTGAAAAGGCCCTTTTTGCCAAAGACGAATCGGGACTTTCAGAGATTAAGAGGATTTTTCGCCAGGCTGTCCATCATCTTACTAAAAATGGTATCGTGCTTTGTGAAATAGGAGCTGGTCAGGCCCAGGATGCGGTTTCTTTTATAAGGCAGCTCAAGGTGTATGAAGAGGTCCAAGTCTTTAAAGATCTTGCAGGCACCGACAGGGTAATTGCTGCCCGGCTTTGATGTTCTGATAAGAAAATTATTCCTGCACGATCTCGGAAAAAATCATTCCCAAGCAATAATGTTAATAATATCAACAGATTATTATAATAGTGGTGATGGCATTAAATGGTCTTTTTCTTGCAAAGTTATTCATGAAAAACGCAAGAAGGAGGGCCTTTATGGTCAAATACGGGGTTACAACGTCTCTGCTATGTTTGTTTCTGGGTGTGGGCTTTCTCTGGGGTGTGAATATGGGTCAACTGTTTAATATTCAGTCTCTTGTAATCGTCTTTGGAGGACTGTGCCTTGCAATTTGGCTTGGTTTTCCTGCTGATAGGGTAAGGGCTACTGTAAGGGGACTAGCTCGTGCTTTTGGCAAAGATGACCATAAAAGGGATGAAAAAAGGCTCTTGGCTCAGGCCCTTGGCCTTGCAAAGATATATCGCATTCAAGGTCCTATTGCCCTCCAAAAGGCTGCCGCGAGAATAGACCACGATTTTTTGCGTTATGGAGCCATACTTGTGGCTGAGGGCTACAGT
>JAMOVK010000031.1 GCA_027067775.1 Deltaproteobacteria bacterium
TGAGTGTCTCCATCTTTCTAGCAAGTTCCAGGGGACCTTCTCCCTGTTCAAGCTGTTCAAGTTCCATTTTCGCCACCTTCAGCTCGTATTCTGCCGTGTTCACAAGCCTTTCAGACTGGCTCTGCTCCCACTGAAGGGCCTGATCCAATGCCTCCACTACGGCTTCCTGGGCTGCCGCCTGGGCCTCGAGTTGTTTTAAGGCCTCCTCGAAACGTATGGAATCAAACCTGACAAGAATGTCCCCTTTCTTCACTCTAGCCCCGTCTGGAATCAACCAGATGATCTTTCCACTATCCCCTGGTAGATTTGAAGATATAACCTTGGCATCGGCTGCCTCCAGTTTTCCTGATGCATGGATTTTGACCTCTATGGAAGCGATCTTTGCTGTGGCCACAGGTATGTCTGAATCTGATTTTCTAGAATCTCGGAGGCCAACCAATGCAAGAACAATGGCGAACAATACAGAAAAAAGTATGGGCTTTTTAATGCCAGTTGTTGAGCTTTTCATCGTATCCACTATCATCCATAAGGGTTCCTATGGCCCTTCTAAACTCATAGGTTCCAACTATATAGTCGGTAACCGCCTTGATGAAATCGGTCTGGGCCTGGCGTAACTCCTTTTCCGCCTCGATTAGATCAAAGTTGCTGGCCTTGCCCCATCTAAATTTCACCTTTGCAAGCTCAAGCTTGCCTTTGGCATTGTCTATACTGTTCTTTCGAAGTTCTATCTGCCGCCAGGCCTTTCTCAACATCCTGACAGAATTTTTCACCTCTCTAGTTACTCCATCTTTGATAAGAGAGTATCTTCGGATTGCCCTGCGAACATTTAAAAGGCTCTGTTGGTAGGCTAGCTTCTCCCTCCTCCTAAAAAAGTCGGTATTTGAAATAAGACTCACAGTCCAGTAGTGATCATCAAGCCCAAAACTCGATCCAAGGGCCGTACCATAGCCTAGGCGTCCATACTTGACTACGAGATCAAGCTGAGGCCAGGTGTCGTTCTTGGCAACCTCGGACAGTCTTCTTGCCTCTTTTATCTCATCAAATGCCTGAATAATTTCTAACCTGTGATTGAAAGCGATATTTAGGGCCTTTGAAAGAGACAAACTGATTTTCGAAAATTCAAGCGGGGCCTTTACATCTATCTCTTGATCCAGAGGCAAATCAAGCAAGACCTTCAGACTATCATAGGCGTCTCCAAGGGCTTCTTGGCTCTGGACCACCGCATTTTCAGCCTGGGCCAGTTCAAGCTCGACCCTGTACATGTCTATAGCAGGTCCATAACCGGAACGCGCCTTTGCCAGCAGAGACTCCCTGTGGCTCTTGAGCCTGTCGTAAGAGGCCATATTCTGTCTGAGTTCTTCCTTTTGTTTTATGCAGTCATAAACTGCACGAACTGTACTGAGTATGGTGTTAATCTCGCTAAGTTGAAGGGACCGCATGGAACTTCTGAGACCAAACTGGGCAGAATAGACCCCGGACATTGCCTGTTTCCTGCCAAGTCCTTTGAGAAGAGGCTGGGCAAGACCTACCTCTACCGAGCTGCCGTACTGGCTGTCTGTGCGGGAGATATTTGGAGTTAGGCTTAGCTCTGTTCCCCAGGGCAGTTTTTTATAAAAATTGAGTCCTAGGCCCAAATCTTCCACTGTGCTTCTGCCGCTGCTTCCAGAAAATCCCACCTTTGTACTTGGAGAAATTTCTATCTTGAAATCAGCCTGTGCACTTTGAAGGCTGTATCTTGCCGATGTCAGAGAATCCCTGGCATCTAGGAGTTGTCTGTTTCTCTCTAAGGCCAAATTAATGGCCTCCTGCAAACCTATGACCTTCTTGGCCTGGACAGACACTGAAAGCAGGCAGCCTGCAATCCATATGATTATTCCAATAAGCAGCCGTTTCATATGTCCACGCTGATGCAGGCCCCTTATGCAGGGGCCTGCCATTATTGCAATGCAACACCTACTTGGTTTGCAGCAGAAAATAGTCGCCAGGGTTACCAGAGAAACTGTAGCACTGGTACGGTGATGGCCATCTACCGCCCTCATTGCTGAAATGGAAGATGACACATCCGTTATTCACTGGGCTTTTGAGTACCACCTTGACATCACCACCCACACGCGACAGAGGAAAACCCTTGTTGCTTGTGCCGTTGTAGTTTCCCAGATACGAACCGTTGTAATATAGATCCATGTTCATCTTCGTATGAGAGGAATTTATTATCTCGATCATATACGGTTTCTTCATATGACCGTTTGGCGGCTTCGCTGTTGCTATGAGCCTACCTGTACTGCTGGTCCCTCCGGTTGACCCTCCACCACCTCCACTCGATCCGACATGATCGTTATCATGGTGGTCATCTCCACCACCGCCACCGCCGCTTGCAGCAGCAATTCCTCCTGCCGCACCCCCGGCAACAAGCGCGCCAAGAGCTATCCAGCCGGCACTAATGCCTCCAGAAGAGGCAGTGACAACACCTGCACCTGTAGCACCAGTGGCCTGGGCAGCGGCAGAAACTCCACCCGCAGCAGCAATAGCCTCAGGCGTGTAAAGTCCGTTTACTAGAAAACCGTACTTCATCGACATTGGAACCTCTTGTACGACAACAGAGTCATAAATACCATTCAACTCAACCTGAGAAGGATCTATCTCTGTCTTCACCTGGATAGTTCCTGCATTGGATACGAGCTGGTAGTCTGGTAGCCTATCCTTGTATGCGGCAAGTAGCAGCTTCCTAAATGCCTCGTACTCTTCTATGGCCTCCTGAATTTTGTCCAAACGCACCATTTTGACCTTGCCGTAGCCCTTCCACTCCTTCAGGCCCTTCAACTGTTCTTCCTTCATCTTGAAAACCTGGGAGCGCACTACCTTCTTATCGTTGTTCACAACGAGAAACACATAGTCTACTTCCTGGGAGTTTATCCAAGGTGCAGGAAGAATCGCCTGATACTCGCCTTCTCCAATGGGTTTCATGTCCACAAAACTAAAATTTTTATCCCTCTTGGTCTTGAAATAACACCTGGCAAGCTTCACGCCCCTACTGTCTTCAATCTTGGCCTTGAGCTTAATCCTGAAGCCCGGAATGTAGCTGCCCGGAGATTTGTGTATGATCTTCGTGTCTGTGGTTGCAGCCATTGCCACCGAGTTCAGAATTGGCACAGGTATGGCAAGGGTAAAACACAAAAACATATATAGAACCTTTGTTAAAACCCTTGACCTCGAAAGTGGTATTCTCATTTTTCCCTCCTTTTCCTGTTTTTTCTTTATTTCCCCTAAGCGGGTATATTTTTCTTGTATGACTATTGATACCTTAAATAACTTCCTGG
>JAMOVK010000032.1 GCA_027067775.1 Deltaproteobacteria bacterium
ACGCGGCCTCAAAAGGCCTTTCAGTCAGAAGGGTCTTCATATACACGCATAGTAGAGTGGTTCAGAGGGTTGTTTGCCTCTCCAAAGGTGGCATGGTCCTTTTGTGCTGCTCAAGCTGTTGTGGTTGTCTTTGCATTTTTTGTCATTCATGGCCCCAAACCTCAGTTTGAGACCATGTCTTTGGCGCGTAATGGAGACAATGTGCCCAGATACAATATTGTCTTTACTCCTGAGGCCAGTCTGAAAGACGTGCTCACCTTTCTTGAAGAAAACCATATGAAAATAGTTGATGGGCCCTCTAAAAAGGGAGTATTTGTGGTACAGGTTCACGATAGCAATGTAGTAGAAAGGATAAAGGGATCTAAAATTGTAGAGTTTTTGGCACCTGCATACTGACAAAAGGAAACTGTAAATGACTGCTAAGCGTATCTGGGTCTTTCTTGTTTCAGGTATGGTGGTTTTGTCTTGGTTTGGTTTGGTGAGCGCAGGAGAAATAGAATTTTTAAGCCCAGCTCCTGAAAAGCTTGTGATCGGCAAGAGGCCGCTTTTCAAATGGAAGCTGCCCCAAGGTCTTGAAAGCTCGGAAGTGTTGATACTCCTGGATGGTATGGACATAACCGAGTTGGTATCGTGTCAGGATGGCGTATGCTCGTTCAGGCCCATTCAGCCTTTGCCGGCAGGGGACCACGTTTTAGAGGTTGACTGGCAGGACACGGAGCGAGGAACCGTTGTAGAGACCCTCAGCTTTTCATCTCGTCAGTCAAAACTGTTTAGAGAGATTTATTCCAAAAACTCTGCAGGGGTCAACTATCAACTGGCAATACATAAGGATAATGCCCCCCAGCAGCCAAATTCCAGGATAGATGGATCCTTTAACACAAAAAACAGATTGCAGACCAGGTACTGGACATTTTCTGCATCAGGCCAGGTTCGCTACGTGGATCAAGATCATCCAATTCAATCTCCAGAACAAAAGGGCTTTGATCTAATAAATTTTCTTTTGGAGTCTGTATATCAGCGTGGCAGTTTCAGAATGGATGCACAGTTTGGTGACATCACGGTAAATGAGACCGAAAACACCATAAACAACTATGCAAGAAAAGGCGCCCAGGTATTTTTTGATTATAAAGACTTTGGTATCCATCTCTTTTCTACCAATACAGCCCAATATTACGGTCTAAATGGAGGATTAGGGGTCGATATTGATCCCAATGACAACCTTTACGGGGCCTCAGGAACCATGGGTTTTTTAGATAGACACGTCTTGCTAAAGGCAATATATGCAAAAGGTGGAGAAGAAGGCAGTTCCTTTGGAATATCCACCATCTCGGACAGACAACGGGGTAAGGTGGCAGGTGTCATGCTTGATTCAAACTGGTTTGATTCCAGGATGGCCATAAGGGCAGAGTATGATGTTACAGAATACGACAGCAGTTCCGAGGACGAGTTTGGGCCAGAAAGTGACAAGGCCTACAAGGCGTCCATATCATGGGATGACGAATTTTTTGGAGTCTCTGGGCTATATGAATATATGGGACCAGACTATGAAGTAATAGGGAACCAGGGATTACCTAAAAATCGTGAGGGATTTACCCTTGGAAGTTGGCTGGCGCTGGATGTCCATAGATTTGAACTGCTGTTTTCCCGTTACAATGACAATGTTAAAGACGACAGGCTTTACCCCAGGGTCTACGACTATCAAGGTGGCATAAGGTATTTCTTTAACAAATATCCCACCGTTCCCATTTCCATTTATTATCAAAAGAATATTCAAAACAGTACAGATGAGCCTGAATATACTCCAGAGATCTACTATGACACAGATACAGTCGGCGGTGATATTTCGTGGCTTCCAGGGAATTGGAGCTTTAATCTCCATACTGATTATTCCTATCAAAATGACAAGGCCCACTCTACCGATGATACCGCAACCATTACTGTAACCTTTGCACCTGGATATACAGGCACCTGTTTCAGGATAAATCCAAGTTTTAGTTACAACAAATCCATCGCTCACCTTACAGATGTGGAAACGGATACATACATGGCAAACTGGGATATGGAGTGGCAGCTTACAGATCGGATCGTCTGGTCATTTGCTGGAAATTTCAACTACACAACGGCAGACGACGACTCAATCGATATGCAGACCCTAGATCTCCATTCAAGGATTGCCTACACCTTGTTTAACAGTTGGTTAGGGCTGGTTGATCAGCCAACTGTTGGTTTTAGGACTCGTTACAACTGGCAAGATGACAAGACATACGGGCAAAGCGAGGACTCATTGGTTTTGATGATCGACTTTACAAGCAACTTCAATTTCACCTTTTAGGAGGAGTGATGAAAAGGCTCTTCAGCGCTTTCTGTCTCTTTCTGTTACTGATTTTTTATACCTCTAGTGCATTAGCCATGACCCTCAATATCAATCCGAATCCTGCTAGGGTTGGTCAGGCAGTTACCATGAATATATCTTTGTCGCTTATGCCTAGTTATTTGATTACAGCTTCTCCTTCTATCTATTGTGAGGTGTTAATAGATTATGGAGATGGTAGCAGCGGAAGGGCTGGTGTCTGCCGTTCCATGATATGCAATCTGACAGCACACCATACCTATTCAAGTCCTGGAGAATATCTTGTTGTTGCTCGTGTAAATCCGAATAAATGTAATGCAAGGGTAAATGGTTCCAGAGGCAACGAGGCTATATTATATATAAAATGCCGCGATCTGTCGTTTGCCTCTCCCTTTGTGTTGCCTAAAGGGCTGAAGTCAAAACAGTACAGTTACACCCTAAGGGCTACTGGTGGTCAGCCTCCATATTCCTTTTCTCTTTTAAGTGGCAACCTCCCTCCAGGGCTCACCCTTTCAAGTAGTGGTAATATATCTGGAATACCCACATCAACTGGTAAATATTATTTTATGGCCCTTGTCAGGGATTCTTGTTCTGTAGGGGCTCAAAGAGACGCTAGCAGGTTTTTAATAGAGATAACCCAGCCCCAGTGTCCTGCTCTGGCTTGGCAATCGCCGTCTTTACTGCCAAAAGGCAAGGAAGGCGTTGGCTATTCCTACACACTACGCACAACAGGTGGTCAAGGGCCTGTTTATTATCGTCTAACCAGTGGAAGCCTGCCCCCAGGCCTGTCCATATCAAGCTCTGGCGTGATATCAGGTACTCCCACACGGTTTGGGACATACAGGTTTTCAGTTATGGCCTATGATTCTTGTCCCAGTGGAACACAGAGGATTACCAAGGAGTTTACACTGGTTATTGAAAGGCGTGACTGTCGACACATGGCCTGGGGTGCTGTCTCCTTGCCGGAAGGGACTGTTGGTTCATATTATAGTTCTGGTCTTCAAGTAACAGGTGGAGAGCCTCCAATTAGTTTTATGGTTGTTGGAGGCAGTCTTCCACCAGGGCTGACACTTAGTCAAAATGGTATAATTTCAGGTACCCCGTCAAGTAAAGGCGTTTATTCTTTTAGGGTAAGGGTAACCGATTCCTGTTATCAGGGACATCAAAGACTGGAACGCGATTTTGCCATAAAGATCAATGAAAAAGTGGCTCAGCAACCAAGGCAGTGTCCAGAGCTTTTTATTACAACAAATCAAGATCTGCCAAAGGCCAAGGAAAAACAACATTACTCTATTCAGATAGCCACCTCTGGTGGAACGCCTCCTGTAAGATTTGCCATTTCTGGTGGGAGACTGCCTCCAGGTCTTGTTTTATCCAGTACAGGCCTTTTGTCAGGGGTTCCAACCCGGAAGGGCAAGTATCAGTTCGATATTACGGCTCAGGATTCGTGCGAAAGGGGTGCCAAGAGCAGCAGGCGTCATTTTCAGCTGATGGTAGAGTCTGTATCTCCTCCTGTCATAGAAAAAAAGAGACAGCTGTCTGTAAGTGTATATCCTCACAGCGTTGTGATTCCAAGAGGTCTGCCAGCTAGTTTGAATTTGACCTACTCCTTTAGGGGAGACCATGATATCAGCACCAGGCTGAGCTCCCCCTCTGGGACGTTTGTCGCAAGGGGAAGGACAATTGGTTCCGTGCCAGTGGGCCTTACGGTTCATGTGAGTAATGGTAACGCCAGGGTTGCTGAGATGGTCAATATACCGGTGGCAGTTCTCAAAAGGGCAGAAAAACTTGGCACTACCAGATTCCAGTATGTTAGGCGTTTCAAAAACAGCGAATTTGATCTTCAGGCAACAGTAAATATTACCATCACAACAGAGTCTGCAACCCCTTTTAGAATATCAAGACTTCAGCTCTACTTTGAAAATGACAGGGCGGAGATAACAATTCCAAAGGGCCAAAGGCCGCCAAAACTCTATGCTGAGATACGATATCTTGGAACGGGACTCCTTAAAGGTTACTGGGAGGTTGACGGAAGACCCTTGGCCAACGTATTCAGGCACTTGACATATGGTAGAAGTATCACTCTGCAGCTGCCTGAAACAGCGGTGCTGCCAACCTTTGAGCCGGGAGTGCATAGGGTCAGGTTTGTTATTACAGAGCCAAGGTTTGATGCTGAGCTGCCAGAGGCCATCTACTTTGTTACAGCCAAAACCTATCAGGTTAAGAAGATCAGGCTCCTTGCTCCTACAGACAGTGCGAAACTTACCATCAACGGTCTTAGTTTTAGCTGGAAGGGGTTGGGGATCAGGCCATTTGCCTACCTCATAGAGTTTAGAGAAGAGCAAGATGGCAAGCCCTTGTTTTCTGCCTATGTGAAGGCGAATAAGTACACTGTTCCTGAGCAGATTGCGGTTAGATATTTTGCCTCTGCTCAGCAGATCTACTGGCAGGTCAAGGGCTTTGATAATGAAGGCAGATTGATTGGAAAGAGTGATGTCAGAAAGCTTGTTTTGGACAACAAGAGTGTCTACGTACCAGGACAGATAATCTTGACATGGGACAAGAAGGGGAAAACCTCAATACCCAAGCTAGAGCAGACCCTGGGTATTAAGCTACTTTACAAGTTTGAGCTAAAGACCACAGGTCAGATCTGCGGTGTATTTTCAACAAATGGTCAGGATGTGATGCAGGTCATGAAAAGGGCCTCCAAGGTGTCTGTAATAAGACATGCCGAACCAAACTACATATATCAGATCTTCACAGATCCCTTGTTTCACAGGCAGATTTTAGACGAATACCTGAATATTTCCCAACTAAGGTCTGTTGGCATGGGCAAGGGCAAGCTTGTAGCCATAGTTGATACAGGGGCAGATGCTGCCCATCCGGATCTTCAAGATGCCATAGTGGAGAAGAAGAATTTTGTCCATAACAGCAGGTACAGGTCCGAGATTCACGGGACCGGCGTTTCTGGAATAATTGGAGCAAGAGTGAACAATATAGGTATAGAAGGGGTGGCACCTCTTGCCAAGTTGCTGGTATTAAGAGCATGCATTCAGATAAAGAACGATCATGCAGAAGGGCAGTGTTATTCCGATTCCATATCAAGGGCCCTTGACTATGCAGTTGAAAAGGGTTCACAGGTGGTAAATATGAGTCTTGGCGCCTATCAGGAAGATGGGATTGTTAGTGCCATTATCAAAAAAGGCAAGGAAAAGGGAATCGTCTTTGTGGCGCCTGCCGGAAACAGAGCAGATGCCCACAGACTCCCATTTCCTGCCAGACTCAAGGAAGTGGTCTCGGTTGGAGGAATATTGGAAGACGGCTCGTTGTTTCCAAACCCAACAGTTTGTAAAAAGGCAGACGTGGTGGTTCCTTGTCAAAATATCTTCACCACAGTTCCGGGAGGATATAATTTTTTAACTGGCACTTCCATGGCCTCTGCCCTGGTGGCAGGTTTCATTGCCATTGATATAAAACCACCAACAGGTTCCCATAATCCAGTTCAACCATTGGATTTGTGCAAGTGGCTAACAAATTCTCTGAAAAAAGAGGATATCTGTAAAGATAATTATAAAAAGTGGTAGTTCCTTAATAGATGGAATTACTGGAAGAGATAGGGGCGCCATTATTAACAAGGCCTCTTCCAATGGATGAAAGAGGCCTTGCAGGTAAGGTTATATAGTCTGTGTTCTATATAAGGTTGGTCTTCTTCAGTACTGCTACAGCACCCTGAAGAGAGACTACTATTGTTCCGATCCACAGTAGTATTAGTAAAGCCTGCATTTTTCCCTCCTCTTAATAGTTTTCGCCAGCCTCTGGTCCTTCAAGTTCTTCTGCCTTTAGTTTCTGGCTGTCCATCTGTTTCCAGACATAGGCAATGTAGGCCAAGACAACTGGTATAATAAGTGCCACGTAGGTCATGGCAGTTAAGGTGTAGTGAGAACTAGATGCGTTGAATATGGTCAGGCTGGATTGGAGATCCACCTTTGAAGGGTAAAAGGGCGTGTTGTTGTATCCTGCAGTGGAGAAGACTGCCAGGCCAACAAGCACTGTCCCAAGACCTGCAAACCAGATTCCGTTATCCTTGTTTTGAAATCTTGCAGAATAAACAGAAAATATGACAAGGCCCAGTCCAGCAAGAAGAATCAGTAAGACAATTGGCATTTCAATCAAGTTTTTGAGGTACTTGAAGGAGACCATGGAAACGGTTCCAGTTGCTGGATCAACTCCAAAGCCGTCCATTGTCAAAAGACCTATCAGCACGATCAGAAGGAATGGAAGAGCTGCTATAAAGTTTGAGAAAACGGCATTTCTTGTGCGTTTTTTAAACTCATCCATTCCTGTAAAGTCGATGTTGTTAAGCAGATACAAGGCTCCAAGTACCCTTGCATTAAATACCAGGAAAAGTCCAAGACTTACATTGAATATGTTCTGCGCTGCCTCAAGGCCTCTTAGGGGATTTGTCCACTTTACAAGATTGTACTCGTTAAGCACAAAATTTGAGCCTGTGAAAAAGGTTCCAACGGCAGTTCCAATTAGAAGTATACCAACAGTACCGTTTATAAAAAGAAAGGCCTCATAGACCGTTGGGCCAAAGAGGTTATCCGGTTTTTTTCTATACTCAAAGCTTACGGCCTGGACTATGAAGGTGAACAGTATTGCAATCCACACCCAATAGGCCCCTCCAAAGCTTGTGGCGTAGAATTTAGGAAAGGCAGCAAAAAGTGCACCGCCAAACAGAACCAGTGTGGTAAAGGTAAGCTCCCACTTCCTGCCAATGGAGTTTATAATAAGAGATTTTTCTCTTTCAGACTTGCCAAGCTGCCATATCAAGGTCTGGCCTCCCTGCACAAAGTTCAAAAAGAGAAAAAGTGAGCCCACCACTGAGGCCAGTAACCACCAAAGTTTTTGTAAGGTTGCCAGGTCAAGGTTTCCAAACATGTTAGTTCACCTCCTTTGGGCCTATCTGTATCTGCTTGAGCATGATCCTTATTTCAGCAATAAGAAGTAGAGTGAAGGTTGCCAGGAACATGAAGAAGGTTAGTTTTACGTTTACAGGTGCGATATCGGTCCTGGCCACCGATACTGGCAAAAGTCCTTGGATTGCCCAAGGCTGTCTACCAACCTCAGCCACTACCCATCCTGCTTCTCCTGCTACAAAGGCGAGAATGAAAAAGATAATGCCTATAGGATAAAGCCAGGTTGCCGTTTCTATGTTTCCGCGTACAGAATAAAACAGAAAAAGGAAAAATATGAGAATTATTCCAGTCCCTACTGCAGCCATTATATGAAAGGAATAGAATGTTATGGAAACTGGTGGTACAGCCTCCTTTGACGATCTTAGATGGCCGTATCCAAGAAAGTCTTTATACTTATTGAACTCGGAAAGGACAGAAGAGGCGGCAGAGAGATCGCCTTTCTTCTTTGCCTTTTTGTATTCATCAAGGTACTTGACTGCAAGTTTTCCCTTTTTTACCATCTCTTCTACTCCTGTAATCCCTTGCTCCTTATTGCCAAATACAAGGTCATTAATGCCAGGGACAAAGCTTCCGGGCTCACGGTTGGCAAGAAGTGACAAAAGCCCCGGGATCTTAAACTCCACAACAAATGGATCCTGAAAATCGCCAGGTTCCTTCATGCCATTTACTATTCCAAAGGCGACTATTGGCGCATCTGTAGTTCCGTCCCAAAGCCCCTCCATGGCTGCAAGCTTCATCGGCTGATGTTTTGCATCTATAAAGGCTGCCTCGTCTCCAGTAAAGGCAAGCATCAAAGACGCGATCAGGCCAAATACAGAAGCAACTATTATGCTCCTTTTGGCCATGAGCATGTGTCTTCTCTTTGCCAAATAATATGAGGCAATTGCAATGACAAAAAGGGAAGAAAGGACAAAGCCAGAGGTTGTGGCATGGGTGAACTTGCTTATTGCATAGGGAGAAAAGACCACCTCAAAGAAATTTTTCATCTCAAATCGTGCAGTATCCGGATTGAAGGCCATGCCTGTTGGAAATTGCATCCAACCGTTGGCAACCAGTATCCAGAGTGCCGACAGGTTTGAGCCAATTGCAACCATCCAGGTGGAAAAGAGATGAAATTTTTTAGAGACCCGATTCCAGCCAAAGAACATCACTGCAAAAAAAGTCGCCTCCAAAAAGAAGGCCACAATGCCTTCAATGGCAAGGGGTGCGCCAAATATGTCTCCAACCATCCAAGAGTAGTTGGCCCAGTTGGTTCCAAATTCAAACTCTAGAATAATCCCTGTTGCAACACCGATAGCAAAGTTAATCCCAAAGAGTTTCATCCAGAACTTGGTCAGCTCTTTCCACTCCTCCTTACCCGTCTTGACGTAAATGGTTTCAAAAAAGGCACACAAAAACGTCAGCCCAAGGGTCAAGGGCACAAAGATCCAGTGATACATGGCAGTGAGTGCAAACTGTGCACGTGCCCAGTTGACCGTAGAAAGATCAATCTGTTCCAGCATAAGTTACCTCCTGTGACTTAAGTATTGATGTTGTGTTTCATTGTCTTGATGATCCTGAATAGGGCTAGAAGGGGGAGTGGCCAGGGCTTCCAGTACGTGTTGGGCCTTTTGAGAGTCATTTTTGTAGACCTTGTCAAGGATATCGGGAAAGAAAAAGAACTTGAAAACGAAAACGATTACAAAGACCTTTATCAATATGATTTTCCAGAGGGTCCTACCCACAGTCATTGATTTAAAACCCTGCATATAGAAATAGGCTATTTTTTGCCAAAAACCTTTTATGAACTTCATGGTGGACATTTTTAATGGTTTTCTCCAAATGGATCTGATAATATAGTAGCCGTTGGGGATAAAGTTGATTATTAAGACAATTTTTATCTTCAAGTTAAAAATCTGTCAAGACAATTTTTGTCAAAGTGTATTTTTCCAATAGAATTGTATCTAATTTCTAACATATCACCCAGAAAAATGGAGGAAAGAAAAATGTGGAAAGGATTCGTTGTTGGTAGTCTGGTTATCACTTTTATTTTTGGGCTTGCCCAGCCACTGTTGGCAAAAGACAGCAAGATTAAAGAAAACGGGCTGCTTTTATGGGATTTTGAAGATGTGCCTGTGGGGAGTCTTCCAGAGGGTTGGAAGGTGGAGGCCACCCGGCAAAACGGACCTCTGGCCACCTGGGAGGTTGTTGAAGATAAAAGTGCTCCGTCAGGGGAAAAGGTCCTTGCACTAACAAAGATCAACCATCATTCAGGCAGTACATTCAACCTGTGTTGGACAGATAAGGTGGTTTTCAAAGATGGTACAATCACAGTGTTGTTCAGGCCTGTTAGTGGCAGGATTGATCAAGGTGGAGGGATCATGTGGCGTATTCAAGACAGGAATAACTACTATATTGCTAGATTTAACCCTTTAGAAGACAACTTCAGGATCTACTATGTATCAAATGGACACAGGATGATGATGAACAGTGCCCGCGTGTCTCTTTCCACCAACAAGTGGCACTCAATGAAAATAGTCCAGCATGGTGATGCTTACGAGTGCTACCTTAATGGAAAAAGATTCCTGCATGGCACTGATAATCACTTTGAAAAAAGCGGTGGGGTTGGATTGTGGACAAAGGCAGATGCTGTAACATCTTTTGATGATTTTAAGGTGGAGCCGAGGTAGCAATGGCAAAGCAAATGAAAAATATCAGTCAAGGGCCTATTTTTTTGATATTAGGTCTTGCTGTCTTGTCCGTGGTTGTTGTGTTTTTTCTTAACGGCTGTTCCCAGCAGGATGCTTCTTCCAAAAAGACCGTGGTTGTCTATGTGTCGGAAGATCAGGTCTTTTCAGAACCTATTCTGGCAGATTTTGAGAGGAAGACAGGTATTAAGGTAAGGGCCCTGTTTGATACAGAAGAGGCCAAGAGTACTGGTGTGATGAATCGGCTTCTGGCTGAAAAACGAAATCCACAGGCTGATGTATATTGGGCTAACGAACCTATAAGGGCACAAATTCTAAAAGACAAGGGGATTGCAGCCCCCTATCTTTCAAAGAACGCCAAGGGAATTCCGGCTACCTTCAAAGATCCTGAAGGTTACTGGACAGGTTTTTCAGCCAGGGCCAGGGTGCTTATCGTAAATGCAAAGGTGCAAGATAATCCCAGGTCTGTGATGGATTTTGTGTCACCTAAATGGAAGGGGAGGGCAGTTATTGCAAATCCCCTTTTTGGCACCACCACTGCCCACATTGCCGCCCTTTTCACTGTGCTTGGAGATGAACAGGCAAAGAGATTCATGGAAAAGATGAAGGCTAATCGGGTAGCAGTCTCAACAAGTAATGGAGAAAGCGCAGACTTTGTGGCATCAGGCCGTTATGATTTTAGCTTGGTAGACAGTGATGATGCAGTCAATAGAATAAAACAGGGAAGATCTGTAAGGATGGTATATCCGGATCAGGAAGAGGGAGGTCTTGGTTGTTTTATCGTTCCCAATGTGGTGGTTTTGATAAAGGGTGGACCTCATCCAAAAGAGGCAAAAAAGCTTATTGATTATCTTCTTTCAAAAGAGGTGGAAAAGAGGTTGGCTTTTGCAGACTGTGCGCAAATACCGCTTCACCAAGGAGTTGAAATGCCTTCATGGCTTAGATCTCTTGATCAAATCCGTATCATGAAGGTGGATTACGGTCAGGTTGCCAAAAAAATGCTTGAAATCCAACCCCTTTTGAAGGAATGGGTCGGTCTTAAATGACAAAAAGGATCCTGCTTTGGGCAGCAGTTTCCCCGCTCTTTATCTGTGGTCTGCTGCCCATTATTTTCATGTTGGTATCTAGTACAGTTGCAGATGGAGAATTCACATTCAGTGCATACTCAGAGCTTTTAGGCTCGACGCGTCAATGGCTCCTTCTTGAAAATTCATTGATCCTTGCAGGTATTGTGGCCTTCAGCGTCACCATTATAGGAGTTTCTTTTGGGATTCTAATTGGAAAGAGCGACCTTCCCCTGAAGAAATGGCTTCTTTTTATCCTTTGTATCCCAATACTTATCCCTCCATACATAGTTGCCGTAGCATGGGACCAGTTGCTTGCCCCTGGCCAGGGTCCGCTGCTGCTTTTCCCACAACCATGGCATGAAAAGGTTCACAGACTTCTTTTTGGCCTTGCTGGTTCGGTTTTTGTCCTTTCTACAGTTTACCTGCCGATTCCTCTTTTACTCACCTCCTTCTTTGTTAGAACCGTTAATCCTAGGTTTGAAGAGGCAGCCCGCCTGAATGCTGCCTGGCCAAGAGTAATAAGACAGATCACATTGCCTTTGATATGGCCAGGCATTCTCCTTGCCAGTATGTTGGTCTTTGTTTTAACAATAGGCCAGTTAAGCGTTCCTTCCTATTTACGTTTTCAGGTCTTTTCTGTTGAAAGTTTTACACGTTTTTCAGCACTTTACGATTTTAAAGGAGCCACGGCAAACAGCATACCTCTGGCTGTCATGGTTCTGCCCTTGTTGTTCCTCGAAGTCTGTTTGGCCAAAAAATGGAACCTTTTTACCTCTGGAATGGTTCAGGCAAGGGGCCTTTTGCAAATAAGGCTTGGCAAATGGAAAAGGCCTGCCTTTATTTTGGTCTTTGTTTTTGCCTTTATCTTCGTGGTCCTGCCTCTTGGATATTTAGTCATTAATTCTTGTCAAAAGGGTGTGTACCTCAGGGCCATTGAAATGGCAGGGGAACCGCTTAAAAGAAGTTTTTTCTACAGCGCAGTTGCTGCCTCCATTTTGAGCATTTGTGGATTTATGGCTGCCTATGCCATAAAAAACCAGGCAATATGTTGCTGGCGTCTAGTGAATATGGCGGGTCTTTTTCTTTTTGCCCTGCCTGGAACCGTGCTTGGCATAGGATTGATAGGTCTCTGGAATACTAAATGGACCCATTTTGTATACGGTTCAATGTCCATAGTGATCATGGGATATGTTGCCAAGTATTATATTTTGTCGGTAAAGGTGATAGAGGGACGATTTTTGCAGATCCCTTCTTCCATGGAGGAGGCAGCCCAGCTTGCAGGTGCATCATGGTTAAGGCGCATGATATCGGTGCTTTTTCCCCTGTCTAGAAGGTGGGTTTTTGCATCATGGCTTTGTGTCTTTATATTTTGTCTTAGAGATACAGACATCACCATGTTGGTCTATCCCCCTGGATGTGACACATTGCCAGTACGTATATTTACTACCATGGCCAATGGAAGCCCACAGCTTGTTGCTGCCATGTGTGTTTTGATGGTGCTTTCAGTCGTGGTGCCAGCGGCCTTTGTGTGGATTACATTGATGGCATCTGGGAGATGGGAAAATGTCTGAGAACAGTATGGTATGTTTGGAATCTGTCTCTTTTTCTATTAATGGACGACAGATATTAAAGGATGTAAGTCTTAACATCCCTCACGGAACAAGGCTTGTCCTTCTTGGTCCTTCAGGCTGTGGCAAGACTACACTGCTTAGATTAATAGCTGGTTTTAACGCTCCAGATACCGGGTCCATCTTTATAAATAACACAGTAGTGTCCCAAAACGGTAGGGTTGTTGTTCCTCCAGAAAGGCGAAACATCGGGTTTGTATTTCAGGATCTTGCCCTGTGGCCACACATGAGTGTTTATGGCAATCTGGAGTTTGGACTTAGGGTCAGGGGGGTCTCCAAATCCCATAGAAGAAAGCGTATCTTAAAAATGCTTGAAATGACCGATCTTGCTGGAATGGAAAGGCGCAGGCCTTACGAACTTTCTGGAGGTCAGCAGCAAAGGGTGGCCCTCGCCCGAGCGCTTGTAACAGATCCGGAGCTTGTTTTGATGGACGAACCTTTGTCAAGTCTCGACTGGGATCTTAGGAGGCGCATTGCAGCTGAGATATGCAAACTCCAAAAAGATCTTGGCTTCACCATGATTTATGTCACCCACGACAAGGAAGAGACAAACCAGCTTGCAACCCAGGTGGTTATTATGAAGGCCGGCACTGTTAGTTGTTAGATAACAACATGCTTTTGGAGCTAGATAGGGGTGAAAAGAGAAAAGGGGTTACGACTTTTTGCCGTAACCCCCTGATTTTCTTGGTAGCGGGGGCAGGATTTGAACCTGCGACCTTCGGGTTATGAGCCCGACGAGCTACCAGACTGCTCCACCCCGCAGCAGATGTGTGTTAAATTTAATAATCATGATGAAGTTACTTGTCAATACTCTTGTTCTGGATCCGTTCCTTTAAGAAGGAGCGGCAATGTACCTGATTTTTTTATAATGTCTTCGGGGACTTATTATGGTAAACGACGCAGTGGTCATAATGGCGGGAGGCAGGAGCAAAAGATTTGGTTCCAACAAGGCCCTGGTATCCTGGAAGGGCAAAACTTTAATAGAAAATGTTTTGGAAAAGGCAGCAAGAGCATGTCCAAACCTTGTTCTTTCAGTGGCAAAGCCAGATGACTTCCGCTGGCTGGACGTTCAGAAGGTTGTGGATCGTATAAAAGGAATAGGGCCAATGGGTGGACTTTATTCCTGTCTCAAAACCCTTCCTTACGAAAATGTTCTGCTTGTGGCCTGTGATATGCCCATGTTAAGCCCGGAGTTAATCGGTTTCATGCTCGAATATCAGTGTGACGAACCAATTTTGATCCCTAGGACAGGTGAAAGGCTTCATCCCCTTCATGCTCGTTATCACAGAAGCCTACTGCCGGTGATAGAAAAGCTTATCACAAAAAACCGCTACAAAATGGCAGAGCTTTTCAATGAGGTCCCTGTTAATGTAATTACACCTTCTGATGTGAAACCCATTGATCTCGGTTTTTGTCTTTCAAACATCAATACTCCTGATGACCTAAAAAAGATAAAAAATATTTTTTAGCATCAAACCAGAGTCTCATTATGTTCAATAACTGTTGCCTGCAAAGATCATGTAGTTTAGACTGGCAGGGCCGTTAAACAAATTCTACAGGAAAATAAAATGTCACTTAAGCACTTAGAAAAGAGAATAGACAAGGCCCTAAAAAAGGGGCAGAAAGACAGCGTTGTTGAACCGGTCAGACTCGACAGGGATAGTAAGTTCAAATTTCGCTGTTATCCCGGGGTGAGCTGTTTTACAAAATGCTGCAGGAACATGAATATCATTCTCACCCCTTATGATATTATCAGACTGAAACACCGGCTGGGCCTTTCGTCTGACCTGTTTTTAAGACTTTATACAGAACCAGAGCTTCTGGGCATAACCAGGATTCCAGTAGCCAGGCTCAAGATGCTTGAAGATGAAGATGGTAGATGTCCTTTTGTGACAAAGGACGGATGTCAGGTCTATTCTGACAGACCCGTGTGCTGCCGTTACTATCCGGTTGGACTTGCCAGTCTGAGACAGCAGGAACAGCATGCTGGCGAGGAAGAGGAGTTTTTCTTTTTGGTTAAGGAGCCGCATTGCAAGGGATTTGAAGAAGACACGGAATGGACAGTGGAGTCGTGGAGGCAGGATCAGGGCTCGGATTTCTACGACAGGATGAATCGTGAATGGATGGAGCTGCTGCTGCGCAAACGTTCTTTTGGAGAAGAGACAGAGATGCCTCCAAAGGCCAGGGAACTCTTTTTCATGGTTTCAACCAATATGGAACGGTTCAGGAATTTTGTGTTTGAAAGCCGTTTCCTGGATACCTACGTTGTTGATGGAAAGGTGCTTAGAAAGATACTTGAAGATGATGTAGAACTTATGCAGTTTGGTTTTGAGTATCTAAAGGTGGCAGTTTTTGGAGCTGAGTCTGATGTGATAAAATTGAGGGAGGATATCCTTAACGCAACCGTTAAGAAAATTATCAAACGTAGGAAAAAAAGACGCAGGAGACTTGAGCGTCTGGCGAAAGGTCGCAGATAGCGCAGTAGGATAGGCCTCTTTCTGCAGTTTAAGTGGAACTATCAGTCCGAAATATCAGCTTTGGCTACAAAGAAGCAGAATATCTCCTCTTTCACAGACTGAATTTCCATATTACATCGCCAGGTTTTTATTCCCTGTTTGGTTTTTCAGGTTGTGGCAAATCCACCTTGGCAAGGATTATTGCAGGTCTTTTAAGTCCACAAGAGGGAATTGTCCAAAAAGATCATATTCACACCATCTTACTTTGTTACAACACGGAGCGACTGCCCGGATGGTTGTCTATAGGGCGTCACCTTGAAAGTGTTAAGGCAAAACGGGTCTCGATGCAGGATCTGGAATTTATAGTGGATCAGTTGGGTTTACATCCTCTTCTTGGTAAAAAATTTTTTAGATTATCCATGGGCCAAAAGAATAGGGCAAATCTTGCAAGATACCTTGTGCAGGATTTTGATATGCTCATATGTGATGAGGTTTTGGCCAATGTAGATGAACCTTCAAGAAATCACATCCTAGCCATAGTCAAGGAAAAATTTTGTAAAGATAAGATCGTCTTTTATATCTCTCACAATGTTGATGAGGTCTGTTTTTTTTCCAAAAAGGTGTTTGTTATCTCTGGTGGAACATCCGAAACAAAAAGGCTCGTTGAAATTCCAGGAATTGATGGAATAAAAAGACAGCGTGACCCCGGTATGGACGAGTTGGTCCAAAATACAATTTTTAAGGTCTTGATGGCTGCCTCTAGTTCACAAGGAAGGGAGCGATGAGGCTTTTCCAGTTTTCCATCATATTTTTATTTTTTCTTTCCATGATAGAAGGGGTAAAGTATGCAACTGGCCTTTCCGACTATTTAATCCCGCCTCTATCTGAAATCACGGCCATGATCCTTGGCAGGTGGCGTGATTTTTTAGTGCCCTCGTTGAACACTCTGGGTGTGGCAATAGGGGGGCATTGCCTTGCCATTATCCTTGCAGTTGTGGTTGCCTTTTGGGCTAGGGGCGGCTCTATCTTATCCAATATGATTAAGACTGCAGCATATAATCTTCAGGCTTACCCGGTGGTGGCTATAGCGCCCTTGGTCTTCATCTTTCTTGGAGACGGCCTGGTCTCAAGGCTGCTTATTGCTACCCTTATTTGTTATTTTCCTTTACTTTTAAACTTTCTTGGAATCTTTTCTTCTTCAGTAGAGGAAGTAGAACATTTTTTTATGCAAACCGGCAGGCTTGACAGCATGATGGAGATAACCATCAGAGTCTTTGAAAACCTTGATAAAATGATAACCGTGATTGCAGGAAGTGCCACCTTGGCAATGGTAGGGACCATTGTGGCAGAATTCTTGGCTGCTACCATGGGCATTGGCTATGTAATTAGAAAGGCCCTTTATCAGAACAATCTTGCAGCTATCCTTGCCTGTCTTCTTTACATAGGTTTTTGTTCTTCCCTGTATCTAATGGCAGTGGAGGGAATGGGCCGATTTATAAAGAGACAGCTTCTCACCTGAGATTGGTAAGCGGCTTTCTTTAATGAATCAACTTGCCAAAGCGATTCCAGCGTATCCCATGGGAGTCTGAATCCCAACTAAAGTAGATTATAAAGGCCTTGCCCTTTACATCTTTTACAGGCACAAATCCCCAGAAACGGCTGTCAAAACTTTGATCCCTGTTGTCTCCCATAACAAAGAGTTTCTCCGGGGGAACCTTGATGGGGCCAAGGTTGTCTCTGGGGCTGACCCCTGCTGGAAGTATGTTTGGATCTGTATGTTGTACCCCAGGAGGGTCTTTAAAGGGCTTTCCATTAACAAAAACCTTCTTGTTTATGATCTGGATGGTGTCTCCTCCTACGCCTATCACCCTTTTGATAAAATCCTTATCCCTTTCCAATGGAAAAATGAATACGATAACATCTCCCCGCTGGGGCTTGTCCAGGTCTATCCATGTGGTGCGCGTAAGTGGATTTTTGACTCCATATATAAATTTGTTAACTAGTATGTGGTCTCCAATGAGCAGGGTTTGGATCATGGAGCCAGAAGGGATCTTAAATGCCTGTACTATAAAGGTCCTGACGAACAGGGCAATAACAAGGGCAATAAGAATTGCCTGGGCATATTCTTTTAAGGTATTTATATCAAAAAATGGAAAGGGATTTGAGGTGTTTGATTTCATGGGGTGCTATGTTAGTGCCTGCCTGCAGGATATGCAAGGCACATTATACCTTCAGAACACTTAGAAAGGCCTCCTGGGGAATTTCAATCTGTCCCACTTGCTTCATTCTTCTTTTGCCTTCTTTTTGTTTTTCAAGGAGCTTCCTCTTTCTTGTGATGTCTCCCCCGTAGCACTTGGCTGTGACGTCTTTTCTTAAAGGAGGTATACGTTCCCTGGCTATAACCTTGCTGCCTATAGCTGCCTGTATGACCACCTCAAACAGTTGACGGGGAATTATCTTTCTAAGTTTTGAAACAAGCTCCCTTCCCCGGTAATAGGCCTTGTCTTTATGTACAATTACCGAAAGGGCATCCACCGGCTGTTTGTTGATAAGAATGTCTAGCTTGACAAGTTTGGCAGGCCTGTATTCTAGAAAATCATAGTCGATAGACGCATAGCCTCTGCTGACCGATTTGAGCTTGTCGTAGAAATCAAGCACGATTTCATTAAAGGGCAACTCGTATTTTAAAAGGACCCTTTCTGCCGTAAGGTAGGTCATGTCCTTCTGTTTGCCCCTTTTTTCATCACAAAGGGTCATAACAGGCCCTACAAACTCCTTTGGGACATAGATCTCCATCTCCACATAAGGCTCGGAAATAGACTTGATTTGGCCAGGTTCTGGCATCTGGGCAGGATTGTGAATGGTCAGTTCCTCTCCAGAAGTAAGTTCCACCTTGTATGCCACTGCAGGTGCGGTTGTAATGAGGGTGAGTTCAAATTCTCTTTCCAGGCGCTCCTGAACAATATCCATGTGTAATAGGCCAAGAAAACCGCATCTAAATCCAAAGCCAAGGGCTGTTGAACTTTCAGGTTCATATGTAAAGGCCGGATCGTTAAGCCAGAGTTTTTCCACCGCCTCCTTAAGCTGATCATACTGGCCTGTATCCACAGGATAAAGACCGCAAAAGACCATAGGTTTTACAGGCTTAAACCCGGGCAGGGGAGTATTGGCTGGTCTTTTGGCTTCTGTAAGGGTATCTCCGATCTGTGTATCTCTTACATTCTTGATCCCTGCAACCACGAACCCCACCTGTCCCGGCCCTAGTGCTTCAACGTCTACGCCCTGAGGGGAAAATACGCCAATTCTGAGAGCCTCGTATTTTTTGCCATTTGACATCATCATGAGTTGCATGCCCTTTTTTAGGGTGCCCTGCATTACCCGAACCAGTACTATGGCACCTTGATACGGATCAAACCATGAGTCAAAAATTAGCGCCTTAAGAGGAGCCTCAGGGTCTCCCTTTGGAGGTGGAACCTTGTTAACAATGGCCTCAAGCACCTCTTGTGTACCTATTCCTTCCTTGGCACTTACAAGAATGGCGTCCGATGCGTCCAGGCCAATGATGTCTTCTATCTGCTGAACAACAGCGTCGGGATCAGCACTAGGAAGATCGATCTTGTTCAAGACAGGGATGATCTCAAGATCGTTTTCAAGGGCAAGATAGACATTAGCCAGGGTCTGGGCTTCAACCCCTTGGGTGGCGTCTACTACCAAAAGAGCACCCTCACAGGCTGCAAGGCTTCTTGACACCTCGTAAGAAAAATCCACATGGCCAGGTGTGTCTATAAGGTTCAACAGGTATCTGTTACCATCTTTGGCATCATAGAATAGACGGGCTGTCTGGGCCTTTATGGTAATCCCTCGTTCCCTTTCAATGTCCATCTGGTCCAAAAATTGCTTTTTCATTTCTCTGGCAGTCACACTACCAGTAAATTCGAGGATTCTGTCCGCAAGAGTGGACTTTCCGTGGTCAATATGGGCGATAATAGAAAAATTTCTTATGCGATTTATATCAATTTTCATGGTTTTTTAATTTTTCCGGCTCCAGTGGCGTTTATCGGACGTATAAGAATTTAAGGCCAGTAATGATAACTTTCAAATTTTTTTAGACAAGTATTTTAAACCCCTTTAGGAAAAATTTATTGGTGCCGAACAGGATAATAACATGAAAAAAACAGGAAGCTTCTAAAGAGACATGAAAAAATTCAATCTCAAAGAACTATTTAAGAAGAAACCACAGTCCACCCTCGGAGTTGATCTTGGTTCTCATACCATAAAAGTGGTGGAACTAACAGGAAACGGAGGTCAAAGACGAGTTAAAAAGGTTGGACGGGCCCTTCTGCCGCAGGGCGCCATTGTAGATGGTTCCATAAAAGAACATGATGTGGTTCTGGAAGTGCTTGAACATCTGTTGTCTAACCTTCAACCGTCCCTAAAGAGGGCCTCTACTTCCATTTCAGGCTATTCAGTCATTGTAAAAAGGATACATGTCCCATATATGACAGAAAAGGAGATGGAAGAAAATCTTATTATTGAGGCTGAAAAGTATGTTCCTTTTGAAATTTCAGATGTCTATATAGATTTCAGTGTCCTTAAGACATATCCAGAAGAGAACGGTGGAAGCGACATATTCCTGGTGGCAGCCAAAAAGGAGATTGTTGATGAGTATGCCAATCTTCTCGAGGGGGTTGGCCTGACCCCGGCTGTCATTGATGTTGATGCCTTTACCCTGGTCAATGCCTTTGAACTAGCATTTGGCGAGGTGGAAGAACCTGCAGTTCTCATAGACATTGGGGCAAGCAAGACCAATCTGAACATTGTCAAGAAGGGCATGCCCATTTTTACCAGGGATATGAACATAGGGGGGGAACAGCTTACCGAGGCGATTCAGGAAGCAACAGGCCTTAACAGAGAAGATGCAGAAACAGTAAAGATAAGCGGAACCAAAGACAAAGTCCTGGCAAGAGAAATTACCGGTGTTGTGCAAGAGATTTCAGAACTATGGGGTAAGGAAATAAAAAAGGCCATAAGTTTTTTCAAGTCAAGCGCATCGCCGGAAGAATTTCCAACCTGTGTTTTTATAAGCGGTGGCACGTCCATGTTAAAGGGCCTTGAAGACTATTTTTCAGATGCTTTAGGCCTTGAAACACGGAGACTGAATGCATTTGCAGGCCAAGAGCCTGACAGGGATATAGACGAGAAATATCTGCAAAGCATATCCCCACAAATGGCAATTGCCAGCGGATTGGCCATAAGGAGTGCAGGATAGTGATATCTATAAATCTTTTACCAGTCAGGGAATGGAAGAAACGAGAGGCGGTCAGGAAACAAGTCTCCATATTCTTCCTATCTTTTATACTGTTGCTTGCCGGTCTGTTTGCCGTGGGTTTTGCCATCCAAGGCAAGGTTTCAGCACAGAGAAAGGAACTTAAAAGACTGGAAGCAAGAAAAGCCCAACTTGCCTACGTAGACAGAAAGATAACCCAGGCTAAAAGAAAGAGTAAAGAAATCGAGGCGAAGTTTCAGGCAATAGAGAAGTTGCAGCAGGGCAGAACCCGCACGGTAAGGGTGTTGGATGAGATTGTAACGTGTCTGCCTATAGACAGGCTGTGGCTAAAGGGGCTTGAACTAAAGGCCGGAAAGCTGAAGCTGTCAGGTATTGCATTGGACAATCACACCGTGGCCCTTTTCATGAGAAGGTTGGACGCCTCTCCGTTAACCAAAAAGGTAAGACTGGTGAATACCAGGAGGCAGAAGATACAGGGACACGAACTGATGCAGTTTGATTTAATGGTCGATCTGGCCAGTTAATTAAAAGGATATGAGATACAGGTTGATGCTATGTCCTTAAAAGACAAATTCAAGATAAAGATCCCAGCAACCCTCTTTGATACGGTCTACAGTATGCCTATCTGGCAAAAAGCCTTGATATTCATGATTTCTTGGCTGCTGCCCATCGGACTTTTTTGGTATCTGTTTCTGTCTGCCAGAATAGGTGAAATTGATTCCATCTCAACCAAGATTCCTAAACTCAGGCAGGAGATTGCCATACTTGAACAAAAGAGCAAGCAGATACCAAAGCTGGAAAAGGAACTGAAGGAGATGGAGGGAATACTAAAGCAGGCAATGAAACTTCTTCCAGAAAAAGAAGACATTCCCTCAGTTCTCACTGAAATATCTTCTTTAGGCAATGAGGCACGGCTGGAGTTTCAGGCCTTTAAACCGGGTAACGAGCGGATAAACAATTTTTATGCGGCAATTCCGGTTTCTCTGGAGCTTGAGGGCCCATTTCACAACACGGTGGTATTTTTCGATAGGATTAGCAGGATGGCTCGAATTGTACATATAGAGGATGTGACCATGGGAAGGGCAAAAGAGAGTTCCCAGATATGGAGTCAGGCAGTGAACAAAGAAAATGGATCCACAAAGACTTCATCAGCCAAGGCTTCCCAGGCAAATTCAAAATCAACAGGCATGGACAGTAAAGGAGTTGTCCAGCGTGGTAGCAATTGGGTGATTCACACGAAATGTACAGCAGTTACCTACAGATTTTTAACGCCCGAAGAACAAAAGAGGGCCAAAGCGAAAGGCAAGAAGAAAAGAAGATAATCATGGGCACCATTTGGTACAGAATCAAAGGTGGGAGTTGGCAAATGTATAAGATTTCTTTGCCCCTAATTTTTTCGATTTTCCTGTTATCTGGTCCAATGACCATGTCTTCGTTAGCTACCAAAGACGTAAAACAGGACAACAACAAAGCCAGCAAAAATATCTCTGAGAAAATTGCACAGTACAAAAAGAGATTGGAAAGACTGTTGTCACCTGTGGATTACCATTATGTGGCAGCAGGAAAACCTGATCCATTTAAGCCTTTTTTCAGGACCGAGATGAAAAAAGGTGTTCGGGCAAACTCTAAAACTGTGAAAAAAAGGCCTGAAAGTTGTGATGCACCGCTTGAATGCATGGATGTGGGTCAGCTTACCCTGGTCGGCATAGTACTGCAGTCAGATGGAAATGCTTTAGCCATGGCACAGGATGCCTCTGGCATTGGCTATACGCTAAGAGTTGGAACAAGAATAGGTTACAACAATGGCAAGGTGGTATCCATTGCCAGGGACAGGGTTGTTGTAAGGGAAAAGGTAGAAGACCTTAGAGGGAAGCCTACTTTTAGGGATAGAACATTATATCTCCATCCGGAGGAAGGTGATGAATCTAGTTAAAAAGAGAAAAACAGTTTTTTGGCCAACCATCGTCTTTATTTTTATGGTGGGGCTTCAGGTGGCATATACACCTGTGGGGGTTATAGATGTTTGGGCATCAAAAGAAAAGTCCGATGTTGACTACTGGCTAAAGGAACTCAAAAATAGACAGCCCCAAAAGAATCTAAAGGTTGCCTCTGTAAAAAGAGGAGCACAGTTGATAGCTGCCAGCGATGCTCCCAAGACAAAAATAGTTGCCAAAAGAAACGACGGTAACCTTACCGGACCAAAGAAGATAAGCGTGGATTTTTACAAGGTGGATCTACACAATGTCTTTAGGCTTCTTGGACAGGTAAGTGGAAAAAATGTTGTGGTTGATGAGGGAGTAAAAGGCACGCTCACCCTTGCCTTGGATAATGTACCTTGGACCTTTGTTCTGGAAGTGATTAAAAATCTTAAGGGGTTAGAGAGCATAGAAAAAAACAATACCATAATGATCTATCCAAAGAAAAAGTCCATCGAATGGGCTGGAGAGACAGGGGGATCCGGAACCCTGGAGACGGTTGCCGGCACCATGGAGATAACCAGAAAGGCCAGGGCTGCCAAACGCCTTAATGTGGAAAACAAATACAAGTCTTCCACTCCTCTTAAACAGATACTAAAGGCTGAAAAGCTTATTAAAAAGGCCGCTGCCCAGGAAAAAAGGGGCAATATTTTTGGAGCATATGAATCTCTTAAAAAGGCCGCTGAACTCTGGCCAGATAACCTCAAGCTTCTTGATAAGCTTGCTGCCTTGGCACTTCAAAGAAACGATAATCTCGCTGCCTTCAACTATGCCAAAAGGGCACTAAAACTGGACAATAAGGATGCTGAAGCAGCGGCTATAGCAGCAGTTGCCCTTGCCAGAATGGATAGGCCAGAGGATGCAAAAGAGTATTTCGAGCTTGCCATGAGCATCAAGCCTACCAAAGACACTTTGTGGAACTATGCAGTATTTTCGTTTTCACAAGGAAATTACAGGCAGGCGCTTAGGCTCATTAACAGGATCGAGGCAAATTACAATATCACACCGGATATGCTTATGCTAAAGGCGCAGTGTTATGAATACCTCTCAAGAATTCCACAGGCAGTTGCAGAATACAGAGCGCTCTTGTCATCAGGCAGCAACGTGCCAAAAGAGATGGAAAAATTCGCAAAATTGAGGCTAAGCGCACTAACTGGCACATCTTCTGGATCTAATAAATAAAGGAGGTCTTAAAATGCCCGCTCCTATCAAAAAAATACATACAGCCAGATTTCGTATGTACATTGTCCTTGTGGCTTTAATCTTATTTGGTGGTGGTTGTGCTCAACACAATTTAAACAATCCTGTCCAACCACCGGAAAAGACCAAGCCCTCGGTAAAGTCTCAACAGGTAAACAAATCTGTAAAGGCCCAATCAGAGCCGATTCCCCTTAGGCCTTCAAATTTCAAGCCTGAAATCCGCTGGAAACCTTCTTACAGTTTGTCAGAGGTTCATATAAATACGAAAGATGCCAAGCTGCCGGAGATGCTGGTAGGGGCTAACATAAATTCGAAAAACGGACGGGTACCTCTCCACGAGGTTATAAAATCCTTAGCCGATTTGAAGGGAATGAATGTCAGCTGGTCAAGCGATGTGGATCAGGATGCGTTGGTAAATGTAAATATCAAGGCAAATGCCAACTTTTGGGATGCTCTGAGTGATGTGTTAAGACAGGTAGACTATTTCTACGAGTTCAAAAATCGTACAATAGTGGTGAAATACAAGGATACGAAACGTTTTCATATCACTTGTCCGTTTCTTACTGGCAGTTATCGTACCTCAGTAGGGGGCGACTTTTTGGGAAATGCTGGAGAGATAGACACTGGCCTTCGGGGGGAGCTGGGAGTTGAGCACACCGATGAAGATATAGATATCTGGAAGACTATAGAAGAGAACCTGGGCAGGATCCTTGACCTTGCAACGCTAAATGTACCTGAACGTACTGGAGAATCTCTCGATCAGGCCAGAATAGAGGCACTTTGTCGCACAAGGTACCCTAACAACCCTGCTCAACAGGCCCTTTGTGTAAGGCAAGAACAGGCAAGGGTGGAGCTTGAAGGATCAAACGCCAATAACCAGCAAAGCGATGGGCGTCAGGTGATCCAGGGAACAGGTGAAGGGACAAGAAAAGGCTTCTATTTCACCATTGACAAGCCTCTTGGAATTGTAACTGTAACAGCGCCTCGTTCTATTTTGGAAAAAGTAGAAGATTATCTTGATCACCTGCACGAGATGCTTTCAAAGCAGGTAGTAATAGAGGCAAAGATTATAGAAGTTGATTTGGACGATTCCAATACAAAAGGTGTTGATTGGAGTGGCCTTCTCAAAGACTCTGCCTTTAATTTTCACATGACATTTGGAAAGAATGGCCAGATCTATCCCACCGATGGAATCAAGTTTCTTGAAAGCGTGACCATGACAAGAGAACCTTTTGATTTGGTGCTCAACTTTCTTGATGAATTTGGGAATGTAAAGGTGCTATCAAACCCCAAACTTTCTTTGTTAAATGGACAGCCGGCTATGATAACCGGTGGTAAAACCACCCGGTACATAGATCGTGTAACAACTGTAGTAAATGATACAGGAAATGGCGCAACGACTTCCTACACCATAGAGACCAGGGACATTTTATCGGGAATCGGGCTTGGAGTTATAGCAAACATCGAGTCCGATGATGAAATAGTCCTTCAGCTTACTCCTGTAAACAGTCGTCTGGCAAAGATCACTCCTCGCCAGTTTGGCTCTTTTCTTACTGGATATGCAGAAGTTGATCTGCCTGAGGTAAACCTCAGGGAAATGACCACAATGGCCAGGGTAAAAAGTGGCCATCTTCTGGTTATTGGCGGCATTATCGACGACATGGAAGGTGTTGAAGGAAACAAGGTTCCCTTTCTTGGAGATTTACCCCTTGTTGGCTGGGCATTTAAAAGCGAACGGAAGTTTAAGAAAAAGAGGGAGCTTGTTATTCTGTTAAGACCACAGATAGTAGATATATAGAATCCAGTTTATTTAACCATCAGGTGCATGCAGGGGCCGCTTAAGCGGCCCTTTTCTTTTCCAAAATGTCTTTTTCTGATAAATATAAGGTACCCTTGTAATCATCTGTTGACAGACAGCAACATTTTCGCCCGTAAAAGAAGGTCGAGCATGCCTTTCACACTCTTTAAGTACTGGACTTATCAATTTTTCGCCCCAGGGACGCTGGCAAAGAAAAAGTACGAGGCTTTTAAGCAAATCCTCGTTGCAGATAGGCAGGCCCATATACATCTGGCAGAGCTTGAAGAAATATATTACGGGGACAAAGAGGTCGACTGTTTCCGTATTGTCAATATATATGAAAATCTTTCTGCAGAAGTCAAAAAGATGGTCAAGGGATTAATGGAGCTGGCTCCATTCAGATATGCAAGTCTAAAAGATTATTTCAAAAAGATAGATTTTTACTGCAGGCTTGTGTTGGAACCAAAATATTACAGCATCTCTCCTCCTTTTATTCTTGATCCGGACTCTGATGCAGATGTTTCCGAAATCCTATTAGGGGGAAAAGGGTATAATCTTTTCAGATTGACCAAAGAGCTGAATCTGCCAGTACCTCATTTTTTTGTAATAACAACCCATGCCTTTTTCTATTTTTTGGAGTGTATTGACGGCATTTCGCTGTTAAAACAGGAACTTTCCAGAATATCCATATCCGATCCGAAAAAGCTGGAAGCCGGTTCCCAAAGGATTTTGTCGCACCTCAGGAACACAGAGATACCAACTTTCTTACGAGCAGAAATTGAAAAGGCCCTGGAAAAAAGATTTAGTAATGTGTCCAGGAAAAAGTTTTCTGTCAGATCCAGTGCGGTTGCCGAAGACAGTAGCAGCTCATTTGCAGGGCAATATTTATCTGTCATAGGGGTTCCAGGATCTGAAGTGGTTGCATCATATAAAAGGGTGCTGGAAAGCAAATATACATCCAATGCCATATTTTATCGTATCAAAAATGGGTATTGCGATCTGGAAACTCCCATGGCTGTGATTGTACAGGAAATGATAGAACCCTTATGTGCCGGTGTAGCTTATTCTCAAGACCCTGGGTTAGATAAAGGAGGAACCATACTAATATTTGCAAGCCATGGTCTGGGCGAGAACGTGGTTTCAGGAAAGACAAGGCCGGAAGAAATAAGGATAGACAGAGGGAAGATGACAGTAGAGTCAGATTCAGGGATGGCCAGATGCCCCTTTTTAAACAATCATATATTACTCAGGCTGGCTTCTTGGCTTATGGATATAGAGAAACTGCTTGGCTGCCCAATTGACATGGAATGGTGTCTTGCTCAGGATGAGCAGCCCAGGATCCTTCAGGCCAGACCATTAGGGCTTAAAAGCAATCCAGAAACTCAATCTCTGGTTAAAAAGATCAATATAACAGACAAACCCATTATGTCCGGAGGACAGAGTGCATCAGGGGGATGTGCCTCCGGTCGGATACACAAGGTGACAAGTAGATCCGAGCTTATCTCAATACAAAAAGGGGCAATTCTTCTTTCAAGGACTGCTCCGCCAGATTATGTAATGGTATTTGATAGGATCAAGGCCATGATCAGTGAGGAGGGAAGCCCGGCTAGCCACTGCGCCTCGGTAGCAAGAGAGATGGGAATACCCTATATATGTGGACTTAAGGGAGCTATGGAAGGCCTAAAACATGGTCAAATAGTGACAGTAGATGCAGACAGATGTGCAATTTTTCCAGGTGTATTAGAGGAATGCGCATCATATAAAAACAAGGCCCGAACTGAAGCAAAACAAAAACCAGTTTTTTCCATGCTCAAGCAGCTCATGGAACTTGCTTGCAAGTTAAACCTTGTTGACCCAAATTCAAAAGATTTTAGGCCGGAAGGGTGCAGATCCATTCATGACATAATACGCTTTGTCCATGAAACATCTATGCGGGAGATGTTTTCCATTGGTGACCAAGCTGGTTTTGGAGGAAAAGGTGTAAAAAAACTCAGAGATAGTCTTCCTCTTCTTTTTTATGTTTTAGATGTAGGCGGAGGGCTCAAGGACGAAGCTGGTGATGTGGAAGAAATAACCATAGGGCATGTGGCCTCTATCCCTATGAAGGCTTTTTGGAAAGGTCTATCAGATCCATCCATTAAGTGGTCTGAGACGCATCACTTTGCATGGGAAGACTATGACAAGATAGTTTTGGCCGGAGGAATTGTAAGTGTGGATTCTGCACAACTGTCCAGTTATGCCATACTGGCAAGCGATTATATGAACCTCAATATTCGTTTTGGCTATCATTTTGTACAAATAGATGCCCTATGTACCCAGGACAGGGATACCAATTATATCAAATTTAGATTCTCTGGCGGTGGAGGTACTACCGAAGGCAAGTTTCTGAGGACACAGTTTTTGCTATATGTCTTGAGAAAACTGGGTTTTGAGGCAGACAATACCGGAGAACTAGTAGATGGAAAGATCAGCCAGATATCATGCGATCGTTCCCAGGAGATACTTGTTCAGCTAGGCCGCTTAGTAGGAATCACAAAGCTCATGGACATTCATCTCAAACCTGATACTGATGTGACATCACTGGCTGAGGATTTCTTGCAGGGAAGATCAGATTTTTCAAGCAGTAGCAGATAGAAAATTTCTATGTCCCGTTACGAAATTACATGGATCACTCCTAACCTGGCCGTGGGATACGCCCCTATGTCCTACGAGGATTTAGAGACCATTAAAAAGGCGGGTATTACTGCCATAGTCAATCTTTGCGGTGAATATTGTGATCTGCATGAGATAGAAGAAAAGGCAGGGTTTGATGTCTATTATCTGCCCATTCCAGATGAACATGCTCCTGATATGGAAGCCATGGAAAAGGCCCTTGACTGGCTAGATGAGGCAATCTTTCTTGGAAAAAAGGTCTTGGTTCACTGTAAGCATGGCATTGGAAGGACAGGTACCTTTGTCACTGCTTATCTTATAAGAAAAGGGTTGGGCTATAAAAAAGCCAGTGAAATGCTTAAAGGGACGAGGGCGGGCTCTAGCTCCTGGAGTCAGTGGAGACTTCTAAAGCAGTACGATAAACAGGAAAAACCTCTTAGTATCCGTGAGCCAAATCTAGAAAACAGGGAAAGTGTAGACCTTTCGGTCTACTTCTCTAAATATGAAGAGATACTAGAGGTGGTAGATTCAATGGTGCCAAAAGACGCCTCGGTTTGTGGCAAGGATAACATTGACTGTTGTCACCAATACTTTGAGTTGTCTTTTCTGGAAAGTCTTTATATCCATTCCTGGATAAATAGGGTGCTGAAGCTCGACGAACGTCATAAACTTGTGGAAAAGGCCAACCAACAATTTAAAAAGGAAAAGGAGCTTAAAACGGCCTTTACTATCGGTAACAACTTTGAAACTAACCAGGAATTTCAAAATGCTTATAAAGACCAAGGACTGGAATGTTCCCTTTTGATAAAGGATAAATGCATTATTTTTCCAAAGAGACCGGTTAGGTGCAGAACCTTTGGTATGGATATTGACAGGGATAAACTGTCATCCATTGAAAATCTAATTATCGAGATCTCAAGAATGCTTTTTTTTGCTTTGTCTGGAAAGTTCCTTCAAGAGAATAGATTGAGGTTTTCAATGGCCGAGGTGGTTTCGGGACGTTTCATGGAGAGTTATTTCAGATATGCTGCGACTAAATCTGGCGATCTTCCTATATAAATAAGATTCTGATACGGGTTTGTTTTTATCTGTCTTCCAATCGGAAGTCGGGAAATAAATTTTTTTGAATTTTTAGCTTGGTACTATATTCTTCAACAAGCTTCAGAAAAGGGGAATTCCCCATTTCACAGTTACAGCCTTATGGCATATTGACCTATCATAAGGCGGGAATTATTGTCCTGTGGTGGAAAAAACTCATAAGGATGGCAAGACATGAAAAAAGGTACGATCTTAACCATATCGTTTTTATTTTTTGCATGTGTTAGTGGACTTGCAGGCTACATAGTGTATATGCACCAAGACATTTTTCCTCTGGACAACAAAGATTGGCAGGGCTGGGCCATGGTTGCCGGTCCAATGGTGGCCTGGCTCCTGTTTGCCCTTGTTGTTTCTGCATTACCATCTGAAAAGGGCCTGGTCCAAGAGGATCTTGAAGACAGAGAAGACCAGGAAAAGACCTTGCATGAACCCCCTGAAGATGTCCTTTCTTCTCACAAGGATGAAGAGAAAGAGATTGAGGAACTGTATCCCAAAGAGGTGGCAGTAGTTCAACTTCTTGGCCTTCTTCAAAGGGAAGGGCGTCTTATTGATTTTCTTCAAGAAGACATTGAGCCTTACGATGATGCCCAAATCGGTGCTGCTGTTAGAGAGGTGCATAGAGGTTGCCGGGCAGCCCTTATGGACACACTGGAACTCAAACCGGTGCTTGAGACAGGCGAAGGCAGTGAGGTGGAGATAGAAGAGGATTTTGATCCTTCAAAGATCCGTCTTATTGGCAACCTGCACGGTAATCCTCCCTACAAAGGAATCATAAGGCATGGCGGTTGGAGATTTACCAAGCTTAATCTTCCCAAATGGACTGGCAAGGAAAAGACCGATGTTATAGCACCTGCTGAGGTGGAAATACAGTAACAGCAGTAACATAGGATATTGTTTGTAAAAACCAGATATGAATAAGGAACGAGAATCGCGTTTTGTAGTAGGAATCGATCTTGGAACCACCAATAGTGTGCTTTCGTTTATAGACCTGGAAAAAGATGAAAATGATCAGGACCAGATTGAGATTTTTGATGTCCCCCAGATAGAATCTCCTGGAGAGATTAGAGAGTACAGGCTTCTCCCTTCATTTATCTACTTGCCAACTGACAAGGAAAAGGAAGGCGGTGGGCTGGTCATGCCCTGGGACCCTTTTGGCGAGCGGGTTGTTGGAAAGTGGGCAAGAAAGAGGGGGGCTGAGGTCCCTGGCAGGCTGATTGCCTCTGCCAAGAGCTGGCTTTGTCATACCGGCGTTGACAGAACAGCGGCCATTCTTCCGTTAGATGCGGCAGAAGATGTCCAGAAACTGTCGCCAATCGTTGCCACGGCAACCTTTTTACGCCATTTTAAGGCCGCCTGGAACCACAGGTTTGCTAAGGAGCCCGGGCTAAATCTTGAAGACCAACAGGTGTATGTGACTATACCAGCCTCATTCGATGCAGTTGCCCGAGACTTAACCGTTCAGGCAGCAGCCTCTGCGGGCCTTTCCAATATTACCCTTCTTGAGGAGCCCCAGGCGGCCTTTTATGCCTGGCTCCACAACATGGGACAGGACTGGAAAAAGCATGTTGAGCCAGGAGACATCATCCTTGTGGTAGACGTTGGTGGAGGTACCTCTGATTTTAGCCTTATTCAGGTCAGCAGCAAAGACAACGTGTTAATCCTTGAAAGGCTGGCAGTTGGAGAGCATCTCCTCCTCGGCGGGGATAACATGGATCTTACGCTTACCCATGTCCTGTTTGAACAGCTTAAAGAAAAAGGCCATAAACTGGATCAAGGACAATTCCAAAGCCTGTGGAACAACGTAAGGCTTGCAAAGGAAAAACTTTTTGCCGACGGTTCACTGGATGAGGTACCAGTTGTGATACCAGGGCGCGGCTCTGGCCTTGTTGGTGGAACCATTAGAACCAGCCTTACAAGGGAACTTGTAACAAAGGTAATCTTAGAGGGTTTCTTTCCTGAATGCCAGGTAACTGACATGCCTCATGAAAGAAAGAGACTAGGCCTGAGAGAGCTTGGTTTGCCCTACTGTTCCGATACTGGGATAACCCGTCATCTTGCCAAGTTTTTAACAGCCCAGGGTCAGGCACTGGAAATGAATGGTCCGGTTATACCTACTGCTGTGCTTTTTAATGGTGGAGTGTTCAAGGCCGAGGTGCTAAGGCAAAGGGTTATGTCCGTACTTACTGAGTGGGCTGGACAAGATAAAGAACCCAGGGAGCTTATGGGTACGGATCTTGATCTTGCCGTTTCAAGGGGTGCTGCTCACTTTGGCCTTGTACAGCTTGGAGAAGGCATAAAAATACGGGGAGGAACCGGAAGATCCTATTATATAGCAGTGGAATCTACCGGACTTGCCATACCGGGAATGCCTCCTGTAATTAAAGCACTTTGTGTAGTTCCCAAGGGTCTGGAAGAAGGAACCGTAGTAGATATCCCGGAACAGGAGTTTGGCCTGGTTGTAGGTCAGGAAGTGGAGTTCCAATTTATGGGTTCCAGTATAAGGCCTGGAGATAAACCGGGAGATCTTGTTTCTTCATGGCAAGATGATGAGATAGAACCTGTCAGCACATTGCGTACCAGGCTCGAGGCTCCAGGCGTTGAGCCAGGCACGGTTATACCAGTGACCCTACAGGCAGAGGTGACAGAAATAGGCACCCTGTCTCTTTCCCTTGTTTCAAAGGAAAGAGGGTTAAAATTTGATCTGGAGTTTGATGTAAGACATTGAAAAAACCGGTGATACCCTTTGACCTTGCACAGAGGGTCATTAATCATGCAAAATGTTATATTGATAATCCTGGACTGATACTTAAAGAAAGACACAGGGCCATACCATTACTGCTAAAGGCCCTGAAGGCAGGAGATATTAGCCTTAGAAAACAGATTATCCTGCTGCTTGGAAGCGTAGCAAAGGAGGAAATTTACTGGCCTCTTTACGAGATAATGAAGGATGAGAAAGAACCTGATGAACTCAGGGATCAGGCAGCAATCCATCTGGCCGTGATAGGCCCTTTTCTTGACGATCCACAGGCCCTGATACGCAAACTCATGAATGACATCTCTAGCCCTGATCGTGAAGTAAGAACCAGGGCCATAGTGGCTCTTGGATGGGAGGGTAATCTTTCTGCAGTGCTTCCACTTATAGAATGTATCTATCAGCCTGATCAAGAAATCCAGGAAGTTGCGGTAAACGCATTGTGCAATCTTAAAGACAGCAGGCTTATAGGGCTTCTCGCCGACCGGCTAAAGACCTGTTCTTTTGATCAGAAACGTGCGATTCTTTTTAATCTGTGGCGTTTTAAAGACAAGGAAGACGAAGTTGCAGCCATATATAAAAAGGAATTGGAAACAGGGGATCCGGCTCTCAAGCTGGATGTACTTATTCTTCTTGGACAACTTGATGTTCGGCCTGAAAATGAACAGGTGTACAGAGAATTGTTAAGGGATAGGAGTGCCAAAATCCGTGCCCTGGCCCTTGAACGTCTTGGGGAGCTGAATGTGCTTAGCCAGGAAGAAATCCTGGTCTTTTTGGATGATAACTCCATGGATGTCAAACGTGCTGCACTCGTTCTTCTTCAAAAGATAAGGGAGCAGTCATCCTGAAAAGGCACTACGCAAAAACGAGTACAGGTACGAAAGGGCTTAAAAAGTGAAAAAGTCTGTTGTTATTGTCTACTATTCTTTCAGTACACAGACGGCCAAGCTTGTTCACAGGCTGAGAAAAGGGTTCAGGCAAAGCGGGTTTCAGGTTGAAACCCTCAAGATTGTGCCTTGCAAAAAGCTTTCTTTTCCTCTGCACAGCGTTCCAAAGACCATCCTTATGATGCTTACCACCTTTTTGAGAAAAAGGGTTAAAATAAGGCCTGTTGACAAGGCCCTTATCAAGTCCTCCGATCTTGTGGTACTTGCCGGACCAACATGGTCATACAATCCAAGTGGCCCAATCCTTGATTTTCTTGACAGATACTCTCACCTTTTAAAGGATAAATATGTCTTGCCTGTGATCTCGTGCCGAAAATACTGGCGGACCCATTTCAACTACTTGAGAAAAAAGATCGACTCTGCTGGTGGCAGATGCATGAATCCCCTGGTGTTTACCCATAAGGTAAAGGAACCTTGGAGTACCATTGGAACCTTTATGACTATCGCCGGGATCAGTCCCCGCTCCTTCAGGTTCATGCGTAAACATTACCCTCGTTATGGCCACAACCATGCACAGCTTGAAGAGATGGAAAAGAAAGCCAAGGAGCTGGCCAACTCGATAAAAAGAAAGTCAGAGCCAACCTGATTCTATTTCTCCAGTTTGGTTATCTCAGCATCCTCAATAAGTACCGGATAAAAGTAACCAGCTCCTATGTCTTTGTCTTTGTGTAGTATTCCTTTAATCAAGACCTTATCTCCAACTGAGGGGGATGCCTTCGTGGTAACGGTAATATCGAAATTTTTTTCTTTTTCAGTACCTGTTCCGTCCTGACAATGAACCCAATTTTTGCCAAGGATGTTCTTGGAAATTTTAACCACCACTGCCTTTAAAACCACCTGTTTTCCATCAAGTTCTTTGGCCTTTTGGTAGGCCATCTGTACAGTAATGGCGCCAGGACCAGAAGCAGGAGTTATCTTTACATCCTTCTTTTCAACCCTGGATGTACCAGAATGGGCCTGAGCCGCCATATCAGACCTGTTTGATGCCTTGGCTTCCATGGGTGGTGATACTGCTCCCTGGGAAAAGATGATGGTTTCAAAGGTTCGGTTTAGGCTCTTGCTGTGAAAATTTTTCATAACCTGTCCAGGATATAGCATGACCTCATCTCCCACCTTTACCTTCATGGGAGGCACAGCCACCCAGCTTTTTCTGCCATCGAACTCAAGGAGAATATATGTGTACCCCCCTCCATCCATGGTCTCTTTTACAGTGCCGTAAAGATAGCCGGCCTGCTTGGCCCGACTGGCTGCATCAGATTTCTTTGTCGATTTTTCTGCTTTTTTCTCTTCACTGCCCTGGCAAGCTGTCAGCAAAAGGGCTAAAAACAAAGTCAACGGTATTAGATATCTTTTCAGCATAATTTTCTCCATTTCCGCAAGTAGTCTGATTCTCAAAGTTTTTTACTTCAGATAAACAAACGTTGCTCCCCAGTGGCCAGAGTCATGCCCTGCCATCTTATAGGATTTGACAATATCTAGTCTCTTCAAGATAGAGTGCACAGACCTTCTAAGGGTACCAGTCCCTTTCCCATGCACTATTCTGACCTCCTTTATACCAGCTTCCCTGCATAGCTTCAAATATTCAGGTATTAAAGAACCTATATCCTTTGGATTGAAGGTATGGAGGTCGAGTTCTCCATTTATGTTAATTTTTACAACCGGCTCCACTTGTTCACTGTTTATTCAAGGGGAAAAGAGACTGGTTTTTCTTCTTTTAATCCCCATCTGCTGTTAATATTGAATTTCTATATTTTCTGCAACATCTCAGAAAATTGAAACCTTTTCAAGGAGTTCGAAATGCAACAGTATATTGTAGATGAACTTAGAGGAAACGAGATCGAAAGAATAATAGCATACCTGAAAAGGAGCTGTGAAAAAAGTGCACTTGACAATCTATTCTGGCTAGAGCTTCCAGACGATATTTTAACACCCTTGCAATATGAGCACAGGGACTGCCGCCCTTTTTGTATAGGGATAGAGGTTGCTGAAGACAAGGTGATTTTTGAAATGCTTGTTCGTAGCCGGCAAAAATTGAGGTGCAGCTGCATTTCCTATGCGTCCAACCAACAGAGACAGTTTATCCTAAATTTTGCAGATACCCTTTTAAAGGAAAGCGATATAAAGGCATAGGAGGAGTTATGGACGGTTTCCAGCTTAACATAGACTGTGAAGGGCCACTTACTCAGAATGATAACGCCTTTGAACTGTGCCAGGAGTTTATTCCATCAGGAGGGGCCTTTTTTTCAATAGTGTCCAAGTACGATGATTTTCTGGCTGACGTTATCCACAAACCTGGATACAAGGCAGGGGACACCTTAAAGCTTGTCCTGCCTTTTTTAAAGGCATTTGATGTAACCCATGAAATGATGGAAGAGTTTTCAGAAAGGACGCTGCTTCTTCTGCCTGGGACAGAGACAATGTTGCCTAGGTTAAATGAGCTTCTTCCAAGTTTTATAATCAGCACCAGTTACAAGCCTTACATAGAAGCCCTGTGTAATTTGACATCCTTTCCGATGGAAAACTGTTACTGTACAGTTGTCAACCTGGACAAATATTTCATAGAAGATCAAGAAAAACAGCAGCTAAGGAAACTGGCCAAGGAAATTGCCCAAATGGAGATGCTGCAATGGGACGATGATGCAAAGGGTGTGAAAGATCTTGACAAAGTACACCGGAAGACTGTTGAAAGACTGGATGAGATCTTCTGGAAGATTATTCCCTCTATGGGTATTGGAAGGATACTGGATGAAGTAAATCCCATTGGCGGAGTAGAAAAGGCAAGGGCGGTGGAAGACAGTGTTAAGAGAACGGGACTCAAGCTTGACAGGGTTATCTATGCTGGAGACAGCATAACTGACTGTCAGGCCCTGGATCTTGTAAAGGGTGCTGGAGGAGTAGCAATATCCTTTAACGGAAACCGTTATGCAATAAGGAGTGCGGACTATGCCATTGTTTCGTCAAATACCTGTATAATTTATGGCATGTGCAATCTTGTTTTAAACAGAGGAAAGGAGATACTAAAAGAGTTTCCTGTTGATAAAAAAGGAAAAATTGATCTCAAAAAGTTGCTCGAAGAGTTAAGTAACATATCTTTAGAACAGGAAATTCTTAATCAGATAACCAGTGCAGTAAAAAAGGACGAACTGGAGATTTATCAAATATCCAAGACCGATGTGGATAAACTCGTCTGTCTTAGCGAGAGGGTACGCAAAGAGGTGCGCGGTCACAAGGTAGGAGAATTGGGATAGGCCTGGAGGTTTTCTACTCTAAAAGGGAGGCAATCTCTTCAACGAGCCTTTTATTGTCCATGTGAAGACGCGGGCTTATCCTTATGTATTCTCCTTGAAGCCCTTTGAAATTGTTGCAATTTCTTATAAGTATACCTTTTCTTTTAAGGGCCTCTGTCAACTCTTGTGCACTGAGTCCACCCTTGAGACTGAAGAGTGCGTAATGACATCTGCCTTCTACATAATAGAAACCATCCATGCGTGAAAGGGCCTCTACTATAAATTCCTTTTCATCTTGACAAATCTGTCTGACATCTTTTTCAAATTCTGGATGTTTCAAAAGGAATTCCAGGGCAAGTTGGGCCATTCGGTTGACAGCCCATGGTCTCATTTGACGGGCAAGGCGCCTGCCTGGAATGCCTGTATTTACCATGCAACCTACCCTAAGACCTGGAATGCCGTATATCTTGGAAAAGGAACGAAGTATCACAACATTTTCAGGGCATCTGAGAGATAAAAGGGAAGAAAAGCTGTCTTCATCAACAAAAGGGGCATAGGATTCATCAACAATCCATGTGGTGGAGTCGGGTTTTCTATTTATCACCTCAAGAAGCCTTTCTGGTTTTATAAAAAGCCCGGTAGGATTGTTTGGATTGCAAATAAAAACAAGACTTCTGGTAAGCTTATCGTCATCAAGATGGTCTACAGACTCTAATAGCCTATTCTCCATCTCTTTGCTACCATTTGGAAAGGAGCCAAGAGAACATACTTCTATTCCTTCTGAAAGGGAGGCATCTTCATAATCTGCATATGTTGGATAGGCTATGTAGACCCTCTTGGGTTTAAGTATGCGGGGAAGACCAAAGATCCACTGGGTGGTGCCACTTCCTATTAGGAAGTCATTCCTGTCAAGGGAATACCTTGTGGCGAGTAACTGCCTGATGGTAGCGCAGTCAACCTCAGGCAACAGATGCATTTGGTCTATGTTATCGCACAGATACTCTTTGAATCCTTGGGGGTAGGGGAGGGGGCTACAGTTTGAGCTGAAATCAAGGACCTCTTCGGGCCTTATGCCCAGCTGCCTTGCTATTGTGTAGACGTCTCCCCCGTGACCAAAAAGCATATCTATTCCTTTGGTGGTCCAAAAGACCTTTCAAAAAGTTCTTCTATAGCCTTTTTGCCCTCTTCAGTAAGATACCTTGTGCCTGTACCTGCAAAGGTCTTGTGTTCAATCTTTGGTACATCTTCTACCCACTTGCCTTCTTTCCAGGTGAACCATTGGTTTTTATCCTGGTCAAACACGCTAACCGGCCGGTTGAAAAGTTTTGCAAGTTCAACGGCCCAGCCAGTGCCACCTTTAACTGTGTCATCTGGGCGGATCCAGCCTATAGCAAAGACCTGGTACCCGTTGTTGACTATGTGAAATATGGACTGGATGACCTTTCTTATCTTGTCTGCTTCAGCATATGTCCTTCCCATACGCTTGGAAACAATCTCCATAGAAATGTCACCCTGTTTAAGCTCCTCTTCACTTAAGACCCTGACATCTTTCACTCTGTCAAGTTTATGGCCTTTAAAGGAAAAGTTTACCTCATTAATTCCCCATCTTTCGGCACATCTTCCAAATTCTGCCTCTGCTCCTCTTAATCCCCCACTAAAAAGGGTATAATTTGATCTGTCAGTCATTTTAGGTCTCCTTGTCTTTATCGTTACTTTTTACAAATTGTATGTAGTTTGGGGTTTTCCAAATAGAATTGGAGCAGCCTTGTGTAAACCATTTAGAGAAAATATGCAACCAATATAAGAACATTTTTTATTTTTAATCTCTATTGTCTGTTTAAAAGGTCCTCTGAAAATCTTTGATCATCTAAAAGGCAAGTTAGTTGTTAAGCTTAGTTACCCATTAACTGTTTTATTTTTTCCCTAAGTTCTAAAAGGGCCTTGCCCCTATGGCTGATCCTGTTTTTTTCCTCTTGAGTAAGTTGGGCCATGGTTCTTGAATCACCCTCTGGAATAAAAATGGGATCGTATCCAAAACCCTGGTTTCCTTTGGGAGCGTGCGTTATCCTGCCTCTGCATATTCCTTCTGCACTTACCCACTTGCCATCTGGCCGGTAGGCAACAATTACACATCTGAACTGTGCATCCCTTTTATCGTCTGGCACGTCCTTCATCTCTTGTAAAAGCTTAAGATAGTTTTCTTGGTCAGATGCCTTCTCGCCAGCGTATCTTGCTGAAAAGACTCCTGGTCTGCCATTAAGGGCCTCTACCTCAAGACCTGAGTCGTCTGCGATTGCCATAAGTCCTGTTCTTTCAGCAACTGTCCGAGCCTTTTTCATGGCGTTGTCAAAAAATGTAACACCATCTTCTTCTATTTCTCCAATGTTATCAAATTGGTCAAGGGGTACTATCTGCAAGTCAAAATCAGCTAAAAGATTTTGAAGCTCTTTAAGTTTCCCCCTGTTTTTGGTTGCGATTACAGCCTTCAATGTCTAGATTTTCTCCTTTCATAATGCTTGAAAACTCTATTGTTACGGCTCCACCTGGACAGAGTACGTAACATCTTAAACATCTTATGCATTTTGTAGAATTTATATCGTCCTTGCCAGTGGCAAAAAGGACACCTGTTGGACATACCAGTTCACAGGCATGGCAGTCAACGCATGTTCCCTGATTGAATCTGAGCCGAAGCCAACTAACCTTGTTAAACATGCCAAACAACAACCCCAAGGGACATACAGCCCTACAAAAAGGTCTTGTAGTTACCATGCTCCATATGACAAAAAGGGATAATATGCCGAGCTTGCCAAAAAAAAGCGCACCCACTGCCGTTCTTAGCTCTGGTGACATTATTAAAAGAGGGATGCCTGCCTCCAGGGTGCCTGCCGGACAAAGGTATTTGCAAAACCATGTCTGCCCAAAACCGAAACTATCCACAAACCAGAGAGGAAGGACAAAGACCAGCAGAAAAAGGCTGATGTAGCGGCCAATGGAAAGGGGCCTCCAAAACTCGATCTTGGGGAGGCGTATCTTGAATAGCAGATCCTGGATCAGTCCAAAGGGACAAAACCAGCCACAGGGCATCCTGCCTACAAGAGAGGCGACCATGCCCAAAGAGCCAATGACATACAGGCCAAGGTTCATCTTTCCTGCTGCAAGGCTTGCCTTGAGACTTGCAAATACATTTTGAAGGGCGCCAAGCGGACATGCCCATGGGGCAGCAGGGCATGAGTAGCAATTGAGGCCTGGGAAACAGATATGCTTCAACGGCCCCTTATAAATAGGACTGGAGGGGGTTATCCATAGCCTGCAGTTAGCCAAAAGGGCAGAGACAATCTGGACTATGTGCCTGAATCGTTCCATTTTTTTATCTTAGTCAATGCCAATACAGCTGAGACATATAGTAACAGCCTTTTGAAAGACGTCGTTTGGCTCACCAAGTACGATACCTGCAACCGTAACCAGACAAAAAAAGATGAAAAAAAGCAAAGGAGTACGGCTTTTCATAATTTTTCTTCCACAGACTTGGTCTTTTGGCCCATAGAGACGTGCTTGTCACGCCTGTCGTCTAGCTTGATAACTGTGTAGACCCTTTTGATGTCGCTAATAAACATGGCTTCGTGAAGCTTGGTGGCTAGAGCAAAAAGCTCGCTTGCCTCTCCTTGTACCGTTGTACCCATGTCATGGAGTTTATATGGCAGTCCACTGTTTCTGATTATGCTAACCACTGTTGCTACATGTTGTGAAAGGCTGGTGCTGCCTGTTCCTATTGGTACAGTACTTATCTCCATAAAGGCCATAGAATCCTCCTTGATGTGAGGCTTGAGGTTCATTTGATCGTTATAGGAAGTTATCCATAATGGGTGCGAGGGGTGTGATTAGGGATTCTGTTAAGATTAAGATGGAGGCGGCGCCCGGATTCGAACCGGGGAATAACGGTTTTGCAGACCGTCGCCTTAGCCACTTGGCTACGCCGCCTGGGAACGATAGCTTCAATAACATAAGGAGTATCTTTTGACAAGTGTAAAGGTTCTATAACGGGATGTTCATATTTTTTAATCCCTCAACAAGCTTTGAAAACTGTTCAGGATAAAGGGATTGGGGGCCGTCTGACATGGCCTTTTCAGGATGATTGTGTACCTCAACTATAAGGGCATCCACTCCAGTAGCTGCCGCAGCCCTGGCAAGAGGAATCACCTGGTCTCTACGGCCTGCGGCATGACTTGGATCAACCACAATGGGTAAGTGACTTTCCTGTCTCATATATGGTATGGCGTTTATGTCTAAGGTGTTTCTGGAGTGTCTTGTAAAGGTCCTGATACCTCTTTCGCATAGCATGACCTGGTTATTTCCTTCAGACATGATGTATTCTGCCGCCATGAGAAATTCATCCATAGTAGCCCACATACCTCTTTTTAAAAGAACAGGCTTTTTTGCCTGGCCTGCTCTTCTTAGAAGCCGGTAGTTTTGCATGTTTCTGGTGCCTATCTGTATTATGTCTGTATATTCTTCTACAATATCCAAGACCTCGTGATCTGTGGCTTCGGTTACTATATACAATCCGGTCTCTTCCCGAACTTTTGCAAGTATTTCAAGCCCCTTGACTCCAAGACCCTGAAAGGAATATGGAGATGAGCGTGGCTTGAACGCCCCGCCTCTGAATATGGTGGCTCCTGCCTCCTTTACTGCATGGGCGATCTCCAGAGCCTGACTTTCAGATTCTACTGCACAGGGTCCAGCCATGAGTATGAGGCTACCGTCTCCAATGCGCAGCGCTTTGTCATTCTGTCCAAGTTCAACTATTGTGTTTTCCGGGTGCATTTCCCGGCTTACCAGCTTGTATGGCTTTGATACAGGGATTACGTCCCTGACCCCAGGCATATCCAGAAACAAGGCAGGGTCAACAGGACCTTTGTTTCTTAAAACCCCAATAGCAGTCCTTTCTCCTCCTGGGATCGGTTTGGCCTGCCACCCGTACTTTTCAATTCTTTCAACAACAGCTGCAAGCTCTTCCGGACTTGCAGCCTTGTCCATTACGATAAGCATTGGACCTCCTATAAAAATAAAAAGCTTCTTGTCAAGATATTATCATAAACCTGATTGACAAGAAGCTCAAAGCTAATTTGACAAAACAGTAATGATATCAGACCATCATGTTGAACAGGACGATTTGCCCTTGCAACTGCTACAGGTACTGTTCGTTGATTTGGCCGATGTTGTTTTGTTAGATTGGGATTTCTTAGATTGTCCCTTATTCTTTTTACCCGCGTAATCAGTTACATACCAACCCGAACCTTTGAGACGAAAGGTGGACTGGGAAATAAGCTTCTTCATTGGACCACCACATGACTCGCACTTCTCAAGGGGTGGGTCTGTTATCTTTTGCCAGTGTTCAACTATATTTCCACATGATTGGCATTCATATTCATAAATTGGCATAATTAAAATACCTCCTTAATTCATAGATAGGCTTATGGTCTTACCGTTAAAAAAATTTATAACCGTATCAAGATGGGACATCTTGACCTTGCTAAGCACGGCCTCGGTTAAATCATGGACCTTATTCTCTTCATCAATCTTATCTTCAAGATTTGCTGCGCACTCAAATCGTGAAAAGCGAACCATATGAATGAGTTCGTGTGTCATCACATAGAGAAGAAAAGGCAGCATCAAAGACAAACGCCCCCTGGTGACCCTGAGAACCCTGGGGTCAAGAACCAACACCTTGTAAAGACATCTTGTGTCCGTGCCAAAAAATTTTTCATGCCAGTTGTTGCCGTATTTTTCCAAGTGTGCATAAACCCCTTTGGGAAAGGTCGCCTTTCTTTCATCTTTAAGTGTTCTCACCTCATAGGGATTTTTCAACCAATAGTCAGTTGTAAGACCGAAGCAATCGCTTATTATTTCCTCTGACAAAGATACTGCATCACTTAGAATTTTCAGATGAACTGGCTGAAACAAAGGCCCCATAACACATTAAACCCTTTATTTCATTTGTCAGTTAAGTTAGTTCTGGCTTCTTTGGGTGTCAAGATGCTCCCAACTGGGAAAGAAGGTTATCTACGAGTAATCAAAATCAATTTCTCCAGAGTCGACAACATGGATCTTTCCATTGCCTTCTTTTACAATCAGCCGGCCAACAGAATCCAGACCAGTAATGGTACCGTTTATATGCCGTCCTTGCTTTTCAAAATAGATCTGCCTTCCGATACACATGGCCTCTTGAATCCATTGGTGGAGCAAGATATCAATATTTCCCTGGTCAACATCTTGTAAAATTTTTTCTATCTCTACAGACAAGACCTTAAGTAGTCTTTCGGCTGTAACATACAGACCATGTTCTTCAAGAGTAGTGACCTTTTTTGAAAGTTCTTTTGAAAACTGGCTTGCATTTCCCTTAAGATTTACGCCAATACCTGCCACTATAACAGATCGATCATTAACGGTGGCTGCCTGACAAAGGATGCCGCTTACCTTCTGTTTCCCAACGAGTATGTCATTGGGCCACTTGATGGAAACCTCACGATCAGACAGGCCAAGTTTCTTCAAGGCCCTTGAAACGCCAAGCCCACAAAGCAGTGTTAAGGTGGGTGGATATTGTATGGCTGAAGGAGGTTCCAAAACAAAGGAACAAAAAAGGTGCTCTCCCTGTCCCTGTTCCCATTTTCGCCCCATGCGCCCCATGCCCCTGGTCTGTCTTTTGGCATGTACCACAAGGCCTGGGCATTTAAGTAGCTCTGGGTTGGACATGCAGAGCCTGTTTGTAGAATCAACCTCTTCTAAAAAAAGAAGGGACCTGCCTGCAAAGACATGGTCCCTTAAAAAGGGTTTTATTAACTCCTTGAAACTAGTCAAGTTTTTTCAAAACAAAAAGCAGTTGTCCTTCCTGAACCTGGTCGTTTAGTTTAACTGCTATTTCTTCCACAACGGCATCAAATGGGGCCACAATGGCATTTTCCATCTTCATGGCCTCAAGGTTTGCAATTTCTTCACCCTGATGGACTATATCCCCAACCTTTATGGTTCCCCTGTCTGGATTTCCAATACGCCAGACATTGCCATTTATTGGAGCACCAATCTCGTTCTCTCCCTTGGCCATTCTGATTTCCACCTTTTTGGCCCTGGGTGTCTCAACCTTGTAGACCTTGGTCTTGTTGTTGATCTTCATTACTACATGGATGAGACCTTCGTGTTCCGTACCGATCGATAACAGCTCGATACAGTAAGGTTTGCCCTGAAGCTCAAACTCAACCTTGTCGCCAGGTGTTTTCAGGCCTTCTCTCCACACGTCTGTAGGTAACACCAATGGGGTATCTCCATATTTTTCCCTGAAATCGATGTAGGTGACCGTGTCTTTTGGATGCATAAGGTACAGGGTAAATTCCTCATCAGTAGGTTCCCTACCAAGGGTTACACCAAGGTCTGTCTTTATCCTTTCCAGATCGTCCGGCTTTACCGAGTCCAGAGGAGAGGAGTCGTCTCTTTCCTTGATTTTTTCTTCCCACTCATCCCCAAAGGTACTCTGATACACCCAGTCAGCAGGCCAGCCCTGCGGAAGCCTGCCATAACCGCCAAGAAGAAGATTTTTAAAGTCTCCCGGAGCATGCCTGAATAGCTGAAGAAGCTCCTCTTGTTCCTTGGGCTCCATGGCATCGAAGTCCTGATTCTTTTCCTCCACGAACTTTGTCATGAGTTCAATTATGTGCTTGACCCCGGTTTCCCCAAGCTCTTTTTCATATTTGTTAATTATGCCACTGCATGTAACCCAGGTAATCTGGGAACCAGGAGTAACATCAAAGTACTTGACAATCTTATTGTAAAGGGACATCAGCTTTAGGATGGCAGGCATTAGGTGGAGAAAACCGCCTTTTTCAGCCTGTTCAAAAGAGCTTGGAAAGGCACCCCCTGGCATCCTGTGGGAAGTCACCTGGTGGTCAAATCCCTTAAATGGAGACTCTGCCCATTCGTAATGACCAATCCAGTCTCTAATCTTTTGAACGGCCTTTACGCACTCTTCACGATTTAGGACAACAGGGATGCCAGACTCTTCAAGATAGCTCTGGAGGCCAAGTATTGGAGGCTGCCCATAGAATCTTGTAAGTGAATCCTCTTCGGCATCTAAGATTTTTGCCCCTGCCTTGGCTGCGGCAAGAAGTGCAGGCATTGCAAGACCGTCTGTTGCATGGCGGTGATACTGGATAATAAGGTCTGGATACTTCTGTTTTATGGCATCCACCAGACTCCTTATCCTTTCAGGGCTTCCGACCCCTGCCATGTCCTTTATGCAAAGGACTATTTCATCCACTCCACCGCACAGACTTACTATGTCATCCACAACGCTCAGATAGTATTCGTTGGTTGTCCACTCAGCTTGGGTAAAGGAGATAGCTGGCTGAAACAGCCTGTTCCTTTTCATGACGATTTCAGCAACTGTACGCATGTTGCGCACGTCGTTTAAAAAGGAAAAACATCGCCATACGTCTATATCTACCCTTTCTACCACATATTCAATGACATTTTTGGGATAGGGTCTGTAACCCCACAGGTTGGTCTCCCTGATGAGGGTCTGAAGCATAACACTTGGCATCTTTTCCCTGAGAATCTCGATCTCTTCAAAAGGGCTCTCTTTCCTGTTCATGATACCAACATGCCATCTGGCCCCTCCATGACATTCAGAACTGAAAAGGAGCATGTCTTCATAGTAAGGACAAAGGGTAGAAAGGTCATGTATGCGGTGACGGTTTTTAAAGTCAGACTGCCCTGCATCCCTCATGCCTGTGCAGGTGAGGGCAACACCTTCTAGCTCGCGCAGAAACCTGACGATCTCGGCTGGCGTCATGCCAGGCTTAATCCAGTTGTCTTTTGTTATCTCATTTACTTTCATGCTACATCCACTCCTGTGGGCCAAGGGCCGTTATTTCAGCCACGTATTTTGCTATCTTCAAGACCTCGTCCTGGGTATCCTTTTCTTTAAACATGGAAACCAGTTCATCCAGGTGATTTTCAATAAACCTTGTTGAGAACTCTCCTCGCTTAAAGGCCTCATGCCTTATTATGCTCAGGAGCAAAGGAGTTAAGGTTTTAACTCCCTCTATTCTGAGGTTTCTGCTCAAGGTCCTGTCCATGACCTTGATGGCTCCCTCCCTGGTTCTGCCCGTTGTCATGATAAGCATGGTCAGGGAATCGTAATAGGGAGGGATGTCTGCACCTTCATAAACTCCTGTTGCGATTCTTAGCCATGGGCCGGTAGGAAACTGAAGTCTGGAAATCGTACCAAAAGAGGGGCTGAAGGTCTTTGGATCTTCCGCATTTACTCGAACCTCCAGGGCCCATCTGTTCATGTGTATACGTTCCTGAGAAAGCTCGAGTTCCTTGTTTTCCACAACGTCCATCATCAGGCCGACGATATCAAGGCCTGTAATAAGCTCTGTGACTCCATGTTCAACTTGGAGCCTGGTGTTAACCTCGAGGAAGTAGAAACGCTTGGTTGAACTGTCAAATATGAACTCCACTGTTCCGGCAGTATTGTAGCCAATCTCTCTCATCAGCCTTATGGCTGTGTAACATATTTCATGTCGGATGTTTTCATCTATGGAAGGAGAGGGGGCCTCTTCAATGATTTTCTGATTCCTTCTTTGAAGGGTGCATTCCCTTTCAAAGAGGTGAAAAACGTTTCCATAGTTGTCAGATACAATCTGTACTTCTATATGGCGTCCACGCTCTATATATTTTTCAGCAAGCAGGGTATCATCGCCAAAGCTTTTTTTGGCCTCGCTTTTGGCCTGAGCAAGGGCCATTGGAAGCTCAGAGGCATTTGAGACCTTGACCATTCCCTTTCCGCCTCCTCCAGAGGCTGCTTTGATCATGATGGGATATTCGACATTTTCTTTATCCATCCATTCCTTAATCTGTTCCACATCTTTTACATTGCTAATGCCAGGAATGGTGGGCACATTGGCCTTTTGGGCCCTCCTCTTCGCCTCTATCTTATCTCCCATCATACGAATAACCTTAGGGTCTGGACCAACCCATTTGAGCCCGGCATCCTTAACCATTTCAGCAAAGTCAGCATTCTCAGCCAAAAAGCCCCAGCCTGGATGAATGGCGTCGGCCTTTGTCTTGTGGGCTGCCTCGATCATCTTTTCCATGTTAAGATAGGATTCAATCGGAGGGGCCTCTCCAATGTGAATGGCCTCGTCTGCCATCATAACGTGATAGGCCAGCCTGTCGGGTGTGCTATATACTGCCACGGTGGGTACCCTTCTGTCCCTGCAGGTATGCATGATTCTAACGGCAGGTACACCCCTGTTGGCAATGAGCATCTTTTTAATGTCTTCAGCCATCTGTCGCTCCTTTTAAATCAACAGTCTAAATGCGTGGTTAGGCCCTAGCGCAATCTTTTATATCACGTCAAGAAATTTCTGTTTGGTTACTGTTAGGAAGGGAAGATAAGATTTTCAACTTTGATAGAAGGTATAAATTAAATCCTTCCATCAACAAGGTAAATACTAAAAAACCCTGTCTTGACGTAAAGAGCAGGCCTAAAAAAATAACCTTGTAAAGAACCGGCTAGTTAACCTAACAAAACAAGAGGCGAATTTCAAGTCAGACTAGATCTATCAGGCCTCTTTTGTCTGAAGGCCCGGTTCTTCTAGTCAAGCTCCACACTCTGTCCTGGAGAAAGAACTATCAGATCTGCCTCTATATGGTGTGCCTTAAGCTGTCTTTCAAACTCTCCTACGGTTCCAGTAAGTGCAGGGAAGGTACCGTAGTGCATAGGAACTATTATCTTTGAATCAATGAGTTTGCAGGCATAAGCAGCCTCTTTTGGTCCCATGACATAGTGGTCTCCGATGGGTATAAGTGCCACTTTGGGCTGGTAAAGGTTACCTATTATTGCCATATCACCAAATAGAGCAGTATCTCCTGCATGGTATATTTTTGTCCCATCCTCTAGACCAACCACAAATCCGGCCGCTTCTCCTGCGTAAAAAAGATCTTGCCCTTCCTGGATAGACGAACTGTGTACGGCATGCACCATAGTTATTGACACCCCTTTGGTAATATAGGTTCCTCCAATATTCATTCCTGTAACGTTTGGAAAGCCTTTGGTGAGCAGATACTGCTGTATCTCGTGAATGGCTACTATTTCTGTGGCAGATGAGGTTGCCATCTCCATACAGTTTCCAAGATGGTCACCATGTCCATGTGTTACCAAGATGAGATCGGCCTCGGTATCTTTCTTTGCATCTTCAGGAGCACTGGGATTGTCAAGCCATGGGTCTATCCAGATCCTGAGCCCCTTTTTGGTAGTAATACAAAAGGCGGAATGACCATAAAAGGTAAGTATATTTGATTTAATCATTACAGTTCCTCCTGAATATGATGTTTAATTTAATCGGTTTAATGTCTAGCCTGTCAAATATAATCTTTTCCATATGGAGGCCTTGTCTGTAGAGCTCGTCTATCCGTTTTATGCTTTTTTCATTATGACCATATCTTTTGAATAGATCTTCAAACCTCTCTTCCAGACTTACAACACTTGTATGTTTTACACGTTTGTCTGCATAGTTGACAACAAGTTCCTCGCAAATCTGTCCAGCCGAAAGTAGAGTCGGATCAAGGTGCACGTGAGATTCTACTATTCTGGCAACATCTTCGTAACCAATGTCTGTAATTATTTTTGCACCTATAATGGCATGATCACCACCGTATAAAACCGATTTGTACTTGGCCACATCATGAAGAAGCCCTCCTGCCTGCAAAAGAGGAATGGAAATGTTACAGCCGGTTTCTCTTAGCATATTGCCAATAAACACCGCTACCTTGGCTACCTTGACACAGTGTCTGATAATGTGAACCGGATTATGATATTGTTTCAAGATCTTGATGGCTGTTTTGTCATTGGGAATCTTCATATTTTGAAATATGACAAATAAACTTTTGTGTTACAATAATAGGTGTCTTTCATTCTATGAAATTATTTGAAAGTGAATCAGATTAAGGACCGGTTTTTTTTCTTTGGACTAGGACTATAACGGGGTGAATGGAGGGTAATGTGAAAAGGTTCAGGCAATTTCTTGGTAAAAAACTTGATATCCAAAGGGCTACAAATGAACCAGAACTTTCCAGATGGAACATCAAGGTTAGATACGCCCCGGAGGTGCCAGAAGATTTTGATGAGTATGAATTTGGTATAGACTATAAGAACGAACAGGATGTAGGTTTCCTGGTTGCAATTGAGAGGGGGAAAATCGCAAGGCTCCTTTTTGGCTGGACTGTACCCGAAAACCCTGACATGTTAAGACCCATGTCTGATAATGAACTAGAAGGCCTGCTAGATGCTAAAGGAAGGGACCTTATTGAATTTTTCCATTTTGTAACTTGATAATGCATAGAGGATAGGAGCATGCTTGAGATAGGAGAAAAGGCGCCTGAATTCTCGTTAAAGGATTCAGAAGGCAGAGATGTTCGGCTTTCAGATTTTAAGGGTAAGTGGATAGTATTGTATTTTTATCCTAGGGATAACACCTCTGGATGTACGAAAGAGGCGTGTGATTTTACAGAACTTTTACCCCGTTTCAAAGATAGTGGTGCTATTGTTTTAGGAGTGAGCCCTGATACGCCAGAAAGTCACAAAAAGTTTGCTGAAAAACACAATCTCCAGGTTGTTCTTCTTTCAGACCCACAAAAAGAGGTGTTAAAGGCTTACGGAGCTTGGGGAAAAAAGAAGAACTACGGAAGAGAATACGAAGGGGTGATAAGATCCACCTTTCTCATAGATCCTGATGGCAAGATTGCCTGGAAGTGGAAAAACGTTCGTGTCCGCACTAAGAGAAAGGGCCAGGAAGTCCGGCATGCGGATCAGGTGCTGGAAAAGCTCGAGTCGTTACAGGCAAAAGGTCAACAGTCATGAAGATGCATCTTGATTGTCCGGAGTGTTTTGTAAGACAGGCCATCAGGACTGGTCAGCTTCTTCGTTGTCCTAATTCGGTGTTGTGGGACCTGGTAAAAGGATGTGGAACAATTTTGTCTCAGATAGAACATGAATTTTCTCCTCCGCAAAATGCAGTGGCCCTGTACGACATGATCTCCTTAAAGGTTGGAAAAGAGGATCCATTCTATCAACTTAAGAAGGAAAGCACTCAACAGGCGCTTGCCCTGTATCCAAGGCTTAAAGAGAAGATAAAAAATTCTGCTGACCCTCTTGATACTGCCTTGCGGCTTGCCGCATGCGGAAACGTGGTAGATTATGGTGTTTCATCTGATTTTGATCTAATGAAAGAGGTGGAAGAGGTCTTTAACGCCGACTTCTTTCATTACGAATATGAAGAATTCGCTGAAAAATTACATCAAGTTGACTGGATACTTTATATAGGAGATAACTGTGGGGAATCTGTTTTTGATAGGATGCTTATTGAAGAGCTTGGGATACCTGTCAAATACGCAGTCAGAGGTGGTCCTATAATTAATGATGTCACCAAAGAAGATGCTGTTGATGCAGGCATAGATCAGGTGGCTGAGATAGTGTCTACTGGCTGCCGGGCCCCTGGCATAGTCTTTGACTGGTGTTCTGACGAATTCAAGGCCTTGTATGATTCTGCACCTATGATAATAAGCAAGGGTCAGGGAAACTTTGAGACCCTTTCCGATGAAAAAAGAGAAATTTTTTTCATTTTTAAGATAAAATGTAAGGTGGTGGCAAGTTTTCTAGACTCTCCTTTAAATAGCATGTTTTTTGGTAGAACCAAGACAGTGGCTCTAGATCCTAATGGATCCTAGCGGCCTTGCTTCACCTCTTTTTAAGCTTGATTTTTATCATACGCTCATTATATTTTAAGACAATATTATAGAAAAAGGAGGTGAAAAGACTATGCCTGGATTTAATGCAACAGGTCCCTTTGGCGCAGGGCCAGGAACTGGAAGAAGACGCGGACGTTGTTTCGGATTTGGAAACGCATCCAATCAAGACAGAGGCTGGTTTGGCTTTGGAAGAAGAGGCGGACGCGGTTTTTGTAGATGGCAGCCAGGCTGGGGCAGAAGGGGATTCTTTTCTGGCTCAGATGAGAAGGAATTGCTCTTACAAGAAAAATCCTGGTTAGAAAGAAGGCTTTCTGATATCAGAGAAAGACTTTCTTCCTTCGGCTCCTAAAAAGCCCACTTGAAGCTATCAGAAACCTTGGTCCAGCCACCGAGGTTTCTGGTGGTTTATCTTTTTTCTCCAACTAAAAATACTCGAAAAAAACTTCCGTGCGTGTAAGATAGGCCAGAAAAAAACGGGATATTCCACTTGAGAATTCTCCAAAAAGCTGTCTTAAAGGCACTGGCAAAGACAAAAAAAAGGCCCCTTTCTGTTACGCTTGACAAGTTCAGGCCCCAAGAGGTTAAAAAGACATTGGTGGTTTCCTCTACTGCCATTGGAGATGCACTTTTTGCCGTGCCAGGCATACGGGCTCTCAAGACCCTGCTTCCAGAGGCCAAAATTGATTTTATGGTCAGGGACAAGGTAGCTGGTCTGTTTGCAAATTTTCCCTTAATTGATGATCTGTTGGTCTACAGAGGCAGGTACAAAAATGCCCTTGGGCTTTTATCCGCCTTGCGAAAGAAAAGATACGATCTTTGCATTGTTTTTCATGACAGTGATCCATGTCCTGTGGAAGTGGCCCATGTGGCGAACATTCCCTTTATCTTTAGAATAGGTCAAAAGGATCATAAGACTGCACACTTGTTAACAAAGCGGATCCCCTATGACAATACCAAGCATGCCATAGATCAAAGACTCGAGGTGCTAAGACACGTATTTAGGGTACCCTTGAACCATCCAAGGGATCTGAGAATGGAGCTTCCAGTAAATGAAGAGGAACTCAAGGTATTTAGGCAAAGGTACTTACACCCTTTTAAAGATGTCACCAGAGAAGACCATGCAATCATGACAGTGGCATTTCAATTTTCTGCCTCTGGATCTTATAAGGAATGGCCAGAAGAAAACTTTGTTGAACTTGGAAAACGCCTTATCAAAAATAAATACAGGGTTGTTCTAATAGGTGGCCCATCTGACAGACCTCGGGCAGAACGTTTGTTGCAGGCCATAAGTGAAGGTACAGACGGTGAGTGTGTGTTGAATCTGGCAGGTCAGATAGATCTTAAGCACTTACCAGTGGCCTTAAAGGCTGTAGATCTTTTAGTAACAAACGATACAGGGCCTTTGCATGTAGCAATATCAGTAGGTACAAGGACCGTTTCCCTCTTTGTGCCTAGCAATGTGGCAGGAACAGGGCCAATACAGGATCTGCATTTACACAAGGTGATAACCAAGCCCAAACCCTGCAATCCATGTATTGAAAAGTATTGCAAGCAGGCCACCTGTATGGGACTGATAGGTGTTGATGAGGTTTTTGATCAGGTACAGAATTCCTTAGCTCAAAAACGTAATGAATAAAGAACAGCTAATCTCAGTTCCTGCTGATTTGACATGGATCTTGTTTGAAGGGGATAAAGATTCCTCCCCTTTTAAAGATGAAGAGTTTATCCTTCTTAAGCAGCGGCCCCACAGAAAGGTTTTTAAGGGAAAAGAGGTTTTTGTAAAGGCCTTTAGGCTGAGCACTGCAGAAAGATTATTCAAAAGGGATGGCGCCCTTAAGGAGTTTACCATTTCAAAAGTCTTGTACGAACAAAGGGCAAGGGCACCGAAACCATTAGGACTCGGAAAGTGGAAGGGATGGAGGTTTTTTGTATCTCAAAGGATTGAGGGAATATGCCTTGACAGTTTTTTTAAAGAGGAGTGGAGAGGACTTTCTACTCAGGAAAAGATCCTTTATATTAAAAAATTTTCTCATTTTTTAAGTGACTTAGCTCATTGTGGGCTAATGCAACCTGATTTTCATCTTAACAACGTATTGCTTGATATCCAAAGGGATGATTTTGTCTTAATAGATCTTCACAGGGCAGAGTGGATAGGCAGACCCCTTTCCAATGAACTGGTCTGTGAACAGCTTAGATATATTCTACCCTCTCTTTCAGGTTATCTAAGCAGATATGAACTACTCAAGGCTACCGCCATTGTCTCAAGATGGCTACCTGATTTGAAGGTAAGGAGTAGTCGCTTTTTTATCCAGCAGATCGCCTATAAAGACGTTGCCCAAAACTGCAAGAAAAAGGCAAAAAGACGGCTTAAACGGATATTGCTTAAAAAAAAGGAGAACGGAATCAGGTTGCTAACCACAAGGTCTGTAGGCGAGGATCTGGCTCTTACTATTGGAAACTCTATTTTATCTCGAGTTAATAAACCACAGCCCCTTTCTGATGATGCCATTTTAAAGGACTCAAAACATACCTTGTGTTTTAGGATGCAGTTTGAAGACCGTCCCTATTTTATAAAATGCTATCGAAGTTCAGGTAGTCTCAAGAGCTTGTCATATTTGGTTAGACTGCCACGGGCAATAAAGGCATGGAATGCCTCATGGCACCTTCATTATCTTGGTATCAACACCCTCTTACCAATAGTTGCCATTCAAACACCAAATCCGTGGAATAAGATCTATGGTTTTATAGTATATCCATGGAATAACGAGGTTGCTTCTACAAAACAGCAGATAAAAGATACTGTTCGGGACAAGACCGAATCTCACCATATGATAAACACTCTTGCCTTTTTTATATGGGATATGCACCAAAAGGGTGTATTTCATGGTGACTGCAAGATAACCAACTTTGTTTTGTCACAGGATCGCAAGGATCTAATGATATTTGATCTGGACTCTAGCAGGTTTCTAAATACTGTTCCAGATAGACTCCGCATCAAAGACCTTGCAGTCATGGCAAGATCTCTTGAAAAGTTGACAGGGTCTACGCAAGAGGTTACCCAACGACTTTTTCTAGCCTATTGCAGGTACCATGTACCTTGGCAAAAGGATTTTCATGGCCTGCTGAACAAGGTGATAAGCAAGGTGAGCCAAAGGAAATGAAAAGGCTGTCGGTTCTGTTTGATTGGGATGCAGTTGTGAGAAACCCGTATTCTGGTTTTTATACCTTTGGCACAGGCCTCATAAATGAGTTTTCAAATCTCAATCTGCCAGTTGACATGACCCTTTTTTTTCAAAAGCGCTACAAACGGCAAACTGATACCTTTTTTCAAAAACTCTCTAGGCAACAGCAGGCAAGGTTAAATCTCAAGAGCACTTGTATAAAGTTCAGATGGCTTGAAAGTATTTGGGAAATTCTTGCAATACCCTCCCTGGAATCAATCGCAGGCCATTATCAAATGTATCACTGTTTTCATCATTTTATGCCACGTAAGTTTAAAGGTGTAAAAATTTTGACCGTTCATGATCTCAGGCGTTACAAGCTTCCCCACCTGTATCCCAGATCAAGATTACGTCCCTTTGAAAGAGCAGTTAAGAGGGCAAATCACTTCATCTGTGTATCAGAGGCTACCAAAAAGGATCTATGTTCAACGTTTGACATCAATAAGGGTAGGGTAGATGTGGTGCATCTGGCAACCAATATAAATGTCATGACAGAGGATGCAAGAAATGCCAAACTTTACGTTCGTAGGGAGCTTAAAAAAAGAGGTATTCCGCAACTGCCGTATCTACTTGCTTTTTCATCAAAGGATCGCAGAAAGAACATCTCTGTCATAGCACGGGCATTTGATCTTGCCAGGAAGGCCACGGGTCAAGACATTATGCTTTTGATAATAGGCTCCATAAATTTGATAGATAAAAAAGAAATTTCAAAAATAGATAACGTCTTTTGGCTTGGGGAGGTAGAAGAGGTATATCCGTGGCTTTATCAATCACAAACTCTTGTATTTACAAGTCTTTATGAGGGCTTTGGCCTTCCAATTCTTGAAGCTTTCACGGCTAAGGTCCCAGTCATTACTTCAAATTGTTCATCAATGCCAGAGGTAGCGGGAGAGGCTGCACTTTTAGTGGATCCTCGTAACATAAGGGATATTTCAGAGGGTATAAAGACTGTTTGCATGGACGAAAACTTGAGAAACGAACTTGTAGCCAAAGGGGAGAAAAGGGCAAAAGAATTTAGCTGGGAGAAGAGTGCCAGGCAAACCTTTGAAATTTACCAAAAGGTATTCAACGGTTCTTCAGTTGTTTAGTTGAAAAGGTCAATCCTGTTTTTTTTCTCTCTTTTCTTTTTGCAAACGTCTCATTCGAAGATGCAGCACCTGACGGCTGAATATGTGTTCGATAAGTTTTTCCTTATCATCTTCGGTTATCCAAATGAACTTCAGTCCAGCAAACCAGCCATCACTCTTTTTTTCTGTGCGTACCACTTGTCCAAAGCAGGTAAAAAAATAGTGTTCCGGAAGAAGCCCTATTGATAGACTGAGAATTGTGCCTTTTGAAAGTTCTTCTTTGGCAAGAAAGCCAAGACCCTTTGCACTAAGATCAACCTTGTAAAGCTTGTTTGGTACGCTACCCCTGTCACACATTTCCTCAGTGCCAATGAGCCCCAGTATCATGTTCAGTTTTTGATCTACAATCTCAAGGACTGCTGCAAGATCCTTGTCCCTGTCTTTGATGTTTTTGAGATGTTTCTTAATGTCTTTCTGAAAGGTAGGGTGGCAAGAGTCTACCCATGGGTCTTCAACGCCTTCCATGTATTCGCGCACCCTTGACTTAAATTCTTCTGGGGTAACGGGATGGTAAGATAAAAGAACCCTGTCCTTAATCCTTATAGAATCTCTTTGTTCTGTATTTTCCCTATTCATAATCATTAATCCATTGGAAGCGGTTCTTGCTTTAATACGCCTTT
>JAMOVK010000033.1 GCA_027067775.1 Deltaproteobacteria bacterium
ACCAAGATCAAGACGCGTTATGAACCGGTAGTCTTTGGCAAAACGCCTTATCACCTTGGTATTAAAAAAAGAGCTGAGATAAGAGGTGTTGGCAAACACCCCTCCGATTTCACCGCTCAGTCCAAATTTTACAGAATAGCCCCGGTTTGCATAAAGTACATTGTCTGAAACAGATTTATACCAAGAGATAAAAGGAATAAGCTCCCTGTTGTCACTCTTCTCCCCTCCTGTCTCGTAGTTTTCGTATCCAAGGTTTATTCCAGCATTGCGTCTCCAGCCGTTAGAAACAGTCTGGGAGTAGAGAAGTCCCACGTTATACTTCCAACCTTTTCGTGATTCCGTGTCATAGTGTTCAATGAACGGCCTTAGAGAAAGGTAATCGCTGTAAGGTCTGTCAAGAGGAATAAAGTATTCCCCAGACATGAGTGTCTCTTCTGTTGAAAACTGGAACTTCGTCCTGAAATGATGTCCCCTTGTCCCAAGATACCTTCTCTGCCACTCCAGGCTCATCCTAGGCCCCGTGTCAGAAACATATCCCAGGCCCAGCCTGAATACATTTGGTTTTTTCATGGGACAGGTTACAAACAAGGGAATCCGTTTATCCTGGCTGGTCCTATCTCTTGAATAATCTATGCTGACATCTTGAAAGTAGTCTGAATCCAAAAGCCTTGAGCGGAATTTTGCCAGTTTTGCAATATCAAAAGGATCTCCAGGCTTAAATGGGGCATATCTTTTGAGAAATTTACTTGACAATGAAGTATCTCTAAATTCGATCTTACCAAAACGGTACCTTGGACCTGTTTCCAGGTGGAGATAAATTGCAGCGGTTGCCTCTTTTTTATCAATCAATACCTCATGCCTTTTAAATGTCGCATCGAGAAATCCTTGAGCCCTGGCCCTGTTTAAAAGCTCTTTTTTGAATTTTTCATATTTTATCTGATCGAACCTGTCTCCCTTTTTAAAAGATGGGACAAGTTTGGAAAAATAGTTGCTACCAGGGCCTGCAACCTTTACTTCAATATGCTTTATGCGGCTTGGTTTTCCTTTTTCTATGTGGTAGGTAACGTAATATAGCCCCTTTTCCCGATTCCTTTTTAGTTTTCCTTTTATTTCTGGCGAAAAGTAACCAAATGGCTCCAATGCTCTTTTGATATCCTGGTAACCCTTTTTAAAAAGCAACTCAATCCTTGCGGGGCTGAGGTGTTCATCATCCTTTTCCCGATATATCTCCAAAAGGGACAGCACATTCCTTTTTATTTTGCCCTCTACTCCCTTGACTGCCACATGGAGTTTATAGGAGGCGGCCTGCAGATTAGGATTTGGCAAAAGGCATGAAATACACAAAAATATCAAGAAAACCTGAAGCGGTCCCCTATTCTTGCAGAGGATATGGCATCTTTTGATGGCCTTCACTTTATTCCTCTAAACTGCCATAGCAGCATGGCAATTTCATAGACTTCATCGGGAGTCTAATCCAGCAGGTTTGTGAAGCAAAGGATATTACAAGATCGGGGAGTCGTGTAAGCTGTAATATTCCACGTGCTGTTTCAATGGCATCTTCCCATACATCCCTATGAGTGAAAAGATTGCTATGGTATTTGTTTCTGACCATGGGTATATTGGTATCCGGTGTAAAGAGCATATGATAAAAACAACTCTTCAAATCGGAAAAAAATACGCCACATGGACAAGGGCTGTCTTTTTAGCTGGGCTGGTTTTCATATCTCTAGCCTCTCCTCTTGTACCAATACATGCTGCTTTAATAGACGAGGCCCTTCTTAAGGGAGATCCTGCCTATTATCAAAAACTTCTGTCTCAAATCACATCCTCAAATGCCTCAAAAGAAGACGTTTTGCTTCAAAAGGCCCTTGTTCAGAAACTGTTATCTCTTACAACCCAAAAACCTGAATCTGACCTTAAGGTAACGCCACCGTCGAATCTGGATCAATACAAAGCCCTGTTTCAGACTTTTATCAACTGGTCATTGGAACGGGCAAAGCTGCAAGACAAGACAAAGGAAACAGGTAACAAGTTAAAAATACTAAAAGCTCAAATAGATAGTCTGTCAAAAAATGATCCTTTGTTACTTACCCTGCAGCTCCAGTATGCCTTCTATAAAAAAGAACTGGATCTTTTTCAGCTTCGTCTCAAAAAGCTGACACAGGCAATGGATGCGACTCCAAAGGCCCTTGTGGAATCTTTGCCAAAACTACGCTTTGACATTAAAGAAATAGATTCAACCTTGGCAAAGTTAGACGAGTCAATAAACAAGATAGACTCTCGCATCCAGCTTATACAAATCGAGATAGAACGCCTTAACCTTTTAAATAAAGAAAAAGATGCAGAAAGATTAAAAGAAACGGTTCTGAAGCTTAAAAACAGCAAGGAACAGCTGATATTTCAGAAACTTGTAACCCTGTTCTTGAGATTCAGCTATGAACTTCAACAGCAGGACAAGGCACTTTTTAAGACTGCAAGTCAACTAATCAACCTAGGGAATCTTGTAGAAAACGGCCATTTTTTAAGCAATGACCTATCCCTGTTGCTGGACGAGATGGAGACCCTGGTCTTGGGAAAGGCCAGGACATTTCATGGTCAGACCCTTCAGGAGATACGGTTACTCATTGCCAAATTCTACAGAACCATCAACGAACCGATTGTATCAATCAATGGCACACCCATTAGCATATTAAAACTGCTTATCGCTGTTGTAATCTTTATCACAGGATTTTTTATAGGAAACTTTTATAAAAGAAACATCCAGCGAATCACTCTTACAAGCAGAACGGTAACCACATCTACAAGGACGCTTCTTGCCAACTTGGGCTACTATGCCATTGTCACCTTTTGTTTTTTGATCGCCTTGAAGGTTCTGGGTATTGACCTGTCATCCTTTGCCCTTGTAGCCGGTGCCTTGTCTGTTGGCATTGGTTTTGGACTTCAAAATGTGGTGTCCAACTTTATATCTGGATTAATCCTTATGTTTGAAAGGAGTGTAAAGATTGGAGACTACATAGAATTTGATGAAAAACTAAGGGGACGGGTCACGGATTTGAGAATGCGTTCCATGACCATTACTACCAATGATAACATAGATGTTATTGTGCCAAACCAGGATTTTATTCAAAACAGGGTAATTAACTGGACCATGAATGACGATATCAGGCGTTTTATTATTCCCTTTGGCGTTGCATATGGAACAAATCCCCAGAAAGTTATAGATGTGGCACTAAAGGCAGTGTCGAATAGCGGGTTTAAGGACCTGTACATTTCCAAGAGACGAAAACCTTCTGTCACTATGGTGGATATGGGAGATAGTAGTATAAATTTCCATTTGAGAATTTGGATAAAAGGGACAACCATTATGCATCCGAACAAAACCGCCTCTAAATTTTTGATACTGATTTACAACGCACTTTATGAAGAAGATATTGAAATTCCCTTTCCGCAACGCGATCTCCACATAAAGTCCTTCAAGGGGGAAATTCCTGTCAAGATGTTGACTTCACAAAATCCATCTGCCCAAGATATCTAATCTTTAAAGATCTTTCCTACTTGAGTTTTTTCCAATTTTTGCCATGACTCCAAAAAGTTATCAACAAAATGAAGTATGCCAACAAAAATGGGACAAATATATTTACGGTGAAATCACTTGGCAAAATTGGTAAACTAAAAATTATTTGCTATTTGTTTATCTTAAGGAGATATAAATCAGTTTAGCAATTAATTTGAGATAAAGGTACTGGAAAGACCTTGTCAGGAAAATCACATATGAAAATTTTTTATAATCCTTTGGTAAGTACTATTATTCTAGTCTTTGTTATCTCCTTTACGTCCCTGTGTTTTTTTATCAACATCTGTCTTGCTTCTGACACCATCTGGAGCCTTTACCAACACGCTGTAAAAAAAGATCCCCTTTTAAAAGAGGCACAGGCGGAACTTAAGGCATCCACTGAGGAAAAACCTTTGGCACGTTCCCAGCTCATGCCTAGACTAGAGGCCCAGATGGGCCAAGGCTACTATGACAAAAATATATCTGGCATAGGCCCAAGCGACATCAAAAAGGATTATTGGGGCGACAACTACGGAGCAAGGTTGATCCAACCTATCTTTAACGGCCAGGCGTATGTGAGCCTGAAGATGGCTGAAAATCTTATAAGTGCCCAGGAGGCTCAGCTTCTTTATGCAAAACAAGAACTTATCAGGAGGCTGGCCCTTGCCTATCTGGACTTTTTAGATGCCAAGGCAGCCCTTAGGGTGGCAAAGGACAGGGTAAGACTGGATGCCAAGATACTTGAGAGGGCCAGAAATTTTCTTAAAGTGGGTACGGGAGATATAGTATCAGTCAAAGAGGCAGAGGCACGTTACAATGCTGCAAAAGCTGTGGTTGTGAATACAAAAAATCTTGTATCATTAAAACGAACGAACCTTTCGATCATCTCGCATACCCAGGTAGAGGACGTGTCTGATATAAAAAAGTTCAGGCCTAGACTTCCAGAACCTGATACGCCAGAGGCCTGGATAAGGGCAGCCATTGAAAATCAGCCAACACTAAAGGAAGCACAAAAACGATTGGCCGTTGCCACCCAAAAGATAGAACATGAAAGGCGTGCCAGATGGCCGCGTATTGACTTGGAAGCAGCAGCCAGCTATGCCAACGGTCAGTTCTTGCCAGATGTGATCTATAGAGAGGCCCATGGAATTTTCAAGTTTACCTTCCCAATCTATCTTGGTGGTGCAATTGGAGCCAATACCCAAAAGGCAGAAGAAAAGGCCATTGCTGCCAGGCACAGGCTTGAATATCTAAAGGATCTGGTCACCCTAGAAACAAAAAACGCCTTTTTGACACTCAAGGACAGTGTCGCCCAGATAGATGCAGCCAAAACCGCCATGGAATCTGCAAAGGTATCTATGGATGCCACAAGCATGGGCTATCAGGTGGGGACAAGGGACGTTATTGACGTGCTTGACATGACGGACAAGTACCTTGCAAGTTGCCAACAGTATTACCATTCCCTTTACAATCATCTAAAGGCCAGAATAATGCTAAAGAGTGCATCAGGAACTCTTGCAGAGGCCGATCTGAAGGCCTTGGAAGATCTGCTGGTCCATTAAATAGGGGAGAGGACAGGTAGAAAAATGGATAAAAAAAAGACAGCGATTATTTTGATAATTCTGATTTTGGCTGCTGTAATCACCTATGTTGTTTATCAAAAAAAGGAAAGCAGGAATAAGGGAAATATAGTCACCATATATGGAAACGTAGACATAAGACAGGTCCAGCTGGCCTTTTTTGACGAAGGCAGGATCAAAAGGCTCCTTGTTGATGAAGGTGCTGTGGTAAGGGCAGGAGATCTGCTTGGTGTGCTTGATGATGCAAGGCTCAAGGCAACAGTGGCCCAACTTGAAAATGAAGTAAATGCCCAGAAACAGATAGTGGCAAAGTTGCATGCAGGCTCAAGGCCCCAAGAAATCAAGGCTGCACGGGCTCGGGTTACTAAGGCAGAGGCGGCCGTAAGGGATGCCCGCATAACCTACGGAAGAGTCAAAAAACTTTCGGCAACCCGGTTCGTTTCAAGGCAGAAACTGGACGATGCCAAGGCACGTCTTGATATGACCCTGGCAGAGCTTGAAGAAGCAAAACAACTCTATTCCCTTGCCCTTGAAGGGCCAAGAAAGGAAGATGTAAAGGCTGCAGAGGCCAGACTCGAATCCCTAAAACATGCCCTTGTACTTGCAAGGGAAAAACTCAAGGACTCAAAGCTTTATGCACCGGCAGCTGGCATTATCAGAGACAGGATACTTCAGCCCGGAGACATGGCCTTTCCAGAAAGGCCAGTATTTACCCTCGCCCTTACCACCCCTTTGTGGGTGAGAGCCTATATCCCAGAGCCTGATCTTGGAAAAATCGCCCTTGGAATGCAGGCTGAGGTGACCGTGGATAGTTTCCCAGATGAGGAATTTGATGGATGGGTAGGCTATATCTCTCCCACTGCCGAGTTTACCCCAAGGAATGTGGAAACCCCGGATCTTAGAACACGTCTGGTCTACCAGGTGAGGATTTACGTATGCAATCCTCAAAACAAGTTGCGCCTTGGCATGCCTGCAACCGTACAAATTGATACTGCAAAAACAAGACATCAAGGGCCATTCGATCCGTCAACCATATGCAAAGACCAAGGCCAACAGTCGTAGGCCAAAAACATGTCCAGGGCACGCGATAATGATGAGGGTTACTGCATTGTAGCCCAAAATCTAAGAAAAAGTTTCTTTTCCGGAAACAAAGAGATAGTTGCCCTTCATGATTGCACTTTCAAGGTGAAATCCGGCGTGGTTACAGGCCTTATAGGTCCTGATGGTGCAGGGAAAACCACATTCATGCGTCTTTGTGCCGGTCTTCTTGTTCCAGACAGTGGTAGCGTTCAGGTGCTTGGCTTTGATGCAACAGAACACTTTCTGGATGTCCAGACCAACATCCGTTACATGCCTCAAAGGTTTGGTCTGTATGAAGACCTCACGGTAAGAGAAAATCTGGAGCTCTATTCTGATCTGTTGGGAATAGAGCCTGAAAAAAGAGAAGACCGCTACAGGATACTGATGGATATGACCGGCCTTGCCCCTTTTATGGGCAGACTAGCAGGCAGGCTTTCAGGTGGAATGAAACAAAAACTTGGCCTTGCCTGCACTCTGCTCAAGCCTCCCAGGCTGCTTATTCTTGATGAACCCACTGTTGGAGTGGATCCGGTTTCCAGAAGAGAACTTTGGGAGATAGTTTATTCACAGGTTGAACAAGAGGGGATGAGTGTCCTTTTAAGCACGGCCTATCTGGACGAAGCTGAACGATGTCAGGAAGTAATTCTTATGCACGAGGGACACGTAATGGGCCAAGGTGTGCCAGACAGGTTCAGCAAGCCCCTTTCAGGACACTGTTTCATGTTGAAACCGGCCCCTCAGAAAAAACGGGCACTTCAACGCAGTCTTGCCAACAGGGATGAGGTTATAGACGCCATTATCCTTGGTGAAAGAATAAGGCTGGTTACAACAGAAGCAATGGAGCCCGAGGCTGTTCGTGAGTTTTTTGGCCTTGAACAAACGGTGGAGATTACCGAGTCGGAACCCAGGCTGGAAGATGCCTTCATATGGCTGTTAAAAGAAAGGCTCAAAAAACTTGGAAGAAGCGTGAAGTTCAAGACTATAACCCACAGAAAGGTAGCGGGCAAAGGTGATGAAGAGGTAATAGTAGTCAAAAACCTGAAGAGACGTTTTGGTGATTTCTATGCGGTTGCAGGAATCAGCTTTAGTGTAAGACGGGGGGAGGTCTTTGGACTTCTTGGTGCAAATGGTGCTGGCAAAACCACTACCTTTAGGATGCTATGTGGTCTTCTTCCTGCCTCTGAAGGCCAGTTGTACGTTGCAGGGAAAAATCTTAGGAAGGCACGCGCCAAGGCAAGAGAAAGAATAGGTTACATGGCACAGAAATTTTCACTGTACGTTGATCTTACTGTCTTACAAAATCTCCGCTTCTTTTCCAGTGCCTATGGACTTTTTGGCAAAAAACAGGAAGAAAGGATAAATTGGGCCCTAGAGGCCTTTGACCTTAAGGATGAAGCCAATAGCATAAGTCGGGACCTTCCTCTAGGCTACAAGCAGCGACTCGCACTTGCTGCCGCCCTCATGCACGAACCAGATATCCTTTTTCTGGATGAACCTACCTCTGGCGTGGATCCATTGGCCCGAAGACAGTTTTGGGCCCATATAAATTCTCTGGCAGATGCTGGCGTAACCATTATGGTTACGACCCATTTTATGGAAGAGGCTGAATACTGTGACAGGATCGTTATCATGAAGCGGGGTCGCATCCTTGCCCAGGGAACACCCGAAGAACTGAAAAAAAGATTTCATCCCCCTGGCATTACAAACCCGACCATGGAAGACACCTTTATAACCCTGATAGAGATGGAAGGAGCCTGAGGATGGGCAGCTATTCCTCCAGCACAGAAAAAAAACTTGCAAGAATGCGTCTGAGAGGGCTCATAAAAAAGGAGATCCATCAGATCCTGAGGGATCCGTCAAGCATCGGAATTGCCTTTTTCCTTCCAGTGGTTCTCCTGCTGATTTTTGGATACGGTGTCTCCTTGGATGCGGAACACGTTCCAATTGGCATTGTGATTGAGCAGCCTGGACCAGAAACAAATGCATTTGTTGCAGGCTTTATGGAATCCGAGTACTTCAATCCGGTCTTTTTCCAGTCCGTTCAACAGGCAGAATCCGCACTTCTCCAAAGGAAAATAATGGGTATAGTCTGGACAAGAAGCGACTTTACCAGAAGGTTGCTTGGCGGTGCAGAGGCTCCAATAGGAGTAATAGTAGATGGAGTTGATGCCAATCAGGCCAGAATTGTCCAGGGCTACATCACGGGGGTGTGGATGAAATGGATAGCCTCCTATGCCAAAGCCAAAGGCAAGCTGCTTTCTGTACCAGTTAACATAAAACACAGGATATGGTTCAATTCAGCCGTCAGAAGCAGAAATTTTCTGGTTCCAGGTCTGATTGCAGTGATAATGACCCTGATAGGAGGAATGCTTACTTCGATGGTGATAGCAAGGGAATGGGAACGGGGAACCATGGAGGCCCTTCTTGTAACGCCGGTAAGGATAAGAGAGATAATACTTGGGAAAGTCATCCCCTACTTTTTCCTGGGCATGGGAGGGATGGCACTTTCGGTATTCATTTCTATAGTCATATTCCATGTCCCCTTTAGAGGTTCCTACCTTGCACTTGGATTGGCCTCAGCCCTTTTTATGCTAACTGCCATAGCCCTCGGATTAATAATATCCACAGCGGCAGGCAGTCAGTTTGTTGCCGGACAGATTGCCATTGTGATCACCTTTCTGCCGGCCTTTATGCTTTCAGGCTTTGTATTTGACATCAACTCCATGCCACTTCCAATTCAGATCATAACCTATATAGTTGCAGCAAGGTATTTTGTAAGCATACTTCAGAGTCTTTTTCTTGCTGGTAACATCTGGCCCATCTACATAGTTAACTGTTGTTATCTGGCCATAATGGCAGCACTGTTTTTTATGATAATCAAGAAAAAATCCCACAAGAGGCTCATTTAGGAAGGAAGACACTTTGTTAAGAAGGATACTCGCACTCACAATCAAGGAATTCATTGGAATCCTCAAAAACAGGAAAAGCCGCATGGTTCTTATTCTTCCTCCAATAGCCCAGATCATAGTTTTTGGATATGCTGCCACCTTTGATCTAAAGGATGTACCAGTTGCCATATACAATGAAGACCAGGGAGAGATTTCACGCCAGATCATAGCCAGATTCAAGGGCTCAAGGGTGTTTAGGATAATTGGGGGCCTGCAGTCGGACGACCAGATATCTCCGGTAATAAGTCTGAAAAAGGCACTTTTGGTGTTGCATTTCCATGAAGAATTCTCAAAAGATATATTAAAGGGAGGACATGGAGATCTACAGGTAATACTAGATGGTCGAAACTCGAATACCGCCTTGATTGCATTGAACTACGTACATACCATTGTCGCTGACTTTAACAGGAGTTGGGCTAAAAAAAACGGTGTGGGGTCTTCTCCTGCAAGGCTGATAACACGCTCATGGTTTAACCGGATGCTAGACTCTCACTGGTTTATAATTCCGGGAATAGTCGCTCTTCTAACAATTGTTGTCACCCTTGAAGTAACGGCCCTTTCTGTAGCAAAGGAACGCGAGGCAGGAACCTTTGATCAACTTCTGGTTACTCCCATGACACCTTTTGAAATCCTGATTGGGAAATCCCTGCCAGGTCTTATTATTGGACTTGTAGAGGGCACCTTTATCATAATTGCCACCTGTTACTGGTTTGAGATCCCGCTTAGAGGAAGCCTGCTTGTGCTCTACTCTGGCCTTTTTACATTTCTGCTTTCTGCAATCGGCATAGGACTTATGATCTCTTCCATCTCTCTGACCCAGCAGCAGGGTCTCATGGGGGCGTTTATGTTTCTGGTTCCTTCGGTTGTCTTGTCTGGCTTTGCCACCCCTATTGCCAACATGCCAAAGTTTGTCCAGGATCTCACCCTTCTAAATCCAATGCGCTACATCCTCGTCATCGTCAGATCGGTCTTTCTTCAAGGGGCTGGTTTTGATCTGCTCTGGACCCAGTACATTCCCATGGCAATCATAGGAATTGTCTCTCTAGCCATTGCGGGTTTTTTGTTTAAAAGACGACTTTACTAGACTAACACCAAGGCCGATTTCAAGATTGTTTTTCTCGTCTCTGAAGAAAAAGGAGCAGCACAGAGATGACAAGCGCTACAATGGCACAGAACAAGATAGTCTGTCTTATGCCGAAGACTGAGGCAAACTTCCCCTGCATAATGCTTCCAAACGGGAAAAGCCCCATAAAAGACATTGTAAAAAGTCCCATTATTCTGCCCCTTAGTTCATCCCTAGAAAAGAGTTGAAGCAGGCTTATAGCGCTTGTAGAACATATAACCATGACAAATCCGCTTACAAAGAGAAACAGGCAGGCATCGACAAAGTCTCTGCTAAACGATACAGCAACTAGTGATGCAGGAAACAATACAGCTCCTAGACGCCACCATTTTCTCCTGTTTTTCAAGTGTCCAAACTGGGCTACAAAACCAGCTCCTACAAGGGCACCTAGGCCGTTTGCAGCACACATGAATCCATAGAGCTTTGCATTTAACCCCAGAACATCCCGGCCTAAGGACGGCAACAAAATGGAATAAGGCAAAAGCAAGATGCCAAAAGCCATTATGTTTAAGAGGATAAAAAACACTGGCCTTTTTTCTATCACAAAGGAGACCAGCTCTCCGATATCTCCAAGAGGTGAACCCACATTTTTTCTCAAAGGCCGGTTAAAATCTGGATATCTATTTTTCACATACAACAGGCCTAGGATAACAGCGATAGCTGAAGCAGCCTTAAAATAGAAACAATCGGCCATAAGACCTGCCTGCATAAGCAATCCAGCAAGGGCGGGCCCTCCAAATCGTGCCATGTTGAACGCTACAGAATGTACAGCTATACCGTTGGTTATGTCCTGTCTACCTACCAAATCATAAATAAGAGACTGTCTGGCTGGTACTTCAAATGCCATTCCAGTTCCAAGAACCAGGGCAAGACAGAGAATCGCTGAGAACGATATGGCCTCAAGGTCTATTAGCAAGCCGAATATAATCGCCTGGATCATCATCAGTATCTGAACAGATATGAGAAAGGATACCTTGGGTACGCGGTCGGCAAGGATTCCACCAGCTAGGGAAAAAAAGAGGATGGGTAGGCTGGCAACTGCGCCTAGGAGCCCAACGTAAAAGGGGTCGCCCATAAGCTCCAGAACAAGCCAGCGCTGGGCCGTTCCCTGGACCCATGTCCCCAACAGGGCCAAGGCCTGGCCCATAAGAAAGACCCTGTAGCCCTTATGTCTGAAGCTTGAAAGGCCCTGTGGCCAAAGGCCACTAGAGTGAGGACCGTGCAAAGTCCTTGGCAAAATAGGTAATGATAATGTCTGCGCCTGCCCTTCTAAATGCCATAAGGGACTCGTATATCACAAGCTCCTCATTAAGCCAGCCATTGTGGGCAGCAGCCTTGATCATGGAATATTCTCCACTTACCTGATAGGCCGCGATCGGAAGGGTAAACTCCTGTCTGAGAAGACTGATAATATCAAGATAGGGCATGCCTGGCTTGACCATTAGGATATCTGCCCCTTCTTCCATATCAAGGGTGGCCTCTCTTAGTGCCTCTCTGCTGTTGGCAATGTCCATCTGATATGAACGACGGTCACCAAATTGGGGGGCACATTCTGCAGCATCCCTAAATGGTCCATAAAAACTGGAGGCATACTTTACTGCATAAGACATGATGGGAACGCTTTCAAAACCATTGTCATCCAGCGCCTCTCTGATGGCCCCTACCCTGCCGTCCATCATGTCTGAAGGCGCAACCATGTCAGCGCCTGCCCTGACGTGGGAAAGGGCAACCTTTTGCAGAAGTTCAAGGGTAGCATCGTTGTCTATGCGAAAGACATCCTTTTTTTCTTTCACTACAATTCCACAGTGACCATGGGATGTATATTCGCACAAACACACATCTGTAACAACAAGAAGATCTGGTACAGACCTTTTTACTGCCTGTATTGCCTTTTGAACAATGCCAGATCTTATCCATGCGTGTGAGCCTGTTTCATCCTTTTTTTCTGGGATTCCAAAGAGAAGTACTGCTGGAATGCCAAGATCAAAGACCTCCTTGGCCTCTTCAACTATATTGTCCACAGACATCTGAAAAACACCAGGCATAGAATCTATAGGTTCCTTGACTTTTTTGCCTGGAACAACAAAGAGGGGATATATCAGATGTTCCTTTGATATACAGTTTTCCCTGACAAGTGAACGAAACCTGTCTGTCTGTCTAAGCCTTCTTGGTCTGTACTCAGGAAACATCATAGGGCAAGCCACTCCTTAAGTTTGGAAACCACAATGTCAACTTCCTTGACATCCTTAATACAATCGTTACATCCTGCATCCTGAAATTTTTCCTGATCCTCAGGAGAATAGTCAGGACAGATTACAAGTATCGGTATCTTATCGGTAGCCGCTGATTGCTTGAGCAGTACACTTACCGACTGGGCATTGAGGACCGGAACATTTTTTCTTATAACGATGAGGTCTGGTTCTTGTTCTCTGGCAATATCAAAACCAGCCTGTCCATCTTCTGCCACAATCAGATCAAATGGAAACTCTTTGGCTATTTGTGTGAAGACCTCTCGTGCTTCAGGCTTGTGATCCACCAAAAGTACCACCGGCTTGTTACTACCACCCATAGAATCTTCTCCTAATTTTTGGATTCGTAACAGATGCGGATAAGTCGATTTATGAAAAGTTCAGGATTTTCAACTGCATCAGAAGGTACGTTAAACTCTGCCTGGCCGGTACGCTCCCGAATGAGAGTAAGTCCATACTCCAGAATGGATGTCAAACGTTCGCACTGAGTATAAAGACTCGCCGGATCAAATCTGCAGGCATCGAGTATCTTGTCTATTGCTGCATCATCAAAGGTAATTGCAATATCACAACGGTTTAAAAACGAAGTCTCATAGCTTTTGATCTGCTGAATCCAGAACAGGACGTTCGAGGCAGCCTCCTGTACAGTCATGTCATCCTTGAGACACAAATGGGCAATCAGCTCCTTTCTCCTGTCATTCAACACGATGTCCTGCTCTTTCCATGATACCAGCTGCCCAATGTCTAGCTGGTCGATTATAAGTTCCTTTTCATGATGAACTATAGCCTCGTAATGCTTGATTCGATCCGGGTTGTGCGGCTCTCCAAGAAGCTCTTCAAGGGCCTTTTGCGGATCTTCTACCAGCTGCCGGGTTACCACTAGAAAATCGATGTCTGTGGAAGGCAGTGCCTTTTCAAACGGCAGAAGCGCCCGTTCAAGCACACTGACAAGGGCCCTGGCACCTGTTTTTTCCTGGAAGGCTTGGGCTGCAAGAAGCCTAAGTGCATCTTCCTCAAACTTCAGATCTATCCCATAGGCCCTGAAATCCTGCTTTTTGCTCACTATGACAGGGCTTTTGGGGTTCTTTAATATCTCAAAAAGATCGTCTTCGGTCAGCTCCTCCAGCACTGCAATTACTGGAAGCCTGCCAATAAACTCGTTTTCAAAACCGAATTCCACCAGATCTTGAGGCTTGATCTTCTTTAGCCACTCTTGTTCATCCTGTAGATCAAGGTCTGCCCCAAACCCGATGCCCTGCTTTGAAAGCCTCTTTTTTATGATCTCGGAAAGACCAGAAAAGGCACCGCTTACAATAAAGAGGATGTTTCTGGTGTTGATGGCTTTTTTCATCCTCTTACCGGTCTTCCTAAAATGTTCAATCGCCTCAAGCTGAGAAATGGGATCATGGGGCGTCTTGAGATCCACCTCGGTCTCTTCAAGAGGTTTTAAAAGCGCCCTTTGAACACCAGACCTTGACACATCTGGTCCACGCAGTCCCTCAGTGGCAGCAATCTTGTCAATTTCATCTATGTAGATAATTCCATACTGGGCCCTTTCTATGTCTCCATCTGCCTCCTTGACCAAATCCCTGACAAGATCCTCAACATCTCCACCTACGTAACCGGTCTCGCTAAACTTGGTGGCGTCACCCTTCACAAAAGGAACTCCGAGCCTTGCTGCTATCAGCTTTATCAGATAGGTTTTCCCCACTCCTGTAGGGCCAATAAGAATTATGTTATTCTTTATGCCACCAACAGGCTGTCTGTGTCTTCCTCTTTTTTCAAGATAGGCAATTTTATTAAAATGGGTACATATCTTAGTGGCAAGAACCGCCTTTGCCTCATCCTGCTTAACAACATACTGATGCAGATAATCTTCTAAATCTTTAGGTTTTATATTGAAGTTAACAAGAGCCCCTTTTTTCTTTACCTGTTCCTGGGCCTGGTCTGTCTCGTCTGTCTTTGTCTGGCCTGGAAACACCATCTGGGAGATCACCTTGACCCTTCCCCCATACTTTTTGGCAAGATACTCGCTTATCTCTTTTTCAAGGGCCTTTTGAGAAGGAAAAGGCCTGTCAGAATCATCTTCTGACATTGTCTCTCCCTTTTGCGATTCGATTGTGTGTAAAACCTTCGAACCAGGTCTTTTTTCATCCTTAGACAGGTTCGAGCCAGTCCTTTTTTTATCCTCTGCATCCTTGCAGAAGTCCGCCCTTTTGGGCCTTTTAGAGTTGTCGTCCATAGAAATCACCTTACCACAGTCAATTTTTCTTCTCAACTTTATGCACTTTTTATTTTCCATAATATCAGTTAGTATTTGCCAAGATTAAATTTCATTCATCCTGTTTTATTACCAAAAACTATAATTATTTGAGGAAGTTATGCAATCGACACCAAAACAAAATATCTTGGTCCTTGATTTTGGCTCACAGACTACACAGCTTATCGCAAGAAGAGTGAGAGAGGCCCAGGTCTACTGTGAGATCCACCCGTTTAATATAAGCATGGAAAAGATCAAGGCAATGGCCCCAAACGGTATAATCCTTTCTGGCGGCCCCTCCAGTGTATACGATGACAACGCTCCCAAGATATCCAAAGAAATCTTTGACCTTGGCATTCCTGTCCTTGGCATATGCTATGGAATGCAGCTTACCAGTTTGCTTTTGGGTGGAGCTGTTGAAAGGAGCTCCCACAGAGAATACGGACATGCAAGGCTTATAATAGATGAACCAGACGAGATATTTCACGGCCTTGTAACAGGTCAACCAGGCCATCAGGTATGGATGAGCCATGGAGACAAGGTTGAAAAACTGCCAAAAGGCTTCCGGGTGTTGGCCCACAGCCGTTCCTGTCCTATTGCTGCCATGGCTAATACAGAAAAAGCCATCTATGGTGTTCAATTCCATCCGGAGGTAGCCCATACCGAGATTGGCATGGATGTTATCTCCAACTTTCTTTTCAGAATTTGCAAATGTAGTCCTGACTGGACCATGAAATCCTTTGTTTCCAGTACCGTAGAAGAGATAAGAAACAAGGTGGGGGATGGCAGGGTGGTATGCGCTCTTTCAGGAGGAGTTGACTCCACTGTAACCGCCCTTCTCATTCATAGAGCCATTGGCAAGAGACTTGTATGCGTCTTTGTGAACAACGGCCTTTTAAGAAAAAACGAGCCGGAAACCGTGCTGTCTTTTTTGAAGCAGTTTGACCTGAATGTAGTCTATGTGGATGCAGAGGAACGCTTTCTTGAAAAATTAAAGGGGGTTGAAGACCCTGAAAGGAAAAGAAAGATAATAGGCAAAGAATTTATAAAGATATTTGAAGAAGAGGCCTCCAAGATAGGACACGTTGACTTTTTGGCACAAGGGACGTTGTATCCTGATGTGATTGAAAGCGTGTCTTTTAAAGGCCCCTCTGCAACCATTAAGAGCCACCACAATGTTGGAGGGCTGCCAGAGGTGATGAAGCTTGCCCTTATAGAACCATTGAGGGAGCTTTTTAAGGACGAGGTAAGAAAGGTGGCCAAGGAACTTGGCATGCCCTATGAACTCATTAACAGGCATCCGTTTCCAGGCCCTGGACTGGCCATTCGGATATTGGGTGAGGTAACAAAAGATAGGCTTGATATACTCAGGGAGGCAGACCATATCGTTCTTGAAGAGATGAAGGCATCAGATTGGTACTGGAAGGTATGGCAGTCTTTTGCGGTTCTGCTTCCAATCAAGACCGTAGGTGTTATGGGAGATGAAAGGACATATGATCATGTTGTGGCCATAAGGGTGGTTGACAGCTTGGACGCAATGACTGCAGACTGGACAAAACTTCCATACGATATCATGGGGCGCATGTCTAACCGGATTATTAACGAGGTAAGAGGCGTAAACAGGGTCTGCTATGACATAAGCTCAAAACCTCCTGCAACCATTGAATGGGAGTAAACCCTTGATATTTTAAGGATCAGACATGGCCAGATTCACTCATCTTCATTTGCACACGGAGTACAGTCTCCTCGATGGTGCCATAAGGCTAAAAGACCTGTTTCCAAAGGCCAAAGAGTATGGCTACGATTCTGTGGCAATCACAGATCATGGAAACATGTATGGAGTTCTTAAGTTTTACCAGGCTGCCAAAAAGGCTGATATCAAACCCATAATAGGCTGTGAATTCTACGTTGCACCTGGAAGCAGAAAGGACAGGAGTGCGCGAAGCCAATCAGAGGCGGCATTTCATCTGGTTCTGCTTGCCATGAATCAGACCGGTTACAAAAATCTGATGAAGCTTGTGACAATAGCCAACTTTGAAGGCTTTTACTACAAGCCAAGGGTAGACAAGGAAATACTGCAGGAATTAAATGAAGGATTGATCGCCCTATCAGCCTGTCTTCATGGCGAGATTAGCCATGCCCTTTTAAAGAAAAACGAAAAAAAGGCCTATGCCCTTGCTGAAACCTATGCAAGCATATTCAAAGACAGGTTCTATCTGGAACTTCAAGAAAACGGCATTCCTGAACAAAAAGAGGTAAACGAGGCGCTCTTAGACCTGTCCAAAAGACTTGGCGTTCCTGTAGTTGCAACCAATGATTGCCACTACCTTCACAGGGAAGATGCCGATGCCCATGATGTGCTTCTTTGCGTACAGACAGGCAAGACGGTTAACGATCCCAAAAGGATGAAATTTTCCACAGACAGCCTTTACTTTGCACCTCCTGAGGAAATGAAAAGGCGTTTTTCCTGGTGTCCCGAGGCCCTAACTGCTACCCAGGAGATCGTTAACAGATGCGATGTGGAGATAGAAACAGGGAAACACCACTTCCCCCTTTTTAAGATAAAAGAGGGAATGACCTATGAAGAGGAGTTTGATAGACAGGCCAGGCTTGGATTTGAAAGACGCAAAAGGCATCTTAATCTCAGCCAGGAAGAAGAAAGGACCTACCTCAGCAGACTCGAGGAAGAACTGGAAATAATAAAAGACAGGGGTTTTGCCTCTTACTTTCTGATAGTTGCAGACTTCATAAACTGGGCAAAGTCTCATGGCATTCCTGTTGGTCCTGGTCGCGGCTCTGCAGCAGGGTCCCTTGTAGCCTATTCAATGGGAATTACCGAAATAGACCCTGTCAAATACGGGCTTTTTTTTGAACGTTTTTTGAATGTTGAAAGGATCTCTTTACCAGACATAGACGTTGACTTTTGTATGGCCAAAAGGGATGAGGTCATTGGTTACGTTACTGAAAAGTACGGAGGGGAAGACTTTGTAGCCCAGATCATAACCTTTGGCCAGATGAAGGCAAAGGCCGTTATCAGAGACGTTGGTCGCGGCCTTGGAATGACATACCAGGAAGTCGACAGGATCGCCAAGCTTATTCCTGAAAAGCCCAATATAAGTCTTGATGAGGCGATAAAACTCGAGCCTAAACTTCAGGAACTTGCCGAAAACGACCAGCAGATAGAACGGCTTTTAACTATTGCCAAGGCGCTTGAGGGGCTGCCAAGGCATTCGTCAACCCATGCAGCCGGAGTGGTCATATCTGACAAGCCCATGGTGGAGTATCTTCCCCTGACAAAAGGCCAGGAAGGGGAAACAGTCACCCAGTTCGACATGAAGGACGTGGAGAAGGTGGGCCTTATCAAGTTTGACTTTCTGGGTCTTAAAACCCTTACTGTAATTGATACCGCAATCAAGCTTATTAAAAGACATTACAAAAAGGAAATCGATCCCTTGCTCATACCCCTTGATGATGAAAAGACCTTCCAGCTTCTTCAAAAGGCAGACACCACAGGCGTCTTCCAGTTGGAAAGTTCTGGTATGAAGAACCTGATGAGACAGCTAAAACCCACATCCTTTACCGATCTCATTGCCTTGATTGCACTACATCGGCCCGGGCCGCTAGAAAGTGGAATGGTTAGCGATTTTGTAAAAAGGAAACACGGCCAGGGCGAGGTAAAGTACCTTCTGCCCCAATTAGAGCCAATCCTTAAGGAGACGTACGGCGTAATAGTATATCAGGAACAGGTCATGAAGATCGCCCAGGAACTTGCCGGCTACAGTCTTGGGGAAGGCGACCTTTTGAGACGGGCCATGGGTAAAAAAATTCCAGAAGTAATGGAGGCCCAAAAAGAAAGATTCATGAAAGGGGCCCTTGAAAAAGGAATAGATAAAGACAAGGCGGAGACCATCTTCGACCTCATGGCCAAATTTGCAGGGTACGGATTCAACAAGAGCCATTCAGCCGCCTATGCACTTATCTCCTATCAGACTGCCTGGTTGAAGACCCACTACCGTATCCCGTTCATGACATCTCTATTATCAAACGAGCTTGGCAACACAGACGGGGTTGTAAAATTCCTTGCAGAATGCCGCTCAAGTGGTATTGAGGTGCTTCCACCAGACATAAACAAAAGTGAGGAAGACTTTACCATAGAAGAAGACAAGATTCGCTTTGGCCTTGCCGCTGTAAAAAATGTGGGTTCTAGCGCAATTCAGGTAATAATCAAAGAACGAGAAAGTGAAGGACCTTTTAAGGACTTTAAGGACTTCTTATGCCGTATTGACCTTAAAAAGGTTAATAAGCGCGTTATAGAAAGCCTGATAAAGTCGGGGGCCTTGGACTGTTTTGGTTTTGGACGTGCCCAACTATTTGAGTGCATTGACGAGGCCATTGACTTTGGACATAAAAAACAAAGGGAAAAGAGCCTTGGTCAAAAAAGTCTTTTCGACTGCGCACCTCTTGCCATGTCAGACAGTGCGTTCTCTTTTAAGATGCCAGATGTGGCCGAATGGGAAAAAATGGACAGGCTTGCCTTTGAAAAAGAGGCACTTGGATTTTACATCAGTGGCCATCCACTTGATTCTTATACTCAGGACATAAAAAGACTTGGCATGGTAGGGACTGATAAACTTTCTACCGTCCCGGAAAGGTCAAAGATATCAATGGCTGGCATTGTCAGGATAAAAAAGGACAAGCTTACCAAAAAAGGCACCAAAATGGCCTTTCTGGTCTTGGAGGATCTGTCTGGCTCGATTGAAGTAATATGTTTTCCAGACGTATATTCCAGATATAGGGATGCAATTGATTCCGACAAGCCAATCTTTGTAGAAGGAGTCCTGAAAAAAGAGGGAGACAACAAAGATGATGTCTCCTACAGACTGATTGCGGAAAAGATAGCACTCCTTCAAGACGTATGTGCACTAAATACAAACGGAATCGCTATTGAGATAAAAGAGGGACAGGTTGGTCCTGACAAGATGAAACAGTTAAAGGCCATCCTTGAACAGGCTCCGGGTGACCTTCCTGTAACCCTCAATATCCAAATTAACAACAAGGGTGTGGTTCAACTGGCCCTTCCTGATAACTTCAATGCCACCCTGGATGAACAAGTCAGTGAAGCCATAAATCAACTTATAGGCTATCCGGCCCTGAAAGCCTTGTACGATAGAGACAATAATTTCATTTAAGTTCTAGCCCTCATCCTCTGCAGCAAATCTGTATCCAACTCCCGCATGAGTAAGTATGTATTTTGGATGTGCAGGATCAGGCTCTATTTTCTTTCTTAGTCTTCTTACATGCACATCCAGGGCACGAGACCAGGGGTAGACCTCTTTGTTGTGCCAAAGATGGCTACTCAGGAACTCTCTACTTAACACCTTGCCTCTGTTTTCGAGAAAGAGATTCAACAGCTCAAATTCCTTTTTCGTAAGCTTTACCCCCTTGCCGTTAACCTCTATCATCCTTTTTTGTCTGTAGATTTTCAGGTTTCCAAGATCAATGGGATCGGTCATACCAGAGGTCACCTGGTGCCTCCTGAGACAGGCCCGGATCCTTGCCTCAAGCTCTAGATACTCAAAAGGCTTTGTTACATAATCATCTGCCCCGACCTCTAGGCCTCTTATCTTGTCCGGAAGCGAGTCCCTGGCACTGACTATAATGATGGGAATATCAGAGTGTTTTCGTATTTCCTGACAAACCATTAGGCCATCAATGTCAGGCAACTTTAGATCAAGAATGATAAGATCTGGGGTCAAGGATTTGAAATTCTCAAGCACCTCTTTTCCTGTTGATGCCCCAACGGTGTCAAAGCCGTCAAGCCTGAGCTGATCCATCAATACGGTTCTGATATCATGTTCATCTTCTACTACAAGGATTCTGGCCTTAACCATGTCCCTGATCCTTTTTCTCTCCCTTGAGGCACGGAATCAGAAAGTAAAAACAACTGCCCCTTCCATTTTTTGATCTTTCACAGACTCCTATCCTTCCTCCATGGGCCTCTATGATACCCTTTGCGATTGCAAGCCCTAGTCCCATCCCCGCATCGGTCTTTGCCTCTGTGCGTTGGAAAAATTTGTTAAATATCTTTTCCCTATCCTTTACAGGTATGCCAGGACCATTGTCTTCTATCGTGACCTTCCAAAATTTGCCCTCTCTAAAAAGTCTAATTTCTACCTTATCGCCTTCTGGAGAAAACTTTATTGCGTTTGTAAGAAGATTGATCATCACCTGTTCCATACGCTTTTTGTCCATTTGAGCAAGACAGGGCTCCTCTGGCACCTGATAGTCCAGTTTTATCTTTTTCTTCCATGCAAGGGGCATTGCCATCAAGATGGCATCTTCCATCACCTCGGCCAGATCGGATTCTTCTCTGTGAAGGGCCAATTCCCCACTTTCGATCCTTGAACAGTCAAGGAGGTCCTGGACCATAGAAGACAGTTTTTCCACATTTCTTTGCAAAATATCCAGATAGGGCACAAACTCTTCTGGACTTTTACGGACAAGGATGGTTATGGCTCCCTTGATGGCGGTAATGGGAGTCTTTAGGTCATGGGTGATGTTGGTAAAAAAATCGGACTTGTACTTTTCTGTCTTTTTGAGTTCTTCATAGGCAAGCTTGAGCTGCTCTATGGCAGAATCTGCCTCTTCCTGAAGAGCGCTTTGTTTTTGTGCAAGGGTCTTAACCATGTTGTTGAAATTCTCTCCAACACTTTGCCATTCAAGACTTTGGCTTAGGTTAACCCTTACATTGAAATTGCCTTCCCTTACCTCATCAGCTGCCTGACTTAACTCCTTCAGGGGCCTTAAGACATAGCTCCTTAGCATGAACCACAGGAGTGTCAGGATTATGAGGATGCCAGTTATCATATAGATAACATAGTGGAGCAAGTTCCTTTCTAGGACTCTAAAAAAGTTATTTGCATTAAGACCAATAGATATGCAACCCAGTATACTAACCTTTGGTTTTTCACTGTGGCAGCTCTGGCATTCATTTTCAAAAACCAGGGGGCCGGCATAACGAAAACGATAGATATCTTTATCGTTTACCAGCTGCCAGACCTCCTTTTTCTTGCGGCTTTTCATGTCCAATATGGCCTGTCTTTCAAATTCATCAGGGACGTGTTCAGGATTGGTGCTGTTTAATACTGCTATTTTTAAAAAAAAGGGCGCCTTTCTCCCGGCAAAGGCAGCCAGTTCCCCTGTAAAGGCAGCAGGGGTCATCCTTATGTATCTATCACCCTTTTTGATATAGATTCCGTGCCAGCTTGATATAAGCTGCCTGGAAAGAACAACATAATGGTAGATTCCACGAGCCTGTTGTAGAAGTTGGGAAATGCCTGCCTGTCTGTATTGGTTTCCCTGCCAAAAAAGAAAGACAGATCCGAAGATACCAAATATAACAATTATCCAGAAAAGTATCTTATGACCGAGCCTTAGAAACATACAGGTTCAAAAAAGTGGTGGACTGTGAACGATAAAAAGTTTCAGCTCCTGGCCCATTTCAGACTTGACACCATGTTCCTCTTTGGGTGGTACAAGACAGTAATCCCCTTTGCCAAAGGGCTTCCAATGGCCGCCACAGTAGATTTCACCGCTACCTTCAAGACAGTATATAGAGTCCGCATTATCGTCATGGATATGGACTGGTATCTCCACTCCTGGCTGAATAGAAAGGATGGATACCCCTATTACAGAACCCTGTTCTTTACCTGCAAGCTTGGCAATCTTGACTCCCTCAAATTTTGGATGCGGCTCAAAAAGGATTTCATCCGCCTTAAAAAAGATTGCCATGTTTGTGCCCTCCACAGACTTTTGGTGTTTCAAAAGAAAAGAAATTTTTTAATTGCTTGAAATGTAAAATAATCTAAGAAGATTGAATTTGTTACATTTTAGTAACATATTTAACAACATAGTAACAGAAAAATTCGCTAAAATTAAGGATGAAAATTTTTGCTATCCTTCATACCAACGCAGGAGGGTTTCCATGAGGATTATCACAAACAATGGGGGGGCAGTACTGATTGCTTGCATTATTGCCTTCCTTGTGGCTCTGGTAGTAGCATTTTTTTCAGCTAAACAGGTACAATCTACCAGTACGGTGGAATTCTGCAATTCATGTCATGAAATGCACCCTTTTTATAGGACGTGGGCTGCAGGAAAACACGGCTGTGATGAAAAGGGTATTATCAGGGCTAGATGTGTGGACTGCCACCTGCCCCATGACAGCCTGGGAAACTACCTGAAGACCAAGACGCTTGCTGGTCTTCATGACATCAAGGCCCACTGGATGGGTAAAAAGACAGACTGGCTTACCCTATGGAAAAACAGGGGGCCCTATGTCCATGCAGCGTATGAGTCTGGTTGCAAGGAATGTCACAAGGAACTGGTGGCTCCAGGCATTCCAACAAAGGCCTTTTCTGCTCACAAGACCTATCTTGTTGGCCAGACCAAAAGAACATGCCTTGACTGTCACCACGAGGTGGGACATGGAGATCTTGTAAGTGAATTCAGAGAAATTGCTAAAAAAGCCAATTAGTTTTGGGATTTGATTTAGAAAAATTAATAAATAAGGAGGGTTAACATGAAAAAACTATTTGGTAAAGCAGGCACACTGATACTGGCCAGTCTCTTTTTAGGCCTTGTATGCAGTGTGGCATTTGCCGAACAGGGTACTGGCAACGCCACACCCAAGCTCCACAAGGAGCTTGTTATAAAACGTGGCATGTCTCCTGAGGCAGCAAAATGTATTGAGTGTCACTCAAAAAAGACTCCTGGGATTGTAGAATCCTGGAAAAAGGGAAAGATGGCCCATGCCGCTGTATCATGCTATGACTGTCATGTAGTAGAAAAGAGTTCTCCAATGGCCAGCCAGTGTTCTGGCATTAGAGGTTCAAATGTCTATATCTCTCCCATGGTGTCATCCCGTACATGTTCACGCTGCCATCCCCAGGAGGTTGAGCAGTTTTTGAAAAGCGGTCATGCAAAACTGTCAAGTTTCCCAGTTGTTGAAAAGAAAAAGACCTTAAACCTTATATATCATCTTGAAGGAGCCGCATTTATTGGCAACAGCAGATCTAACTCTAGCAACTGGGCATCCAGGGAGGCTGGCTGCCAGATGTGTCACGGTGGCCAGGTAGAGCTCGGACCGGACCACAAGCCTGTTAAAAACACCTGGCCAGGCGGCGTTGGAACCAGATATCCTGATGGCTCCATCGGAACATGCACTGTATGTCATACCAGGCATCAGTTCTCTGTGGAGGAGGCAAGAAAGCCTGAAGCATGTGCAAGCTGTCACCTTGGTCCAGACCATCCGGACATAGAAATTTACATAGAAAGCAAACATGGCCAGATATTTACCACTCAAGGGGAAACCTGGGAATGGGACAGTGCCCCTGATGCATGGCAGCCTGGAGATTATACGGCACCTACATGTGCTACTTGCCATATGAGCGGAATCGGTGAGCTGACCACTACACACAACATCAATGAAAGGCTCAAGTGGGATCTAGTCCATCCAAAGAGCGTGATTCGCTCAGGAGAAAGAGGTGATGGAGAAAAGGGTGCCAAGCTAATGAGAAAGGTATGTGCCAACTGTCACGGTCCAACACAGATGCAGAAGGAAATCAACACCCTTGATGATGCTGTAGCCCTTTACAACTTCTACTGGGATGGCGCCGTAAAGATGAAAAAGGAATTGGAAGCAAAGGGCCTTCTTGGCAAAGATCCCTGGTCAGATGGATTCCAGGAGATCATGTACTACCTGTGGCATCATGCAGGAAGACGTGCCCGCCAGGGTGCTGCCATGAACGGTCCTGACTATGCACACTGGCACGGCTTCTTCCAGATCTTTCAGATGTACAAGGATCTGCAGCAGATCTACAACTACCGCATGAAACACAACAAGATAGAAGAGCCTAGCACTGTAATGAGTACTGGTCCTCTTTAATAGGTAAGCTCCAAGGAGCATAAAGGTTGACAGAGGCTGTGGTTTATAGGGAGCCACAGCCTTATTCCATTTTTTAAAAAGAAAAAGGAAAGAAAAAGGAGGGTTAAGGAAATGAAAAGACCAATTTTTACAGTCTTGTTGGCCTTGCTGTTTTTAACAGCAGCCAATGCCTTTGCTTACAAAATTAACAAAAACGCCTACGTCAAGTTCAAAGAAGAGATAAGATATGAGAACTGGTCTACCTTTGAAAAGCCTAACACACGGGATGACCAGTATGACTTTGTATCAAGCAAGATGCGTCTGGGTTTTGGTTTTAACTCCAAATTTATAGATGCATACAGTGAGATCAACTGGACCCAGTTCTTTGGTCTTCCGAGGCATGCATCCTATGGAACCGGTGCCCTTTACTATGGTCAAAACAACGGTGCCAGGGATGTGGGAAAGGTTGGTATAGACCAGTTGTGGTTAAGAGGCCGTTTGCCTGGAAGTGAAAACCTGAGCGCAACAATTGGACGTTTTAAATATAACAGCGGACTGGAGTACGGAACAAAGCCCAAGAACAAACGTCTGCAGTGGCTCAGAAAACTTCGCATATCTCAACGACTGATAGGTGGATTTGAGTGGTCTCGCGTGGGCCGCTCCTTTGATGGGTTTCAGGTAGCCTGGAACGACAAGAGTTACAACTTTACAGTGGCAGGCTTCCAGCCTACACAGGGTGGTTTCTACCTCGATTACATGGAAAACGAGACAAAGGGCTACAAAATCCATGACATTGACATACTGACCGCTGTTTTCACCCTTAAAGACACGGTTATTCCAGGCCTTGATTCGCAACTTTTCTATTACTATTACAACGATGACAGGGGCCTGCCAAATCAGGATCCTGAGATCAACACCATTGGTGGACACATTCTTTACGTCACTCCCAAAATGGGACCGGGTAGCTTTGACTTCCTGGTCTGGGGTGTATATCAGACAGGTGTCTGGGGCAAGGATGACCAGAGTGGCTATGCAGTTGCCCTTGAAGGCGGTTACAAGTTCGAGGACATCAACTGGACTCCTTGGGTACGAGGTGGCTTCTTCCAGGGCTCTGGTGATGACGATCCCAATGATAACGACCGCGACACCTTCTTCATGATGATGCCGACACTCCGCATCTATGCCATGACTCCATGGTTTAACCTCATGAATACCACCTACTGTTTTGGCCAGCTTATGGTTAAACCTCTGCCAAACGTTCTTGTTCGCACCGATGTCACCAGACTTTGGCTCACGGAAAAGGAAGATGCATGGTACCAGGGCTCAGGTGCTACCAGGGCAGATATATTTGGCTACAAGCCCTTGAGGCCAGTAGGCGGCTTTGATGACGATGATCTTGGAACCATGTGGGATATATCCTTTTTTATAAAGGACATATACAAGGCCTATGGTGTTAGCATGGGTCTGGATCTGTACTACAGTCACGTTTGGGGAGACGACGTAGTGGAACAGGTCTTTACCAAAGACGAAGACCTTGATTTCTTCTACGCCGAATTCAGGTTTACATTCTAACCAAATGAATATGGGCCGGTTCATCCGGCCCTTTTCTTTTCAGGAGGTGGAAAGTGAAAAATCAAATCATGAAACTTTGTTTGCTTGTGCTAACCATTGCAGTAGCCACTGTCTGTACAGCCGGTGCTTCAGAAAAACCCGCACAGACAAAGGCAACCGGAGGACATCCAGAACTTAGCCAACAGGAAATGCTTACTCCCTGTTCCCAGTGTCATAAAGAGGCCACTCCAGAAGTCTATAAAGAATGGTATGATTCGGTCCATGGCATTGCCAATGTAAAGTGTTTCCAGTGCCACGGGACATATGAAAACCTTCAGGCATCACCTGACGAGACCTCTTGTGCTGCATGTCATAATGCACAGTATCAAAAAAGACCCAAAGACAAAAAATGCTGGGAATGCCATCCGGCCCATCACTTTTTTATCCACAAGTAGGAAGGAGGTAATCATGGGGCTTTCCAGAAGAGAGTTTATTAAAAGGACTGCCGCCTTAACAGCGGCATCATATGTAGGAATGAATCTTCCTTTTACTAATGAAAAAACTGTTCATGCTGCAGACGCTGACAGCTGGCACAAGGGAACCTGTAGACTGTGTGGTTCTGGCTGCCGGCTAGAGCTTGGAGTCAAAAACGGCAGAGCAGTGGCCCTTAGAGGTATTCCGGAATCAAGGACCAACAAAGGCTACCTCTGCATGAAGGGAATGCTTTTTTATAAGCTGATGGGCAACAACCACCCTGAAAGGCTTAAAAAACCCCTTTACAGGGCCAGGAAAGACCAGCCGTTTAAGGAAATATCTTGGGATGAGGCCCTTGACATTGCAGCAAAGGAGTTTGCCAAGGCGGTCAAAAAATATGGCAATGACTCTGTTGCATACTATGGATCGGGACAGGCCCTAACCGAAGAGACCTATATCTTTCAAAAGGTTATGAGGGGCGGACTTCAGACCAACAATGTTGAGGGTAACCCACGGCTTTGTATGGCCAGTGCTGTTGGTGGATATATTACATCCTTTGGAGCAGACGAGCCCATTGGCAGTTATACCAACTTTGAAAGGGCAAGCTGTTTCTTCATCATTGGCAGCAACACTGCCGAAGCCCATCCTGTGCTCTTCAGAAGGATAATGCGAAGGAAGCTCGACAACAGAGACAGGGTAAAGGTCATCAATGCAGACCCAAGGGTGTCCCCTACTTCAAGAATTGCCGATCTTCACCTACAGTTTGAACCAGGAACCGATCTCGCCCTTTTAAATGCAATGGCGTACGTAATTCTTGAAGACAAACTTTATGATGAAGACTTTATCAACAACTACGCTGTCTTTCGCATGGGCAAAGAAAAGAAGCAGGTTGATTTTAAAAAATATAAAGAATTCATCAAAGACTATACTCCAGAAAAGGCAGCTAGAACTTGTGGTGGTAACATAACACCAGAAAAGATCAGAAAGGCTGCCCACTGGTTTGCAAAGTCTGAAGGTACCATGTCCCTTTGGACCATGGGAATTAACCAAAGAAAGCGTGGAGTATGGGCAAACAACCTTATCCACAACCTCCATATCTTGACTGGTCAGCTTTGCAAGCCAGGCGCTGACAGTTTTTCTCTAACTGGCCAGCCCAACGCCTGCGGTGGTGTGCGAGAAGGTGGAGGACTATGCCATATCCTTCCAGCCCACAGGCTTGTAAAGAAAGACAAGCTCAGACATGAGGTTGAAAGGTTATGGGGCATCCCAGAAGGTCGCATCCCGCCCAAACCTGGCTATCATACAGTAGCCATGTTTGAGGCGGTCAATCAGGGCAAAATCAAGGCCATCTGGATCAACTGCACAAGTCCGGCCCAGTCCCTTCCAAACTGCGACAAGTACAGAAAAGGCATGAAACGTGAAGACGTGTTTATGGTTGTCACAGACATCTTCCCAACAAAAACCACAGAACTTGCAAATCTCATATTGCCCACAGCGTTCATCTTTGAAAAAACAGGTGTCTATGGCTGTACGGAAAGACGCTCACAGCTTACTGCCAAGGCAGTGGATGCACCAGGAGAGGCAAAACCCGAGGTATGGATGGTAAGAGAATGGGCCCTTAGACTTGCAAAGGAGCTTAAGGACCCAGTTATCAAAAAGTGCGTAGAACCGTTTCTTGGTAAAGAACCAGACTACGAGCTTCCCAAGGCCATATGGGACGAGTATACACAAAAACTTACCAAAGGCCGGGACAACGATCTGAGGGGCGCAACTTACGAGGTGCTTGAAAAACTACCAGACGGTGTCCAATGGCCAGCTCCCACTAAAGAGTGGGCCCTTAAAGGGGGAACCGACATCAAATTCGTAAGAGGATTGGATCCCCTTGCAGACAAGCATGCAAAAAACGAGCTGCCATTCCAATTCTATGGCCCTGCCCATCCAGACAGGAAGCTGTGGATCTGGCTAAGGCCGCAAAAGGGGCCAGAGGAAATGCCAGATTCCCAGTATCCCTTCTATCTGTCCACGGGCAGAATCATAGATCACTGGCATACAAGCAGTATGACAGGCCGCATCAAAGAACTCATGAGGGCAAATCCATATGCCTATGTAGAAATCAACCCGAAGGATGCTGAAAAACTCGGGATAAAGCCAGGAGATATGGTAGAGGTGGTATCAAGAAGGGGCAGAAATGTACTGCCTGCAAAGGTCTACGTTGGCCCATGTGAAGGCATGGTGTTTGTATACTGGCACGACCAGGACGAAGACAGAATGATAAACCGGGTTACAAAGGATGCCTTTGATCCAGGGTCCAAAGAGCCTGAATTCAAGATATGTGCTTGTCGTATAAAAAAGGTCTCGGGCCCTAAACCACTAACTCCGTTCCTGGTCCAGTTAAAGGCGTGATAATTGAAAATCCAAGGCCATAAGAAAATGGAGGGTCGGTGCATACAATGCATCGGCCCTTTTTATCAATGGATTATATGCACCAAAAAACTATGAAAAAATTTTTTATCATCATTTCATTCTTGTTAAGCATCTGTGTTATGCCAGCTTATGCTGAGGGTCCTGAATTTTTCTTTAGTCACGGCAAGGGAAAAGAATGTGCTGAAAACTGGCTCTTCATGGAAAAACTGTTGGACGAAAACGGCATCAGGTGTCGGGAAGTAAAACAGATAGCAGGCTTTCCCTATCTCAGGGGCAACCAAGAGATACTGGGCCTTGCATCCAAGATCTCAACCAAATACGCGGAACACAAATGGCTAGAGCTCCTGCGAAGGATAGACCTTCAGGCCAGATATGCTGAGCTTTCAGCCCTTGATGAATCCAAACTTAAAAGTTTTTGCTCAAAAGCCAGAATTGATTGCAGCCAAGGCAGAATTAGGGCCTATATAGCCAGATGCTCTGCAATAATCATGGGAGATGAAAAGACTAATCACAACTTTATGAAAATCCTTAAAGAACATGCGATCAGATCTCTAAGTAGCAATACCAGCTCTGGGAAAGCCAGGTGTTTTCAAGATCCCAAAACCCTGGATGGTGTTGCTGGACCTGATGTGGTCTCTTCCATTTTTATACCACCTCCAAAGACAAAAACATCTGTGGGAAGGCTTCAAAAGCGCATCCAGCTTCAAAAAAATGTCAGACCATATTAAAAGGTTAAGCATATGCCAATTGGTGGATTTGTTATAAACGTAGACCCGGAACGGATTGAGGAATCTCTTGTCAGACTAAAAGGTCTGGCGGGAGTGGAAATTCACGGTAGCGACTCCAAGGGAAACGTGGTTGCTGTACTTGAGTCTGCCACCTCTGAGGATATGGAAAAGATGGTAAAGGATATCATGAAGATAGAAACAGTATTTAGTGTAGGACTCACCTACTTTCACGCAGAAGATGAAGTCGAGAAAAAAGAGTATAGAAAAAAATAGATCAAAAAACAATTCGCGCAGGTCTTTTCTAAAACTTTCTGCAGCTGCAGCTGTGCTTGTTGGCATTTCAGAAAAAGGCCAGGCTTTTACCATCAAGGGCTCTCCAGTAAAGACCAATGTCCTTAGGCCACCTGGAGCAGTACCAGAAGAGATATTTCCTTCAAAGTGTATCAGATGCGGCAGATGCGTTGAGGTATGCCCTTATAAGGCTATTAGGCCACTTGATATACGTTCTGGAATTTATGCAGGAACCCCGCTCATCTTTGTAAAAGAGGTCCCATGCTATCTATGCATGAAGTGCGTTGAGGTATGCCCTACCGGTACATTGCGTCCCATAAGCCAAGAAGAAACCAGAATGGGACTTGCCGTGATAGACAAACATGCATGTATTACATGGAATCAGGAACTGGCCCTTTGCAGAACCTGTTACAATGTCTGTCCCTTTAAAGAGAAGGCCATCAAGCTGAACGAACTAAGACCTGTTGTAATCGATGAATACTGTACCGGCTGTGGCCTTTGTGTCCATGGCTGTCAGATAACACAGCAAAATGGGAAAAAAGCTATAAATATAGAGCCAATTTACGCATACAGACCTGTTAAGTGGTAAAACATATGGCCAAGCGTTCCAAAAGATACACTCCCTTAAGACTTCTGACACTGTCTTCAGCCTTTCTGCTAATCCTGGTTACACCCTATCTCAACATGCGTTTTCATTTTAATTTTATTCAGGGATGGTTTCAGAGCCTGAGTATTGGCAATTTGTGGTTTGTTTCTCCTCTGGAAGGGCTTGAAAGCATACTCACCTCGAGATCCATTTACGGTCCCTTGTTGGTTGGCATGCTTACTCCAATAACGCTTGCTCTGCTTCTTGGCAGGGTATTTTGTAGCTGGATCTGCCCAATAAGTTTTTTAAGCGAGGTAACAGACTGGATTATTCGACTATTTACGAGAAAGAAACACAGGCCTTTTGGTTTAAGACTTCCCAGAAGGGTATTCTGGTTTGCACTTATTGGCGAAATACTGATTGCCTTGATTATAGGTGCTCCAATATTTGTCTTTTTGTCGCCTCCTGGTCTGGTTGGAAGGGAAATAATGATGATAACCCTATTCAAGACCATTGCCATAGAAGGTGTTGTTGTTGTTATAGTGCTGGCCATGCATGTGTTTTCAAAGAGGATGTTTTGCCGCTACTTTTGTCCTCTTGGAGCACTTCTTGCCCTTATTGGAATAAAAAGAAGACTTATAATAGAGGCTGATCTTGACGAATGCCTCAAATGCAACATGTGTAAAAGGGCATGTCCCCTTGGCCTTGATCCACAAAAAGGAGAAGGCACATCACCATATTGTTGGAACTGTGGAAAATGTACTGAGGCATGCAAGGCCTCAGCCCTTGCATTTAAATGGAGAGAATTTTAATCAGTTGCCCTTTTTGAAAAAACTATTCCTTTTAAAGAAAATCCTGCAGATTTTTAGTGAACAATTCCTGGATAGACCTTAACATACCTTCGTATGTCAAAGGGCAAGAAGAAAAAGAGACAAAGGACCTGTTTGCTCCAGGCCCAGCGCATATCCTTTCCAGAAGAACGCGGGTTGCCTTGGCTTTCAATGCTGATGGATGCCTACTTTATTGCAGATAAGGGCATCGCGCTTGAAATCTCAAAAAGGATAAAGGCCGGGGAACGCCTTGCCTGCAAAAAAGGATGTTCAACCTGTTGCATTACTCATGTAACCATTCCTGTATATCCACTGGAGGTTGTGGGTATATACTGGTTTGTTATAGAAAAAATCCTGGGGCCGGAAAGGGACATAATCAAAAGGCAACTTGCATCCTTTGAAAAAGGCAAAGGGTGTCCCTTTCTGGTCGATGGGGCATGCGCCATACACCCTGTAAGGCCTCTTGCCTGCCGTCACTTCAACGTATTCAACAAACCGTGCAGTCCTGGAGAAGACCCTTACTACACCAGACGCAGGGACGTGCTAACTCCAAACGAGAGATTCAAGCAAAGAGCCCTGGCGGCCATGTTGCCTTTTCACGGAGTAAAAGAACCATCAGAAAAAAAACGGCTTGCACGGGCAGGTATTCTCGACTCCATGGTAAAAAATATGCAAGAAATAGAATGGGAAAATCTGGCAAGGAGAATGGACGGCCATATTCTTTCTAAGACAAGGACAGGATAATCATCCGCCATTCTTTTCCTTATCCATTTTATTAAGAGGCTCGACCCCAAAAATACTGTTCAAGATCACAGCCATGGGACAAAATCCTGTTAGAGCAAATACTATCATGTTTAGTCCGGCTAGTATTGGCAGGATGAACCAGTACTTGCTAACCAAAAGTCCTAGTATGATGCCTCCAAGGACGACGATACCGGCAATGAGCCATATTATCCTTTCAAGATACCAGCGATGGGTTGGTGCTCTGTACATTTTTTATTCCTCATGATTTCAAATTGACTTTTTCTTAGATCTCCTCCGGCACTGCATGGTGCCCTGCCATTTCCAGCACCTTTCTCACTCCACTCTTCGTTCCCAAGACTATTATGGTGTCTCCTGGCTCAAGAGGTTCATCAGGAGACAGTTGCAGGGTCAAATGCCCTCCCCTCTTTTTTATGGCAAGAACCGTCACCCCTGTTCTCTCCCTGAGTGATATCTCCTTTAGCGCCTTCCCTGCAAGATCGGAGTTGGGCATTATCTCTATCTGTTCTATGTCCAGATCAAAACCGACACTATGGCTGGCAAGATCAAGAAATTCAGTCAGGGTTGGCTTTAAAACTGCCAAGGCCATTCTGGTAGCACCAATCTTGTATGGACTGATAACCTTTGTAGCACCAACTCTAAACATCTTTTTTTCTGCGTTTTCGTCTTCAGCCCTAGCAACTATCACGAAACGGGGATTAAGGGATCTGGCAGATATTGTGATATAGACATTAGCCGCATCTGTACTAAGTACTGTAATAAGCCCCTTTGCTCGTTTGATGCCTGCACGAAGCAGAGTCTCGTCAAGGGTGGCATCCCCTTTCAAATAGTAGAGTCCATTTTCAGCAGCCAGCTTTATCGCAGACTCTTTGTTGTCAATCACCACCACAGGAAACCGCCTCATCTTTAACTCATTACAGATAACCCTTCCCAAGCGGCCATAACCGCATACAATATAGTGATGGTTAAGCTTACTTATCTTCTTTTCCATGCGTCTTCTACCGATAAGCCCCCTTATATGTCCTTCAACTATGGCCTCTGCCAGTGTCCCAACCGCATAGAAGAAGAGACCGACACCAAGGGTAATAAGGATAATGGTAAAAATTCGTCCAGAGTCGCTTAACGGCCTGACCTCCTTAAATCCTACGGTAGTAAGAGAGATGGCCGTCATATAAACCGAGTCAAGAAACGTCCACTTTTCTATAAAAATGTAACCTGCAATCCCTGCAGCCCACAAGGATACAATAAGCAGAAAAACTATGAAAATTTTTTTGGTCAACATGGACCCAGCCCCACCCAGAATAAAGAAAAGCTTTAATTCATAACAGTGGAATGGGCATCAGAGCCTTGCTGCCCTTGATAAGACTTTAGCAAAACTCCTCAATCCCAACTTGTAGTCAGATGGAAGATGAACATGTATTACCCTACGGTTGATCTGGTTAAGGGCCTCAAAATCACCAACAGCCTGGGCAAACTGAATATGCCAGAAGGAAACCCCAAATCCTGGAACAGGCTCATAGTCCTTGGAACGTTTTCTGGTAAATATTATAAACGCTCCGGAAATCGGCCCGCCCTTATGGAGCTGTCCGGTTGAATGCAGGTATCTAGGACCATAACCCATCACGGTGGCACAACCTCGCTCCTGACGTACCATGTGCCGCATCTCAGCAACCACCTCATCTACCACAGGATCATAAGGCAGATATGCTAAAAAGCCCATATATCCCCAGGTTGGGAGCACATTGAAAATATCCCTTAAAGTCCGAGCTAAACCCTTCATTGAAACAGCCAGGGTATGTGAGGGTCTGAAGTTGATCTGACTCTGAGGGTCTACCCAGAATTTAAGAGGCATCTTGCCATCCTTGATGTAACGATCTAGGATAATGCGCGTCATTTCCTTGGCAACCTTAACATCGGGTTCGTCAAAGGCGTTTACCCCGATAAAATGGCATGCAAGGGCAGTAGCAAATTCCCATAAAAAGACCTGCGCTCCTATGTCATAGATGTCATCAAGCAGGAGGACATGTACTGGAAAATCTGCCTCTCTTAATTCATTAACGAAGGCATCAAGAGAACGTTCCTTAGAGGTCTCCTTCATGCGCATATAGACAAAAATGCGTTCACCTCCATAAAACCCAGGAATCCCTGTTGATTCTCCTACAATGGGTACAAGTCCTAAAGTGTCCTTGCCACTGCTTTCTGCAATAAGTTGCTCAAGCCAGAGGCCAAAGGGCTTGATAGGAGGATCTGCAAGAAGGGTCAACTTGTCACGACTTTGAGCGCCAAACAGGCCCATAAAGGCCCCAAGAATATAGCCCGGATTTTCATTATACGGGACCTCCGGTCGGCACTTTTGCCTCATCTGGTCTGCCCTGTCTATAAGAAGGTCAAGATCAAGGCCCAAAATGGCTGCAGGGATCAGCCCAAAATATGAAAGCGCAGAATACCTTCCCCCAATATCCGGGAAGTTTAAAAAACAGCGTGAAAATCCGCGCTCTTCAGCAAGTGCCTCTAAGGGGGTACCAGGGTCTGTTATTGCCACAAAATACTTGCCTGGCTCAGCCACCTTTGAATTCATCTTTTCCCAGAAATAGTTGAAAAGGGCCTGAACCTCAGTAGTCGTACCTGACTTGCTTGCCACTATAAAAAGGATATCATCCAGCCCCTCGGATTCAACCTTTTCAATCTCGTCTGGATCTGTGGTATCCAGCACTACTAATTCCGGGAAACCTTCTGCCGGACCAAATATCTTTGATAAGACAAGTGCAAAAAGGCTGGATCCTCCCATTCCCAAAAGGCAAACCCGACGGTAACCCTCATCCTTGACAGACAGGCCAAAGCCTCTAATCTCCTCTAACTTGTCCTTTATCCTGTCTATAACATCAAGCCAGCCTAGACGGTTTAAGATAAGCTCGTAATCGTCTTCGTTCTGGGTCCAGAGGCTTGGATCTTTGGCCCATAGCCTTTCTATGGTCTTTTGCCTTTCCTCATCTGATAGTTTATCCGGTCTGACAGTCACGTGCCCTCCCCCTTTATCCCCTTATTTTTACGAATTCTTGCTCTTAATATCGGCTTGCTTAGAAAGATTTTTTACCTTTTGCTCCATCATTGCAAGGAGTTCATCCACACCCTTTTTCTTAAGGACCTGATAAAACTGACTCCTGTAATTTTTAACTAGACTCACACCTTCAATAACCACATCATAACCAATCCACTTGCCATCTTTCTTTCTTTTTATCAAACGATACTCTACAGGAATCTCCTGGCCATCCTTTACGATCTTTGTCAATACAGCAGCCTTTGTGGGAGAAAGCATTCTTTGATCTTCAAAGATAACCTTTTCGCCTGAATAGTTCTCTATTCTGGAAAGATAGATACTTTCCAACATCTTTGAAAATAGCTCCTTAAACCGCTGGAACTGTTCTTTGTTAAAACGCCTAATGTATCTTCCAAGAACCCGACGGGAGATATCGTCCAAATCAAAAATCTGACTGACAAGGCTACGTAGTTTTTCCCGCCTTAGCTCTCGCTTGTCTGGAGACTTTAGGTTGGGGTCCTTTAATACTTCAAGGACTTGGTTGACTAGATTCTCTATCACTTTTTTTGGAGTTGGATCAACCTTTGCAAGCACAAGCCAGCTACCAAAGGATGCAAAGAAAAAAACCAACAATAAGGACACTGCCAGACGTTTAAGACCTAATAGTTTATACGCTCTCATTAGCGAACTGCCTCCTGTTTAATCTTTATGAATGCATTGATGACGACTACTTTTTCACGCTTCCAAAAACGTATTTGCTTATAAGGCTTTCAATGTCAATTGCCGATTCGGTATCGGTAATTACCCCACCTTCACCGAGCAATTCTTCAGAGCCTCCTGGCTGAATGCTTATATATTTATCTCCAATGAGTCCACTTGTCTTTACCGACGCTATGGCATCCTCTTGTATTGGGATTCCCTTTTTTATCTTCATCTTGACAACGGCTACAAAATCGTTTGTGTCTAGGGTTATTGACTGCACCCTGCCTATCTCTACCCCTGCCATCTGTACGCTGCTATCTGGCTTGAGACCCGCAACGTTGTCAAAAGATGCACTGATATGATAGTAATCACCTCCAAGTAGTTCCATTTTGCCAAGCTTGATGGTGAGATATCCCACGCATAGGATGCCTATTAAAACAAAAATACCTACGATCGTCTCTTGGGAATATTTTTTCATTTTTTACCTGAAACTCCCTTACACTCCATTTTTGCAATAACTTTCTGATTTTTCTTTGCCGAAGCCAGTAAAGTTGCCATATCCATCGGCTGCCGGACTTCCAAAATTCCAGCTTTCAGACAAAAGTCTATACATACCTTCTTGTATTTAGTCGGATCCATAAGTTCTTGTTGTGAACAATCAGACGAAATTTTATTGATGATCTCTTCAGCCCTTGAAGCGTCTGCACCTGGCAAAACCGCCAGTATTTCACTGGAACCAAATCTTGCTGCGTAATCCTTGTTTGACATATATCTTTTAAGTGTCATGGCAAGACACTGGAAAATCCTTTGGGAAGCAATGTAACCAACACCCTTTTTTATCTCTTCAAGATCGTCAATGGTAAAAAGCACTACTGTAAATATGGTCTTTTTCAAAGCAACCTGTTTAAGCAATTTCTCAACGAGTTTTTCTACCTCAGGACGTGGATTGAGGCCGGTAAGCTGGTCTTGAAGAACCTCTTGACCATGAATAAACTGCCATACAATCTCGTTATCGGACTGTTCTAACTCTAAAGGGGTACCCTGAAACGGAATCTTTTTATTCTCTATAATGGCCACACGATTGCTTATGAAAAAGACATCAGGGATATCATGACTTACCATCACGCCTGTAAATCCAATCTCATGCTGATAATGGGCAATCATATTTAGCACGGCGTTTTTTCTTAAAGGGTCTAAGCCAGTGGTGGGCTCATCAAACAGTATCATGGTAGGCTCTGTAACCAATGCCCTTGCCAGGGCAACCCTCTTTTGCATGCCTCCAGAAATCTGTGAAGGATAACGATCACGTACCTCTTCCAGCTCAAACTGTGCTATTCTAAAATCCACCCTTTTCTTAATTTCCTGGGGGGGCAACTTTGTACGCTCTACAAGGGGCAGAGCAATATTCTCAAAAACAGTCAAGGAATCAAAGAGGGCGTTGTTCTGAAACATGTAGCTAAGGGACCTTTTAAAGGCCTTCCATTCTGCCTTGGAAAACTCGCTTAAAGGTTTGCCTTTTATGAGAATCTGACCAGAGTCTGGCTTAAGCAAACCAATTATATGCTTTAGCAATACGCTTTTGCCAACCCCACTCTTTCCAATAATGGAGGTGATCTCGCCCGAATATATCTTGAGATTCACCTTGTCTAACACTTGCAGGTTACCAAAACTCTTTGAGACGTCTTTAAATTCAATAAAAGGTTGGGTCATTTTCCTATGATCTTAAAGCAAAAAAGATGTCAATACATAGTCAAGCACAAGAACCAGTACACATGAGATAACCACTGCAGATGTGGTAGCCAGGCTCACACCTTTGGCACCAAATCCTCCAGGACGCATATGGGTAAAGTATCCCTGATAGCAGCAAATGGTAGAAACCACCAGGGCAAAAAATAGACTCTTTAGAAATCCCCCCGTCACATCCTTCAAGACCACGCTGTCGTAGATTCTATTAAAAAATATTCCCGAATTGACACCAAGCAGAAGCACTCCGGTAAGATACCCCCCTATCATGCCAATAACATCAAAAAGAGCGGTGAGCAAAGGAAATGTAATCACAGAGGCAGCGATCCTTGGACTTACCAAAAACTTCATGGGATTAATGTCCATGGTATCTAGGGCATCAATCTGTTCTGAAATTCTCATGATACCTATCTCAGCTGCAATGGAAGAGCCGGCTCTTCCGATCACCATAAGTGCAGTAAGTACCGGTCCAAGCTCTCTTATCAGTGACAGTGCAACCGCTGCACCAAGCATGCCTTCGGCGCCAAACTTGACCAGGGTATAATAGCCCTGAAGTCCAAGGACCATACCAGTAAACAGACCAATGAGGCTGATAATCAGAAAAGACTTGACCCCAATGAAATAAACCTGCTGGATAATCTTTCTAAACTGAAACGGGTATGTAAAAATCAATACAAATCCATAAGCAAAGAATATGGCTACAGCCCCAAGCTCCCCTATCACTTTTAGGGTAACTTGCCCCAGCCAGTTGACCAAGCCCATTATGGATAGTGCTTTTTCGGTTCTACTTGCATTCATCACGTTCGTCCAAACCTGTTTATCAGGGGCTATCCAATCAAGGATAGTCACAGGCTCATTCTTCGGTTATCTCAATACACTTTGTAGGGCACAATACGGCAGCCATTTCTATCTCTTCCATAGTGGCCCTGTCATCTCCTAAAAAATCGGCCTTTTCCGCCTCATCCAGCCTGAAGGCTTTAGGGGCAACCTCTTCACACGCCCCGCACCCCTTACAATGAAATTTATCTAAAAATACTTCCTTTTTCTTCATGTTGCCCTGTTGTCCTTTTTTTCACCTAGCCAGAAGGGTAGATGGGTCTTCTGAAATTAATCTAAACACTGATACAATGTCAATTAGTGTTGCGGCTTATATAGGATCGGTAAAAGGATATTATGTGGTTATTTGGTAAAGAGCCTCTTTGAGCTCTTGAATAGTAAAAGGTTTTTGGATAAATACACCCACATTTGAAATACTACCTTTTTTTTCCAGAATCTGCTCACTGTATCCAGACATGAGAAGAACCTTGGTAGTTGGAAAAAGTCTCTTGACCTGTCGCGTCACTTCTAAGCCGTCTTTTCCAGGCATGACTACGTCGGTAATAAATATGTCCGGCTCTTTACCCTTATAGCCTGCCAGAAAAGAGTCAAATTCACTTGGATTAGAAAAGTGTTTGACTTGAAAGTCGAGTTTCCTTAAATACTCTACTACCGTTGACCTAACTATCGGTTCATCTTCAAGGAGAAAGACAAGTCTTCCCTTCCCTCTGATGTTCCTATCAATTTCAAGCCTTTTGATAGAAGTCTTATACTTGGCCTTCTTCTCAATAGCTGGAAGAAAAATAGTTACCCTAGTGCCTTTGCCAGGTGTACTGTCCAGGGCGATATCACCCCTGCTCTGCTTAACAGTGCCGTATATCATAGCAAGCCCCAAACCTGTACCCTGCCCTAGGGGCTTAGTTGTAAAAAAAGGTTCAAAGGCGCGCTCCAAGACCTCCTTTTCCATACCACCACCATTGTCTTCAAAGGTGATAATAGCAGCCCTTCCCACATCATCTTTCAAATGACGCAATATCTTACGGCTTTTCGAAACTCTGGTGGTAACCACTATTTTGCCTTTTCCATCCATGGCGTCCCTAGAATTAAGGGCAAGATTTAGAAAAATTTGCAAAAATCTGCCTGGATCCACTTCGATGGTGCAATCGGCTTTGCCTGGTATAAATTCTACAGCTATTTCTTCGCCCAAGAGTCTTTCAAAAAAGAGGCATGCCTCACCAACCGCCTTGTTCAAAGACACCCTTTCAGGTTTTAGGGTCTGTTTTCTGCTAAAGGCCAGTAGCTGGTTCGTGGTCTCAGCAGCCCTCTTTGCGGCTTTGTTAATTATCTGAAGCTTTCGATAAGACTCCGTCTCTGGTTCCATCTCCATAAGCAACATCTGGCAGTAACCCATTATGGCCGTGAGCTGATTGTTAAAGTCATGAGCTACTCCCCCAGCAAGCCTGCCAATGGCCTCCATCTTCTGTACCTCTCTAAGCTTTTCCTGAAGCTGCCTTTGAGAGGTAATATCCGTGCCCACTACCAGAAAATGTGTCTCACCTTTTTGCCTTGATGAAACATAGGGACTTATTTTCCATGCTATGAGCCTTCTTCTGCCCTTCCAGTCACTGACATGGGCCTCAAACCTGCCACCATTTTCCAGCCGCGTGTTTTGGTTTAGAAATTTTTCTAATCCTTCAGAACTTGAAAGAAGAAGGGAAACAAAAGGAATACCGGTTAATTCTGATTGAGATTTTCCCAACATATCAGCAAGGACCGTATTTACCTGAAAGATTGTGCCATCCTTAAAAATCTCAGCCACCAATACCCCTGCCGTTTCTATAATAAGCTTATTAAAATCACGCTGTTCAACAAGCTTCTGTTCCAGTTCTTGTTGACTGCTAAGATCTTCTATCAAGGCATAAGCGCCAATCACCACGCCCTCGTCATTCCTTAAAGGGAAACCAATTAATGAAATAAAAAGCTCCCTGTCTGTGAGGGCTGTAACATATTTTCCTGTAAATTTTATTTCATTTCCTCGGAGCACCTCTCTGGCCCAGTCGCGAAAGGTTGGATTGGTTGCAGAAAGAGAATTCAGACCTATAAGTTCATCGCGGCTCACCCCAATCAGCTCTGCCAAGCGCCTATTACAATCAACAATTACCCCATTTCTGTCTATGCATAAAAAACCAAGCGGACCTTTTTCAAAAAAGAGCCTGCTGCGTTCTTCTGCCTTTGTAAGGGCAAACTCAAGCTCTTTTTGAGCTGTTATATCCCTAAGCATGGAAAAACATGAACCGCTATCACCAGACAAAGTAGTAAAAATAATCCTGTGTTCCACCCACCTGTAACTTCCATTGGTATGGGTAAGCCGATAGGAAATCTCGCAATCCTCTTTTGAAGGATTGGCACCAAAATTTTTTAAAAATGTTACCACCCTGGCCCTATCCTCCGGATGAACAAGCAACCTGTAGGTATCTTTATCTCTGATAAACTTATCCAGGGGTAAACCTGTCCATTTTTCAAGGCTGGAGGTAGCAAATCTGATATCTAAGATGTCATGACAAGGGGAATAGAGACTTACTATCGGCAGATGATCAAGAAGCGTGGCACAGGTAGCATCTGAAAAAAATAGCAGGAAATAGGTGTGATTTTCACAGGTTTTTAAGGGCACCACCTGACATTTTATAAATGGTCCTACTCCTAAATCCCCAGGATCAACTTCAAAGGTGACCGATCTGTTCTGCTGATTCTTGTATGGCCTTTCATTAAAGATCTTCGACAGGGCGTTGCCAAAAAGTCGATGGTATGACCTCAAGACCGCGAGATCTTCTCCTTTGCCAAGGGATGTAGAGGCATAGATGATGTTTTTATGCTTATCCATCAAGAGGCATGGCAGATCAAGCCTATCCAGAAATTCTTTTATCTGTTGAAGACTCTGGTCCATTCCCTCTTTGGTCTTATTGATAAAAGTTACTGTTCATTGTTAAAGGAAAAAGGTGAACCTTGTACATCCTCATATCTGATCTCATCCACCTCTTCTTTACGATCCCTGCCCGCATACAATCTGTTTGGACAGTTAAAAACCATGCCAGGCTCTGTTCCTATTACTTTATAGCCGTGGACCACACCCGGAGGAACTATTATAGATAACGGTCTATCTACACCTCCATAAAGCCTTAGCATGTTACCATAAGTGGCGGAATCTTGTCTGTTATCCCAAAGTCTTATTTCAAAATTTCCAGGTCCAACAAAACAGAACATATCGGTCTGAAACCTGTGGGCATGTGGCCCCCTTACAATACCAGGATAAGTTAGCGAACAGTAAGACATCTGTGGAAAGACTTCCTCAGAAACCTCGTCACTCCTAAAAAGCTCACAAAGCCATCCCCTTCTATCAAGATATTTTTTAAGTTCCTTAACAATAACCCCTTCTATCACGCCGACGGAAAAGGATTTCATCTATTCGTACCTCCGGGTAACCATATGCCATCGATCTTTTCATAATCACCATGGGTTGCGGCTGCTTCCCCTAGCTTTTCAGCCCTTTGTAAAACATCCGGGATCTGTTTGATTTGGCCTTTTTTTTCCACTCCACGTACCAAAATTGCCGCTGAAAGCCTGCCACCAATGGCATCAAAAAAGTATTTCATAACCCTCAGACTTCCATCAAAAAGAAGTTTGCCCTTTGTTGCACCGACAGACAAAAAAATGCCCTGCCTTTCCTTCCCCCCGATATGGCCCTGTTTAAGCACGTACTGCCTGATCCAAAATGCCTGGGATCTCTCCACAAGTGCCTGACTATTGGCTGTTATATTATAGAAAAACATCGGAGAAGACAAAACCACTATATCAGCCTCTTCTATTTTTGAATAAATTGGTGTCATGTCGTCAATCAAAATACATTCACCAGTATCATCACATCCTCCACACTCAATACATGGAGAAAAATTTATCTCGATAAGCCGTATTTTTTCCACCCTTGCACCAGCCTTTTCTGCACCATAAGCAAAGGTATCGGCAAGAAGATCACTGTTGCCTTCCTTTCTCGGAGAGCCTGAAAAAACCAATATATGCCTCATAAGGTTGCTCCAATGCTTGATAAATATTTTTCCCAACGACCAAAATGAAATACTATTCAAAAGATTGGTTATAATATCAAAGAGTTGGCTAAAAGTCCAAACCTTTATTAACAATCAAAAAATTGAATTTTTTCCTTAAAGAGGAAACAAGTTGTATACCGGTTCCTAGTCAGTTAAATTCACTGGCTGAGAAAATTACAGCCATGACCAAAAAGAGAGCAAACAAGACAAAAAGGCGCGTCTGGGACGCCAAACCTCTGCTTGTCATCATATGGACATCCTGCCTGTTCGTCACAGGCATTGCCATGATGGGCATGGCAGCCTACATGATGCTTGAGCTGCCTCCCATTTCTACGCTGAAAAACTACAGGCCACCAATGGTTACAGAGGTCTACAGTAGTGATGGGAAAACCCTAGCCTACTGGTATAAAGAAAAAAGATGGCCAATATCCATTCACAAGATTCCAAAGAGACTTATCTATGCCTTCCTTGCGGCTGAAGATGCCAGATTTTATGAACATAGAGGTGTTGACCTTATTGGAGTAGTCAGGGCGGCAATAAAAAACGTTGAGGCCGGTGGTATTGTTCAAGGAGCCAGTACAATTACCCAGCAGGTGACGCGATCCCTTCTACTCAGTCCGGAAAGGAGTTGGCTGAGAAAACTAAAGGAGGCCATCCTTGCCTGGCAAATAGATGGAAGCCTCAGCAAGGACGAAATTCTAAACATATACCTTAACCAAATATACCTTGGAAGCGGTGCCTATGGTGTAGAGGCAGCAGCCCGGACATATTTTGGCAAACATGCCCATCAGCTCGATATAGCAGAATGCGCCCTCATTGCAGGTCTGACCCAGGCCCCCAGCAAGTATAATCCGCTTAGACATTTTGAACGGGCAAAAAGACGCCAATTATACGTGTTGAGACGGATGTTCGAAGAGGGATTCATTACCAGAGAGCAAAGAGAAAAGGCAATAAAGAAAAAGCTGGTTCTGAAAAGCGAAAGGCTATCACCACCCCCGGGGGCCGGATACTTCCTTCAGGATCTGAAAAAAGAACTTATAAGAAGATACGGTACACAACGTGTCTTTACGGACGGATTGAAAATCTATACAACCCTTGATGTCAACTGGCAACGAACTGCCTTTGCAGCTCTTGCCAAAGGCTTAGAGGCAGTCAGCAAAAGACACAAAAGGGACCGTCTGCTTAAAGAGAACATACAAGGGGCCCTGATAGCAATTGACGCACAAACTGGTGCCATAAGGGCCATGATTGGCGGCCAAGACTTCAAAAAAAACAAATTCAATCTAGCGATTCAGGGAAGGATGCAGCCAGGCTCTTCCTTTAAGCCTGTTGTATATTCTGCCGCCATGAAAAAAGGGCTCATACAGCCAAATTCTATAATAGTTGATGAGCCTATCTCATTTCCTGGCACAAGAAAAAGCAAACCATGGCAGCCCCAAAACTTCGACAAGGCCTATATGGGGCCAATTACCATAAGGACGGCCCTGACATACTCGCGAAACGTCGTCTCGGTAAAGATTGCAAGAATGATTGGTGTAAATGCGGTGATTGAACAGGCTAAAGCCATGGGAATCACTACTCCTCTAGCACATGATCTGTCTATAGCTCTTGGATCTTCTGCAGTCCCTCTAGTCCAGATGGTTACCGCGTACAGCACCTTTGTAAATCTTGGAAAGGTGGTAACACCCCAGTACATTGAACAAATCACGGACCGGAGTGGTAAGATTTTAGAGATACTTACTCCTGAGTTCCATCAGGCTCTGGACCCTGTTACTGCCTTTCAAATGGGCTATCTCTTGATGGGAGTCGTGCAAAATGGCACTGGACGACGGGCAAGGGCTGTGGGTATTCCAGTGGGAGGTAAGACAGGGACCACTGATAACTATCGTGATGCCTGGTTTGTTGGCTTCAGTCCAGAGGTTGTAGCTGGTGTATGGATTGGCAGAAAAGACAAAAAGTCCCTTGGCAGACTAGAAACGGGAGGAAAAGCTGCCTGTCCGGTCTGGACTGAATTCATGAAGACCACGGTCAAAGACCTTACCAAGACAAGTTACGATATTCCAGATGGAATAGCCTTTGTTCCTGTTGACAAACGTACCGGGCAGATTGTTACCCCGACTAAAGAAAACAGGGGACAGATAGTATGGGAGGCACTAAGAAGGGACAAACTTCCTCCACTTGAACCTGAAACCGGATTTCTTCAAGGAATGCCAGACTGGCTTAGGGGTATTGGTGGATTTTTCCATCTTGGAAACTAGGCTGAGGCAATGAGCCCGAACGTCTCTTTAATACGCAAAATCATGTCAAAAGCCTTGCAATCGGGCAGGCTTGCCCATGCATACCTTATAGTTGACCAAAAAATCAGCGCCAGAAGGAAGCTTGTAAAGCAAATTGCCTCCCTGCTTCTCTGTAAGAAACCCTTAGATGGTCCAGAGGGAAGTCTTGAGCCATGCGGGACCTGCACAAGCTGTAGAAAGGCTGCACTTTCTATCCATCCCGATCTTGTTGAAATAATACCCCAGGGAGAATCAATACGCATAGAACAGATCAGGCATCTGCAAAAAGAGGTTATTTTTGCCCCTCTTGAAGGCAAACGAAGAATTGTAATAATTGACAGGGCCGAAAGCATGGGGCCAAGTGCCTCTAATGCCTTATTGAAGATCCTAGAGGAGCCACCAAGTCACACGGTTTTGCTTCTATCCGCATCTACCTCCAGCGCCTTATTGCCTACAATCCTTTCTCGCTGTCAGGTCCTTAGACAGGCCCGTACGCGGTCCGGGACTCTAGTCTCAGATGGCAAAACAGATAGTGTTTCTCATAAGCTGAATGGCAATTTGGTCAGTTTTCTTGAAAATGAGCTTGCCCTAGAAGATCAAGATGAAGTTTATAATGCGCTGGAGCTTCGAAAAAAGCTGCTTAACTTTATTGGAAGACAGGGACAAGGCAAGCTGCTTGGTTTTTTTGACGCATCCTCCTGTCTTTCTTTATCGAGAAATACGGTTAGATTGACTGTAGCAATCATTAACTCGGTTATAAGGGATGTTTTTCTAATCAGGCAGCTGGCTGCTAGATGCCATGGAAAAGTAGAAATGGATCTTTCAGACCGATTAATAAACATCGATTCCCAAGAACTTCTTGTCCGGTTGGCTCAAGGACTTAATTATGATACCTTGGTTGCCTATAAAAAAAGGCTCGACCTTGCACAGGCAATGATCGACAGAAATGTTAAGGCAGAAATGATAACAGACATGCTCCTGGTATTTTGGCTAAAGTCTGACAGTAAGATACAATAAGTAACTGCTATGAAAGAAGAAGTTGTTAAAGATAATGACAAAATAACAGACGCTCTTCAAGAAGAAGAACTTGTCTCCTGCGTACTGTGCAGGGTCCGCATAAGACCTAATACCACTGCAATGACCTATCGGGCTGGAGAACTCCGTCTAAAAGAAGGAGAATGGGTAGTTGTTCCTACGGTCAACAGCACAGAAGTTGGGCAGATCGTCTCTAAGCCCATAAAGGTGAAGTTACCCAAAAGATGCATGCCGCCAAAGGTGGAACGGCTGGCCACTACTAGTGAGATAGAGGATTATTATAAAAACCTGGAATTTGAGAAAAATGCCTGGGCTATCTGCCAAGGGCACATCAACAGTCTTGGATTGAAAATGAAACTCATAAAGGTGGAAAGCTTCTTTGACCGAAGCAAGATAATCTTCTATTACTCTGCAGATGGCAGGATAGATTTTAGGGAACTCGTTAAGGCCCTTGTTAAAGACCTGAGGATGAGGGTCGAGATGAGACAGATCGGCATCAGGCACGAGGCAAAATTAGTAGGCGGAATTGGTTGTTGTGGCAGGGAACTTTGCTGTGCAGGCTTTCTCACATCCTTTGATTCAATATCCATAAAAATGGCAAAAGCCCAAAACCTGCCCCTTAATCCAAGTAAAATCTCAGGCCTTTGTGGCAGGCTCCTGTGCTGTCTAACCTATGAATATCAGACATACAAAGAGATGGCCCAGAATCTGCCAACCCTTGGCAAGGCATGTCAGACTCCCACTGGACAGGGAAAGGTCATTAGGCAGAACATATTTAAACAGGCAGTTACTGTTGCCATGCCAGACGGTAGCATAATTGAATACACGGTAGAGGAACTCGAGGGAAAAAAAGGAACCAACAAGGAAGAGCTCAATGAATATGCTCCACCTACAGATGAAGAAGAGCCTGGAAAGATGACAAAACAGGAGGCAAAAGCCCTGCCAAGATCCAAATCGCAGACTAAAAACCAGAAACACAAAAGGCACGGCAAAAGGAGATCCTCCAAAAAACAAAAAACAAGGCAGCAAAAGGCCTCGACAAAGAAAGGCAAAAAGAAGAATTCAAACAAAAACAGGCAAGAGACAAATAACATGAGCAAGAAAGGCAAGGGCCAGTCCAATGAGTAACCGTTTTTATGTTACAACTCCCATTTACTATGTAAACGCTGAACCACACCTCGGGCATGCATATTCAACAGTTGTGGCAGATGTTCAAAATCGCTTTCACAAGCTCATAGGTCACGAGACCTTCTTTCTTACAGGCACAGACGAACATGGTGACAAGATTGTACAGGCTGCCCAAAAAATGGGGCTGTCTCCAAAGGAGTACACAGACATTATCAGTGAAAAGTTCGCTAAGACATGGCCACTTCTCAATATCCGTCCAGACCGGTTCATCCGTACCACAGATCCCCAACACATCAAAACCGTACAAATGGTTCTGCAAAAGGTCTTTGATCAGGGTGACATCGAATTCAGGGAATACGAAGGGCTCTACTGCTTTGGTTGCGAAAGATTTCTTATAGAAAGGGAACTTGTTGATGGCAAATGCCCGGATCATAAAGTAGCACCGACAAGGCTCAAAGAAAAAAACTATTTCTTTCTAATGAGCAAGTATCAACAATGGCTTATTGATCACATAAAATCAAATCCTGAATTCATAACACCCCAGAGATATAGAAATGAGGTACTGTCTTTTTTAAAAGAACCTCTTGACGATCTGTGTATCTCTAGACCTGTTACAAGGCTGACCTGGGGTGTGCCCTTGCCATTTGACAGCAACTTTGTGACCTATGTCTGGTTTGATGCCCTGATCAATTACCTTACCGGCCTTGACTATCCGGATGGGCAAAACTTTGCCAAGTTCTGGCCTGCTGCAAACCATGTAATTGCCAAAGACATACTCAAGCCTCATGGCATCTACTGGCCCATCATGCTCCACGCCATTGGAATAGAACCGTATCAGTCTTTGCATGTTCATGGGTATTGGAAGATAAAAGACGAAAAGATGTCAAAGAGTCTTGGCAACATCATCAGGCCCAAATGGCTGGTAGAAAACTTTGGAGCAGATGCCACTCGTTATTGCCTGATGAGGGAGATGAACTTTGGCTTAGATGCCAGTTTCAGCTACGATGCCTTTGTTACCAGAATAAACGCAGACCTGGCCAATGACCTTGGAAATCTGTTAAGCAGATCAACAACCATGCTCCACAAGTTCAGACAGGGACTAATACCCCCGGAAAGGGTCATAGAAGGCCCGCAGGACGACTTGCGGCACCATCTTTCAGCCCTTGTTCCTTCCTGGCAAAAGCTTATGTCTGACTTCCAGGTCCACAATGCCCTTCAAGAGATATGGAAGGCACTGAATATGGCCAACAAGGTCATAGACACCACTGCACCTTGGCAGCTAGCCAAAGAAACCACCAAGGCCCAACTTCTTGACGATGTGCTTTACTGCCTTATGGAGACGTTGAGGCTTTCAGCAGTACTTGTAAGTCCGGTTATACCTGAGGCGGCTGAAAAAATTTTAAGTAGCATGGGTCTAGATCCTGCCGGTGAGCTAGGCCCAAGTGGACTTTCCTGGGGAAGACTAAAGGAAGGCGCAAAAGTGGCCAAGATTCCTCCACTTTTCCCCAGGATTGGACCTTCCAAAAAAGAAGCCCAAGGTGCCCAGATACATGACAAGGCCAAGAAACAAAAAGGGGGGAAAGTGGAGGAAAAAACAGCTTCAAACCAGGGTCTCGTTACCATAGAGGATTTTCAAAAGGTACAGCTCCGGGTGGCTGAGATTGTTTCTGCTGAAAAACATCCCAATGCAGACCGTTTGCTCAAGCTTACAGTAAAGGCCCCTGAAGAAAGGACCATTGTGGCTGGCATAGCAGAACACTTTTCACCGGAATCCCTTGTTGGCAAAAAGGTGATAATAGTTGCCAATCTAAAACCTGTAAAACTTAGGGGAGTAACATCTCAAGGGATGCTTCTTGTTGCCAAGGATAGCAAAGGGCTGCATCTTCTTGAGGTATCTCCAGACACAGAACCAGGTGCCAAGGTAAGCTAGAGTTGGACACCAAAACCGTCATACTAGGTACGGCAGGTCACATTGATCATGGAAAGACCACCCTGGTCAAGGCCTTAACGGGTACCGATACCGACAGGCTCAAAGAGGAAAAGGCCAGGGGCATTACCATAGAGCTTGGCTTTGCCAGGCTCCAGTTGCCTTCTGGGATATCTGTAGGGGTTGTTGATGTCCCAGGCCATGAAAAGTTTGTCAAAAACATGGTTGCTGGTGTTGCAGGCGTGGATCTTGTCGCCCTGGTCATAGCTGCAGACGAAGGGGTGATGCCGCAAACCAAGGAACATTTGGAGATATGCCAACTACTTGGTGTGAAGCACGGCCTGGTGGTTTTAACCAAGGCGGACATGGTGGATGATGAATGGCTTGAGCTGGTAAAGGATGACGTACAGGAATTCCTCAAGGGCACATTCCTTGAGAAAAGCCCTATTATACCGGTGTCAGGGGTTACCGGCCAAGGTCTTGACAGACTCCTTTCAGAGCTCGACAAAATGGTTTCCACCATACCCGGACGCAAGGTTAGAGGGCCCTTCAGACTCCCTGTTGACAGGAGCTTTGTCATGAAGGGTTTTGGTACGGTTGTAACAGGCACTGTTATCTCAGGTACGGCCTCAGTAGGAGATGAGGTTACAGTCTATCCACCAGGACATCAAGGACGCATCAGAACCATCCAGATCCACGGCAGGGAAAGTGAAAGGACGGTGCCGGGCCTTAGAACGGCCCTTAACCTGCAGGGCGTTTCCAAAGAGAACGTACAGAGAGGCATGGTTGTTGCCCTGCCCTCTTCCCTCCAGCCTAGTTTCCTTGTAGATATAGAATTCTACTATTTGAAAAGTGCACCCAAACCGCTTAAACACAGAGCACCTGTCAGATTCCATGTAGGCACAGCTGAGGTTATTGGCAGAATCCTGATGCAGGAAGATGAAATAAGGCCCGGCTCCACCTGTCTTTGTCAGATAAAACTAGAAGAACCAGTGGCAGTGCTTCCAGGAGACAGATATGTCATAAGATCTTACTCACCCATCAGGACTATTGGTGGTGGAAGAATACTTAACCCGGTTCCTCGCAAGAGAAAGCGGCACAAGAAATGGATGTGGGAAGAACTTGAAATCCTGGCCAAGGCCAAGCCCGAAAGGATAATTGAACTTCATCTGAATAATGCCGGTTACAGAGGGCTTTCAGGGGCTGAGATTGGTATTCGGACTGGTTTTTTTGGAAAATCCCTAAAAAAATTGCTTGATTCGCTTTTAAGCTCAAGAAAAATCTTGAAATTTGATGCAGAAGACAGGTTCGTTTCCATGCAGGTTTTTGCTGACCTCATGGAAAAAACACAGTCTATATTAAGGGATTACCACAAGGCCAATCCCTTAGTAGAAGCCATGCCCAAAGAAGAGCTGAAATCCAAGCTTTTTCCAACCTCGTCTCAGACTGCACCTGGTCGTGAACAGGCTACAAAAGGACCAGTACAGAGGCTGTTTAACAGAATTCTGGATGCCCTGTCCAAAAAGGGAATTATTGTAGCAGACAGGGACAGCGTACGCCTGGCTTCTCACAGGATCAGGCTGGATGGAGAAGAAGAGAAGATAAAGTCCAGGATAGAGATCATCTTTAAAAAGGCTGGCCTTACTCCTCCTTCTGTGGAAGAAGCAGTTGACAGGGCCGTTAATCATAAAGAAGACCTGGAACAGGCCAGACAATTCTTCCAGCTCCTTGTGAGGGAAGGAAAGCTCATCAAGGTGAAAGACGGCATATATTATCATCCTGATGCACTTGATGAGATAAAAAAACGGGTAGTCGATTATCTTGTCAAAAACCATGAGATGTCTGTTCCTGACTTTCGCAATCTTTGCGGAGGACTGTCACGAAAATTCATGATTCCCCTTCTTGAATATCTAGATTCTCAAAAACTCACTATAAGGATAGGCGATAAAAGGCGTCTCAGACAAAAGGTATCGTAAAAGACATAACAGCGATGTTTAAAGATACTCTTAGGCAGTGTCTGAAAGACAAGGCTGCCCCAAGAACACGAAATTTTAGCCAGTTTATCTTCACCTTTGAATTGGTCCCAGCCAGGGCATCAAGAGGCAAGGTAGTGGACGACATCATAAGGTTTGCCCAAGAGGCAGCATCTGTAAAACGGATCAGCGCCCTTTCCATTACTGACAATGCTGGTGGACATCCTGCCCTGACCCCACAGGCCCTTGGTTCTGAGATTAAATCCATGGGCATTGCCCCTGTAATTCACTTTTCATGCAAGGACAAAAACAGAAACCGTATAGAATCCGAGCTGTTTGAACTGGACAGGGCAGGACTCAACACCCTTTTGGTTCTGACAGGGGATAACCCGAGATACGGATATATGGGCAGGGCAAAGCCTGTATTTGACCTGGATTCGGTTCTAGTACTGGCAATGATTCAAGAGATGAGACACGGCCTAGTAGTTCACAAGAAGGCCCCTGGAGGCGGAGTGAGGCTTCCGAAGATGGATTTCTATTCTGGCTGTGTGGTCTCGCCTTTTAAAAGGACCTTTCCAGAGCAGATATTTCAGTACCTTAAGCTTAGGAAAAAGTTGCAGGCAGGGGCTCAATTCATCATTAGCCAAATGGGCTATGATGTACGCAAGTATCAGGAACTGGCACTCATACTGCAAAAAATGAATTTCTCTGTTCCACTGCTTGGAACAGTGCTCATTCCAACCGTAGGACTTGCCCGTATAATCCATAAAAATGTAATTCCCGGCTGTACCGTACCCACAAGGCTTTTGGAGCAGATGGAAAAATGGCCAACAGAAAGGGCATTGGAACTGCGCCTTGATATCGCTGCAAAACTTGTGGCAATCTTATACGGGCTTGGTTATCACGGAGTGCATCTAAGTGGACCAGGCCTTGAGTATAAACACGTTCACCAGGTCATTGAAATGGCCCACGACCATGCTGCAGATTGGCAAAAATACGTGGATGATTTTCTTTTTCCAGAAGAATGGCAGTCTTTCCTCTTTCAAGAGGATCCCTCAACAGGACTTAACAGCAATAAGCTCAATTCCTTTTCAAGGGATTACAAGGAGACTCTTAGCCCTCCCTATCTGATTGGCAAGATAATCCATGCCCTCTTTTTTGAACCCGATCGCGGTCTGTTCAACACAGCCAAAAGGCTAGTTAAAAAATGTCACGAAAAAGGATGCATTTCTTGGTTAACATCTTTTGAATATTTTTTTAAAGAGCTGCTATACCAGTGTCAAAGATGTGGTGACTGTTACCTTGGGGATCTGGAATTTCTCTGTCCCCAGTCCCAATGTGCCAAAAAGCTGGTCAATGGTCCATGTGGAGGAAGTAACAACGGATGGTGCGAGGTATGGCCAGAAGAAAAAAGGTGTCTTTTTGTACGCCTTTTTAACAGGGCCTCATGGAATACAGACATACTCTTCAAGGATCAAGAAATTATTCCACCCAGGGACTGGGCCCTGGACAGGCAGTCATCTTGGCTGAATTTTTATTTGGGTCGGGATCATAACCATAAAACCATGAAGAGTGAAACAGATGAAGATTAGACCTTGTATAGATATCCATAATGGTAAGGTGAAACAGATTGTTGGCTCCACGTTATCTGACAGTAGGGTCAAAGATCTAAAGGAAAACTTTGTCTCGGATCACCCTCCTAGTTATTATTCGTCTCTTTTTAGAAGATACAATCTTACTGGTGGCCATATTATTATGTTAGGCCCGGGAAATGAAGAGGCTGCCCTTGACGCCCTGTCTGGCTGGCCTTACGGCATGCAGATAGGAGGAGGCATCAACATTGATAACGCCAGATATTGGCTGGACAGGGGAGCAAGCCACGTAATAGTAACATCCTTTGTCTTTTACAAGGGTCACATAGACATGGACAGACTCAAAAGGCTTGAGAAGCTGGTTGGCAAAGAGAGGCTGGTGCTGGATCTAAGTTGTCGCAAAAGAGAGGGCAGATACTTTATAGTAACAGACAGATGGCAAAAGTTTACCCATGAAGAGATAACCCCGCAGTGTCTTGAGACCCTAAGCCGTTACTGTAGCGAATTTTTGGTCCACGGCGTAGATGTGGAGGGAAAATGTCAGGGCGTGGATCTCCTTTTAGTAGAAATGCTTGCAGAATTCTCTCCTATTCCTACCACATATGCAGGAGGAGCAAGGTCGATTGAAGATGCCGTCTCTGTAAAAGACAAGGGTAAAGACAGAATAGACCTTACCATTGGAAGTGCCCTTGACATATTTGGCGGCAAGGGAGTCACTCTGGAACAAATAGTTGCATTTAACATGAAGGTTGGGGCCTGAGTCTGCCGTCTTTTAATAGCAACGTCCTGTTTACCATATGTTCAATAAGGTGAGGTAGATGGGTTATTATGATAAAGGCATCAAAATCTTCATCTTGGATCACAGAAAGGAACCTCTCCACTGCCCTGTTTTCAAGCCCTGCCATGGGTTCATCCAGCAGCAAGATCCTGGGCTTCATGGCGATTACAGATGCTAGGGCAACAAGCTTTTTCTCTCCTCCGGAAAGCTCGTATGGCACCCTTCTTTCAAGATGTGCTATCCCCAACCGCTCAAGGCATTGCCTAGATATCTCTAGGGCCTCTTTCCGTGGCATCCCAAGGTTCAAGGGCCCAAAGGATACGTCTTCTATAACAGAGGGAGAAAAAAGCTGGTCATCAGGATCTTGAAAAAGAAGGCCTATCTTGCGTCTAGGCTCCTGAAAATCCTTTTCTCTAACACACCTCTTGCCAAAGATATTTATGGAACCACTAACAGGAGGTATGAGTCCAAGCATAATATGAAACAATGTCGTTTTTCCTGCCCCGTTTCCTCCAAGAAGAGCAATCCTGTCTCCCTTGTTGACTTCCAGGCTTACACCAGACAGCACCAAACCACAGTTTGGATATCCAAAAGAGATATCTTTCAGTTGTATAAGAGGCAATTTCCACTCCATTCAATACTCAAAAGGCAAAGACCAAAAGTCAGTATGACTGCAATCAAAATCAGATCTTCCCTTCCAAATTTAAAATGAGACAAGAGCCAAAAGGTACCGTTAAATCCCCTGCATACCATGGCCCAGTAAACTCTTTGCCCCCTGTCATAGCTTCTGACAAAAAGAGTCCCCAAGATATTTGCATAGGTCTTATATGTAAAAAGATTGGTCCCGGGCCTGAACCCTCTTAGCAAAGCAGCCCTTTTTATTCTAAGATACTCGTCTTCTAGTACATGGAGATAACGCCAGGAA
>JAMOVK010000034.1 GCA_027067775.1 Deltaproteobacteria bacterium
TCATCCGTCAACATTTCGGTCATTGCCTAAGCGTGCCCTGTAAAATATCAGATTGTCCATGGATTGATCCTTCAGTCGACTGCTGAAGAGATCCTGCGACAACTTTGAGAAAGGGAGATGCTTGGGAGTTTGGAAAAGGTCTGTCCTAAAAGGTGTTGTCAGGGCCGAGACTTCCGTGGAAAGGGGTAGGGTGGCAGCATGTTTGGGCTAGATGAGACAGGGATGCTAGATAGGTCATAAGGCAGATAGAGATAGAAAGATAAATGCGTTCAAGGGCTGGGAGTTTGGCAGTGGGTGTCTTTTTGTAGTGGCTGTTGAATGTAGCAAGCAGGGTGTGCGGGGAGATGGGACTTTGGGTAGTCATGTCTGCTAATGGGCCTGTTTGTGCCTTTGCTAGTTTTTATTGGCTTTTGACACGCGCTATTCCAGTGTTTAGGTTACTTTTATCTAAATGAAAAGGAGGTGTAAGTGATGGCTGAGAAAAAGACCAGGATTCTTAAAAAGGAATGGAAGACATTTCTGAAAGATTTTAACAGGATGAATCAGTTCAGGAATGCTGTTGTACAGATAGGGGATGATTACATTGTAGGTAAACCAGGCATGCCACTTCTGGGAATAGACTATGATGACCGAGCCAGACGGGTTGAGATTTTTCTGGGCACAACCGATCCTGACAACCTCGTTCATCTGGCTCATGCTGTTGATGTGCCGAGAGCCATATACCTTGTTAGAGATGAAGAGGCGATAAATCCAGTTGTCGGCCTCCAGATCCAGGGGGCACCCGGAACAGGCATGACCCATATACGGTTCCTAGATACGACTTGTGAGGATGGCAGGCAAAAATGGGTTGCCTCAGTAGCACATACGTTGTATGAACGCAGGGGCATGGAACCAGGTGCCGATCAGGAAGATTGGTTCAGGGCAGAGGAAGTTATTGAGGCAGTTTGTCGGAAGTACAGGGAGTAAAGTAAGAGGGCAGGGCTGTAGCGGTATATCCAAATTTCTGAAATCGGGCTTTTGCATATATGAAGTTAAGAGATTCGTTCAAACGAACTGGCATAGCTCACGATAAGGTCAGGAGTCCCGAAGAAACCGTTAAATGGGCGCTTGACCGTTTTGCCTCTCTGGGACAGCCAGTCCTGGACCAGGTAAAGAGGGTTGATAAGGGCAGACTGGGCATACCTGTCTTTATGAGTAAATATTCGGTGCAGGCCAGTATGGTAACTGGTGCCAAAAAACAGATGGGCAAGGGGGCCTCCGAGGCCCAAGCCAAGGCCAGCGCCATTATGGAGATTGCTGAACGTTACAGTCTGTTCCGGTTCAGGGAGAAAAACGAATTTCAAATAGCCCCTTTATCAGCACTTGAGGGACAGAGGTTTGGAGTTGGAGATCTTCTTAGGGCTGTACATTCCAGCAGGGAGCTTACCCAGGAGGAGCAGGATTTTTTACACTCCTTTTTGCACCAGTGGGTGGATGGTTATGATGCAACAGGTAAAGTGGCAACAAAGGCTCCATTTTCCTGGATGTGGCCCATTTTCGAATACAACGGTTCTGCGGCAGGCAACAGTTTGGAGGAGGCAGCGGTTCAGGCCATATGCGAGGTTGTGGAAAGGCATGTATGTTCACTCATCAGTTATCAAAAACTGGTGACTCCAACTCTAGATCTTGATTCCATTAATGATGGGGATCTGTTAGAGCTTGTAGAAAAATTTAGAAACAAGGGTGTTCAGCTGGTATTAAAGGATTTCTCCCTGGGTTTGGGCATTCCTACGGTTGGTGCGGTGGCATGGGATCCATCTACCTACCCGCACAGAAGTGAGATAGTCTATACTGCTGGAACCTCCACCAGCCCTGTAAGGGCTGCAATCAGGGCCGTTACGGAGGTAGCGCAGCTGGCCGGCGACTTTGATACGGAAGGAAAATACCTGGAAAGTGGCCTGCCAAAGTTTAAAACACTGGATGAGGCTGATTACGTACTTGATTCCAGGGAGATAAAGGATCTTAATGACCTGCCTAACTGCTCTTCTGACAATTTCAGAACCGAGGTAACCTTTCTTGCTAGTGCGCTTAGAGAGCATGCAGGTCTTAATGTTTATTTGGCTGATATCACTGATGATGAACTGCGGATTCCCGCTGTCTATGCCATGATACCAGGCAGTCATTTTAGGGACAGGACCCTCAATATAGATTTGCCTTTTCATATGGCCCGCATTGTGGCCACAGGCGGTTTTATTCATCCAGTAGAGGCCCTGGAAATTCTGGATCGCATGGACAGACTCTATCCCCAAAGATTTGATGTGGTATTTTATATGGGCCATGCAATGGAGAGCCTGGGTAACTTGGAGGTTGCCATTGAAAAGTACAAACAGGCACTAGGTCTTTGTCCTCCTTCAAGCGAATGCGCCAGTTTATACTGCCATATTGGTAACTGTTATAGGCAGCTAGAACAGTTTGATGAGGCGGTTTTGTATCTGGAAAAGGCAAGAGAGCATGATTCTGGACTCAAGGAGATTCATAATATTCTTGGTACCTGCCTTTACCAGATGGGCAAATATACACAGGCTATTGAATGTTTTGAAAGGGCTATAGCCATTGATCCTGGTTCTGCCATTGATTATGCAAATATTGGTAGTAACTTGCGAAAGCTGGGTATCATTCCTGCGGCCATCAAATGGTATGAGATGGCACTAGAATTGGACCCGTCCCTTGATTGGGCACGGCAGCATCTGGCCTCTTTACGCTTTCTCAGTGATTCTGACAACCCGGTCGATTGTGAAAAAAATGAATAGCTATTCAAAAAATCAGCTTGTATCAAGTAGTTGCTAATTCTAACTATTTAGAAATACAGGTAAATTTTCTTCATAATCCTCTTGAAAAAAAATTAACGAGCCTTGACAAAGAGTTTTGGGTATAGTAATAAACGGTCTCGATATGCCATTAGGACATAGAGAATAATCCAAAAGGAGGGCAATATGGCAACTGTAGAGTACAAAGGTAAGACTTATGAAGTCGATGAAGACGGCTTCCTTGTAAGAGGAATGGAAGAGTGGGATGAAGACTGGGTCGAGTACGTCATGGAGCAGGAAGGCATCAGCGAGTTGACAGAAGATCATAAGAAAATCATAGAGGTTCTTCAGGACTACTTTAAAAAGAACGGAATTGCTCCAATGGTCAGGATCCTCTCCAAGACTACCGGTTATCCTCTAAAAAAGATTTACGAGCTGTTCCCCTCAGGACCTGGTAAGGGAGCCTGTAAGATGGCTGGTCTGCCAAAACCCACCGGCTGCGTCTAGTCGCCTCAAAAATTTGGTTTTTCCAAGGCCCTGGATCTTTTCAGATTAAGGGCCTTTTTTAACAACTTGCCCCTCTTATTCGGTTTTCTTTTCCCTCAATATTGTTATATTGAATCCAATTCGGATTTTTCCAGGCCAGTTTCTTTTTTGATGGAATACCATTGTCTTTTGGTTTAGTGGATAGATTGTTTTTTGTTTTGCTGAAAAAGGGAGACGGAACAATTGAAGTGTCTACTACACAACTGTGTCCTGTCTAGGATGCTAGCAATTACATTAATGCTCGTTTTTACAGGCCCGGAGATGCTTTTGGCTGCGACATCCATGGATAAACTTGTCAAAGATTTCCGGCCAATTATAGCAAAAGTAAAGGAAGTTAAGCCAAACGGCTTTGTTTTAGACAAGGGGATCAAGGAGGGCGTAAAACCAGGGGATATCTTTGCTATTGTGACCAAAGGTGTGCCAGTCTATATACCAGGCACAAAAAAGATATTGGGTTATCAAGAAAAGCTGATAGCCAAGTGTCAGGTGAACAGTGTAGACCAAGGTTCAGCTCAGTGTATTTCATATTATTCTGCAGGCAAGGCCAGTGGTGATCTCAAGGCCTTGCGTTACACCAAGGTAAGGGCGGCCTTTTTTTTAAACGACAGGCTGGTATCTCCGGTATTTTCCACATATTCACTAAAGGAGATACTGCCAAATCTGGACTGGATAGAGCCTTCCTCAGGCCCTTTGCCAGTGGCATCTGAAAGTTCTATGAAGGCCTTTGGGATTGACTTGATCTTTAGACTCAGAGATCATAATCTTTTGGTCTATGGGCCAGGGATGAAAAAGCTTTCGACCTACGAGGTGTCTTCATGGGAAGAGGTTCCCGCATCCACAGGGTCCCAAGGTGCTCATGTGGAGGCAGCACCTGTAGTGGTTGATGATGCTCCATTAGTTTTTGATTTTTCACATGCTGAAGTGGTGGGATCCTTGAAAGATAAGGTTATCCAGTTGGCAGTTGCAGACCTTAACGGGGATGGTCTTCATGAGGTTGTATACCTGACTGAAAAAGGACTTGGATTGGTACCCTATAGGCGGGAGGGGCCTGCGAGTTTTTACAGGTTTGAAGACTTTGAATGTCCATGCAACTTTTCTATTTTTAAGGACTGGCTGGTTTTAAATGTGGCTATAGAGAATGCAGGACTTTCCTCAAAACTTTTTAGGTATAAAGACGGCATGTTGCAGATTGTGCAGGATGAGATCAATTTATGGTTGGCCTTTTCTCCTGTTGATTGTGGTTCAAATCAAAAGGTTTTTCTCGGGCAGGAGTATGAAAAGGAACGGTTCAGAGGGCAAAAGATTTTCGTGCTTAGACCCACCTTAAAAGGAATCGAGTATGAAAAGCAGGCGGAACTGCCAAATGATTTTAACATACAAAGTGCTCTTGCAGTAAAAATAAACAACGTCTGCACCCTTTTGTACGTTAGCTTTGATGGTTTTTTTAAGGTTTTTGCCAAGGGAGCCCATCTTTGGACTTCTCTTTTTCCTGTAGTGGAAGACAGGCGATGTTGTGGCCCTGCTCAGGCGGATTTTATCGCCATTCGTAATGGAGTAATATTCAATGGGATGGTGCCGGCTGGCTCAAAGGGCCTTAATCAAGGTGTTTACTATTTTCCTTTTAACAAGGGCCATGGTTTTCTTAGGGCAGATAAAAACTTAAATGGCAGGCCGGTTGGCATGTCTTTGATAAAAGGAGCTCTCTTGATAGGGGTTACACTACAGGAAAAAGGTGATTGGGAAACCCAGATATATAAATTTATCCTAGATAAATAAGCTGTTTAAGACTATGAAAAGCCTTGTAAGACAGAATGACCAACTCATTGTTAATAAAGCCCAAAGGAAGTTGCATATTATTACCTTTGGCTGTCAGATGAACGAATACGATTCCCGGCGTATGGCACAGATTCTCATGGGTCAGTACAGCCTTACGCCCCATGTGGATGAAGCTGATCTTATAATCATAAACACATGTTCAATAAGAGAGAAGGCCGAACACAAACTGTACAGCCTTCTTGGCAGACTCAGAAGATTAAAAGCTACCAATCCTTCACTCAAGATAGGAGTGGCCGGATGTGTTGCTCAGCAGCTTGGTAACAGGCTGTTTAGCAGGGCCCCGTACGTGGATTTTGTTATTGGTCCCCAGGCTCTATATAAGATAGATGGAATCCTTGGGAAACTGGCACACGGTGAGATTCGTCTTTGCGATATTGAGCTTTCAAGACGGTTCCAGATACCTTGCATAGATGCTCCATTGCCTAAAAAGGGGGACGTGCGTGCTTATGTAACCATTATGCAGGGCTGTGACAACTTCTGCACCTACTGTATTGTGCCATTTGTCAGGGGGCGAGAGATAAGCAGGCCTTCAGAGGATATCCTTGCAGAGGTGGAGTCTTTGGCAAGGCAGGGTATTAGAGATGTTACCCTTCTTGGTCAGAACGTAAATTCCTATGGAAAGGGTCTTGAAGGAGATGTCGACTTTTCCGGATTGCTTGAAAGGATTGATTCGGTTTTTCCAGATGTCAGGCTCCGTTTTACCACAAGTCACCCAAAGGATCTTTCAGACAGGCTGATAGACTGTTTTGGCAGACTTGGAAGCCTCTGCGAACACCTGCATCTTCCTGTTCAGTCAGGTTCGGACAGGATCTTGAAGAGGATGAACAGGCGTTATACCAGCCAGCACTACCTTGAAATGGTAGAAAAACTGAGACGCACCTGCCCGGATATAACCATAACTACTGACCTGATTGTGGGTTTTCCTGGAGAAACGGATGAAGATTTTGAGCAGACCCTAGCACTGGTAAAGGAAGCGAAATTTGATCAGGCTTTTGCCTTTAAATATTCTCCAAGGCCGGGGACGGCTGCTGTGAAAATGAAAGATCAGGTTGATGAAAAGGTCAAATCCCAGCGTTTAACCAGGCTGTTGAATTTTCTTAACGATATAGGCCTTAAACAGTACAAAAAGTTTGAGGGAAGAACCTGTCAGGTACTTGTGGAATCGTATTCGGATTCCAAGCTTACTGCCAGGACGAGAGGGAACCATGTAGTCAATATAGAAGGTCCCAAGGACCTTGTAGGCAGGCTCATCAATGTTTACATTGAAAGGGCATGCCACCATTCATTAATTGGAAGAATCGTACATTAACAAGAGGTAAGCCATGAAGGCAATTAAAATGACAATTCATGCCATAACCTTAGATCCTCAGTCCAACTCTCCTATTCTCATCTTGAAAGAAGAGGGAGGGGAAAGGACCTTGCCCATATGGATAGGGCTTCTTGAGGCAACAGCTATTGCAACAGAGATGGAAAAACTGGAGTTTGCCAGGCCAATGACACACGATCTGGCCGTTAACCTGTTAAAGGCTGCAGGGATAAGGCTTGTCCGTATAGACATTACCGAGCTTAAAGACAACACCTACTATGCAGAAATAACCTTAGATACAGGAGATAAACTCGTGAGAGTTGATTCTAGGCCTAGCGATGCGGTAGCTCTAGCCTTAAGGGCGGACGCGGATATCTTTGTCAACGAAGATGTTTTGAATTCTGCTACCACTGCTGAGCCAAAAACTACAGTGGTTTCTGGAGGCGAAAAGGAAAAGGATGAGGACAAGTGGAACAAGATTCTTGAAGAGCTGGATCCTAGCGCCTTTAAGTACAAAATGTAGGTGATGAAATGTTGATGTTTGATCTGCATTGTCACAGCCTGTTTAGCGACGGTGAACTTTTGCCTTCAGAGCTGGTCAGGAGGCTGGAGGTAAAGGGTTATCAGGCAGTCTGTATTACCGACCATGCTGATGAATCCAACTTCGAGTTTATTCTCACTGAAATGAAAAAGGTGATAGAGCCTATAAATGCTTATTCTCAGACAAAACTGCTTCTGGGTATAGAGTTGACCCATGTTCATCCCAAAAGGATAGCAGAACTTACCAGTCGGGCCAGAGGGCTTGGCGCACAAATTGTTGTCTGTCATGGTGAGACTATTGTTGAGCCAGTCATCCCTGGAACCAATAGGGCTGCCATAGAGGCGGAGGTTGATATATTGGCCCATCCAGGATTTATAACTCTGGAAGAGGCAACCCTTGCCAGGGAAAAGGGTGTGCGTCTTGAGATTTCAGGAAGAAAGGGGCATAGTCTGACAAACGGACATGTTCTGAATATGGCAAGGAAAACGCAGGCCCTTCTTGCAATAAATTCAGACGCCCATGCTCCAGATGATTTTATGACTGGAGAACAAGCCAGAAAAGTTGGTATGGGAGCCGGTCTGAAGGTTGATCAAATAGAAAAGATTTATCAGGAAAATTTTCAGTGGCTTAAAGGAATAAGCAGGGAACTCTGAAAAGTTCCCTGCCTTTCCCAACCCTCCAATAGAAAAACGGCCTTCAGGTACCTCCTGCCTTTTGGCCTGTTTATCCCACTTTCAAAGAGTTACATAAATGCTTCGGCACGTGGCGCAACCCTATTATGCCATTCTGCCAAGTTGTCTACATCGTGACAGTTTGAGTAACGCCAGGCTGATTTGGTCTCGAGGAGCTTTTTCACAGCCTTGCAGTGAAGATCGTGGCCTGATTTTTCTGCAATTACCTTTGCCCTTATTGGCCCGCCAAGGAGATAAAGATCTCCGATAATATCCAGAACCTTGTGGCGAACAAATTCATCAGAAAATCTTAATCCTTCCTGGTTAAGCACGCAGTGTTGCCCAATCACAACCGCGTTATCTAAAGATGCCCCAAGGGCCAGGCCATTTTCATGGAGCATCTGCACCTCTTTTAAAAAGCCAAACGTCCTGGCCTTTGCGATTCGTCTTTCAAAGGTTTTCTGGGTAATTTTTGCCTTAAAGCGCTGAGACTTGATTACCGGATGGGGAAAATCAATGAAAAAATCTATATAAAAAGAGTTGTAAGGCAAAAATGTGACTTTTTTGTCATTCTGTTTTACCGTTACCTCTTCAATTACTTCAATAAATCTTCTTGGCATTCCTTGGATTTTTATACCAGCATCTTTAAACAGGTATACGAATATGGATGCGCTGCCATCCATGGCAGGTACCTCTGGCCCGTCTATTTCCACAGTGGCATTGTCAATGCCAAGGCCTGCAAAGGCCGCCATGATGTGCTCGATAGTAGATATGCAAAAATCCCTGGTGCCAATTGTAGTAGCATGAACACAGTTGATTACATTATGTAGTGTAGCACTGATTTCCGGCCTGCCTGGAATGTCAGTACGTCTAAATCGTATACCAGCACCGGGGGCTGCTGGAAGAACCTTCATGTGTATCCTGTTGCCGCTGTGCAATCCTATACCTTCGACTGCAACTGTCCTTTTTAGAGTCCGCTGGAGTTCCATATGCTATCTGATTTCCACCCTTTTAAAATGACTTAGTGATTCGAGCTGAAGTAGTTACACTAGAGATGTAATGCATGAGTCATGCCATTTGGCTTGACAGAAAAATCTAATTAAATCCCGTAGTTATATATCAGCCTTGCTCTGCTGTCAGCTGAGTGTGGCTTTTGGGACACATAAATCCTTTTGTATTAATGTGGCAAAAAAGACACAGGACGGTGTCAGGTGGAAAGTCCCAACCGTCTGAGTTGTTTTTCGTCCTTAGACCAGTCCTTTAGAACCTTAACCCACAGGTCTATAAACACCTTTTTGCCCCAAAGATGTTCAAGGTCCAGCCTTGCATAGGTACCCACCTTTTTGATGAACTTACCTCCCTTGCCAATGATGATTCCCTTTTGGGAAGGCCGTTCCACATAGATTACTGCCCGTATCCGTATCATGTTGTCGTCTTCCTCTATTTCCTCCACCTTGACAGCAGTGGAATAAGGAATTTCCTGTTGGGCCAGAAGGAAGATTTTTTCCCTGATGATTTCCTCAATCAGGGTTTCCTTAGACTGGTCGGTAATGGTTTTGGCATCATAGTACTGTGGCCCTTCTGGGAGGAGCTTGAGTATCTCTTCTATCAAACGGTCTATCCCATCAACATACTTGGCCGAAATGGGAATTACCGCCTCAAAGGGGTACATCTTGCTCATTTCATCTATAATCGGCAGTATGTTTTCCTTTGCCACCTTGTCTATTTTGTTAAGCACCAATATGACAGGTTTTTTTAATCTTTTTATAAGTTCTATAATTGCAAATTCTTCTTTTTTGTTTCTGTTGGTTACGTCTACAAGGAACAAAAGCACATCTACGTCTTCCACTGCCTTTTCTGCAGTCTCAACCAACTTTTTGTTAAGAAGTTTTCTGGGCAGATGTATTCCTGGGGTGTCTACAAATACTATCTGAAAGTTTTCACCTGTTAGGATTCCTCTGATCTGCGTCCTGGTAGTTTGGGGTTTGGGAGTAGTAATTGCCACCTTTTCACCGAGAATGGCGTTTAAGAGGGTGGATTTACCTACGTTTGGTGCGCCAATAATACCTACGAAACCAGACTTAAAGCCTCGACCTTTGTCTCCTATGCTATCCGAATCCATTTCTAACCAAATTCTCCTGGAAATATTTAAGTGCGGCTCTTGCAGCTTGCTGCTCTGCCTCTTTTTTGCTTTTTCCAATACCTTGGGATATCTGCCTGTTTTCAAAGTATAGAGATACCTTAAAGAGTCTGTCGTGATCAGGCCCTTGCATTTCTACAAGCTTGTAATCCGGAAGGGAGTGATACCGTTTTTGAGTCATCTCCTGAAGCCTGCTTTTGTAATCAATCGTAAGGCCCTTTTGAGGGGCTGAGGCAAGTAGGTCCTGAAATTTTGACTTTATAAAGCGATATGCATTTTCAAAGCCACCGTCAATGTAAATAGCACCAACAACTGCTTCAAAGGCATCGGCAAGAATTGAGGGCCTGGTTCTGCCACCACATCTTTCCTCACCCTTGCCTATTAACATATATTGTCCCAGGTCAAGTTCCCTGGCAAGAATGACAAGCCTTGTTTCACTCACAAGGTAGGCCCTCATTTTTGTCAGATCTCCCTCTTTGTATCTGTTACCAAATCGTCTATAAAGCAGGTCGCTTATTACCAACTCCAGTACGGCATCTCCCAGAAACTCCAGTCTCTCGTTGTCCTGCAGCTCGTGATTTGCCTCTGGTATGTAAGAACGATGGGTAAGGGCCAGTTTAAGCAGTGAAGGTTTTTGGAATCTATAGCCCAATGACTCTTGTAGCCGTATATATTGCCGATCCTGGTCTGTCTGGTTTGCTACCACTTTAAATAACCACCTCAAATAGTCGTCGGTCTCTCATTGCAATATAATGTGTTAAGGAAATCTTCTTCCACCTGTTTTCTCAATTTAGAACATGTAAAGGAGTCGATTCTAGCTCCTTTTGTCCCCCCAAAAAGGCTTATCTCAGACAGATAGATCCTACCTTCCGGATCTTTGAGAAGGTCTATGTGGGCATAGGGGAATTTCCCCCGTTCCATGACCGCCTTGCAAAAGGTCATTTCTTTTTTGTTCAGCTCGTATGGACCGCTTTTACCGCCAAAGTGCAGGTTATTCCTGAAACCGCAACTGTTTTTGCGCCAGTATGCCTCTGAATATTTCTCTCCCATCCATACGACTCTTATGTCCAGGGCATCTTCAACAAAAGGCTGCAACACAAGGGGCCACAAAGGTTTTGTTGAAAATGTGACATGGTTAAACAATTCTTCACAGTCTGTCCATCTGTTTATCCCTAGTCCACAGTCTGCCCTGTCCAGCTTGGTGATCACAGGCCCGATGCCCTTTTTCGAATACTCATTCATGGCCAAGACCAGGTCTTTTCTGCCTGTGATAACCCTGGTGTCTGGAATCATAAAGTCAACAAATATACGGGCCTGGAAACACTTTGAGCGAGTGGCCAGTTGGGAAAGAACAGGTGGAAACAGTATAACGCCCCTGTCAACTAATTCTGCAAAGAGGTATTCTTCAAATGGCTTGATATTTAGTATACAAGCCACCACATCTCCACTTTTTAGATGTAGATAGTTTCTGCGAAACTGGGAATTTGTCCTAATTACAAGCGGGGAGCGCACCTTGTCAAAATATCATTTCTGCAAAGCGCCTGTAATACTGTGAGAGATCGGCGTAACATTCCCCGCAGTACAGGTTCACATCACCCAGTACGGTGGATTCATCACTTTGTGGTGTGAAACTGCCATCATGATTCTGGATGTATTTCGTGGTGATGGTAACTTCTTGGGCCACCTCAAAAAAATCATGGTCATTGCCGCACTCTGGACATACAATCCTTTGTCCGGCCCGGGTCAGTTTTCTGGGAAACGAAATCAAGACTTTGCGCCGTTTTTCAGTGCTTTTTTCGCTTTTTTGATTCATGGCGAGGAGATCTTTTGGTTAATTTTTGAGTTTGATATTATTTTTACACTCTTTTATGGTTTCTTGGCAATACCAAATTTCTTGAATACATAAAATGCTCTCTTAGGCAAAAAGTTCATTAAGTTCTGTAAAGGCAGCGCCAGCACGTCCGAGGGCCGTTTCAGCGACTATACGGTCTATTTTAGAGGACTTGGCAAGATCCCTTGCCTCAAACAGATTTCGGGCTATTTGATGAGAAAGGTCTTTGTTGTCAGCAAGGTCTTCCAGGTTTTTGGCGAATTGTTTTGATGTCATATTAAAAAAGTCTGTTTTAACCATTGGCAAGGCTGCAGCCACAGCCTTGATCAGGGCATCCGTGCAGAAAAAAACCTTTCTTGCACATTTTTCATAGCTGCTTTTCTGTAGGGCAGCTTCTGCCTCTTTGAGATTAATCCCGGCATATTTTATATAGGTCTTTGTTCTAATAAGTCCCATTTTTGTTAAAAATCTGGCTTTATTTGCTGCTTAGGTCTTGAGCAAAAGAATCAGTTCCCATCATGTTCTTGTACAGCTTTTTGGTAAGAATCTTATCTGCAAGTTCACAGAGCTCAAAAATGGAGTCCAGAAAGTCAAGCATTTCATCTTGGCCGTCTTTTGACATATAGCCGAAATCCTCCTCCCAGCGCCCGGAAGCCAGATATTTTTTAAATTCTTCTATTTCTTTGGGGCTGATCATGCTCTTGGGGAAGACAGGATTTAACGGGAGCTGCTGTTATTTGGCCCAATAAACTTGTAGAGAAGCTCGTCTTTCTTTATCCAGCCAAGTTTTTTTCTGACCATCTCTTCCTGTAAGGTTTTATCTGTATTAAAGGCCTTTATCTGTTTTTTTATAAGGGTGTTCTTCATGGATAGGTCAGCCAGTTTCGCAACAAGCGTGGATCTATGCTGTTTCATGCGCTGAAGCTTCCAGTATCCATAGGGTCCGGCTATGCTCCAGAGCATTAAAAGCCCTATAGTAATGGCTAGAAACAGATAGGTCAGTTGCCTTTTATTACTGGATGACCTTCTTCGATTATACAAACGTCTGTTTCCGCTGCTGTAGGATACCCTCAATTTCCCTCCAATATGAAGCAGGCACAAATCTGACTTTAAGAATAGACGCTAATGTGCGGTAAAGTCAAGTGTTTTTGCCTTTTGTCATGCGATTTTAAAGAGTTCTGGAGTCTTCCTCAGACGCTTGACTACACGTTCTTTACCAATGGCCACCATGACATCAAATATTCCAGGCCCCTTTAGCTGGCCAGTGAGGATGGTTCTCATGCCGTTTATTATGATGCCCGGTTTGACTCCGGCTGTTTCTGCAAAGCCCCTGACGGCCTCTTCGGTGGTCTCGAGGTTCCAGGGCTCCACGTCCTCCAGTGCCTCTGCCAGCTTGGGAAGGAGCTCCTTTAGCTGTGGATGTTTCAGCACATTTTTCTTAAGGGCCTTTGG
>JAMOVK010000035.1 GCA_027067775.1 Deltaproteobacteria bacterium
AAGGAACGAATAGCGCTAACTGTTGTCTGGATGCCGAGTATTTTCTCACTTTGCCAAACAACAAAGAGATTTTCCACAAAAAAATCTTCTTGACATCCACCATGCAGGAAAATTCTATATCAGAAACTATAAAATGCCAAAACAAACTTTTAAACGAACTTTCATACATCATTTTCCAAAAACTAATGGCTATCTCTAAAAATTAGAGTTATAGTCAAATGTTATGTATGGCATCATGCAACCTCCTGCTGAAGGGATCTTTCGTCAATGCCATTTATAAATCGTATTCCTTGCACAACGTTTATCAGACGGCGGAATCCACGAATTCTTTGCCAGCCTTTTTCTGCGCATTGCCCCAGACGGAACACCATGGCCAAAATAGTGGTTCTTGAAACACATCCCCTTGTCTTTGCTGTCCTAAGACGCACTGTAGCAAAAGTAGATTCTATGGGATTTATGGTTCGAATATGTTGCCAGTGCTCTGCAGGAAAATCATAGAAGGTCAGCAGCATCTTATTGTCTTTTGTCAAACAATCTACTGCCTTGGGATATTTGGCTGAATAACGCTCAACAAAATGGTCAAGGGAGGCAAAAGAGAAGATAGAAAAACAATACCTGATCCGTTCCTATCCCTCGTCCTGTCAACTCGTACCTCCACAGGACCTAGACCAGTCAATATCTTGCGCTTTGGCAAATAACCGTTTCTGACAATTGCTCTTCGTCCCTTGGCATCACGGACATGCTCATATTCTGCAAGAAAATTCCAACTCCACCTCTACTTCCTGCATCAATAAATGTCTTGCTCCTGCTCTCAAAAGCTCTGTGAGCTCATCCTGAAACTCTGCTGGTTTTTTTGAATGTTACTAGGGTATCCTTGATCATGTGGTGTATCCTCCTTTACTGAATATAATCTGCGAAAAATCATATCAGCAGGATACGCCGCATCCCTCTTTATGCCCATACACAAAAAATGGTTATAATTCTAAACAGGCCTGAACAGTTCCCAATCCACCAGTTCATTGAGTCTCTTTAAAGGATCATCGTTACTATCTATCTTGCACATACGAAATTTCAGATCAAACAGGCCTTTCATCTTCATGACTTCCTCACTATTCTTTATTATTTCAGTGAGTTATTATACATGATGTCGGTCAAGATCGCTCTGTTTTTCTAAATAATTTTTAGAGATTCCCTACATAAAATTACGAACATGCCTAACTACGCTTATCGGATAGGGCAAGCATAAATTGAATGGTTCACTATATTAAAAATTCCGAGGCAACTCCTTACCCTGCTTTCCAGCCTGAGAAAGACTCCTTATGATAAAATCCGCATTTCTTAAATTAATGTGAATTAAAAATATTTGTTAAGTGGTTCGTGCATTTTTGTTGTAGTCAATTTATAATAATTGGCTTTCTCCACTAAGTTTATAAAATCGAGATAAAAGGTGTCAGATACAGAAAAAAAAGCAATCAAGCTGTCAAGATTAACTAAGGATCTCGGCACCCTCTTCCTACCTATCATTCGCTACAGAGGCAACAGATACTTTAAAGATGGACGGGTTGAGCTAACCTCCATCAATAAAAAATTTGTTAAGTCCCGAATAAGAGGAAACGTTTTTTACAAGGTCTCCATTGATCTAAAAGAAAAAAGTAAAGGGGCGGTGAGAATTGGCTGTACATGCCCCTTTTTTAGGCAGGGTATCCCCTGTAAACACATCTGGGCCACTATAGTGGCAGCGGAAAAATACTTTAAAGAACACAAAGATAGCGACAGCTGTCAAATCCCATCGCTTTCTTTCCGAGAAATCTTTGACAAAAAAGAATGGAATACAACAAATTCAAAAAAGACATGGTGGCCAATCCAAGATTTTGTACTCAGATATGAGTTAAAGATAAGGGGAGATCTAACTGTAGTGTCTGCCTACGAACAGTATGTTAAAAAAGACGGAAAACTTGGCAGAATAAGAAAAATAAAACCAAAAAGCTTGTCAAGGCCCGAACTCTCCAAGGCAGATCGGCTCGCTATTCCCTTTCTTATGGCCATATCTGGCGGTTCTTCATACTCTTATGGTGGCTACTTCTATGACAGTTATCTTGACACCTTTAGAGAGATTTCCCTTTCACCAGAAGATGTGGCTACTCTCCTACCATTACTTGCCAAAACCCAAAGATGCATGGTAAAAAATGCCGCAGGATCCCTCGTGGCCGATCCTTTAATATTCCAGCCTTCTAGTAAAGCAAAATTCATCGTAAGTGCAGATGAGTCCAAAAACAATAAAATAATTCTTAGGCCTCGACTCTATATTGAAAACGAACCAGTCGATTTTGCCAATGTGCTTCTTATAAACTCTTCTCCTGCCATGATGATCTTTAACTCCAGATTGTATGAAATAGACGGCCCCTCCTATCCCATCATAAAAAAGGCATTAGAAAAGGGGATAGAACAGGCAGATAGAAAAAAGATGCCGCAAATTGTAAGGCGTGCCATTGAGGCATCAGGGCTGGAGCATCTTGAGTTACCCAAAGAGTTTGTTCCTAATACTATTGAAGGGCTTAAGCCAACCTGTGGACTTGTACTTAGATTAAACGACGAAAGACTCGTTGCAGAACCGTTTTTCCTTTACAACCATCTAAGAATAGATGCCTGTTCCAGGGAACATATAATTTTTGACGAAAAAAGATGGACTTTCTTGAAAAGAAACAGGCCAAAGGAGAAAGAACTCCTGAAACAGATTACAGACGCTGGCCTAAGTATTACAAAAGATGGACTTTTTTCTATTGATATTTCATCTGCTCCAGATGCCCTGACACTACTCGATAAAAAAGGAATTATCCTTAAGGCTGAAAATGGGAAACCCTTTCGCACAGGGATATTAAAACGGCTTTACATTTCCTCTGGCATAGATTGGTTTGACATGGATGCTCAGGTGGACTTTGGATCTGAATCAGTGCCTCTTCCCAAAGTAATATCCGCATATCTTAAAGGCAAGAAAACCATACGATTAAACTCTGGAGGCAAAGGAATTCTTCCTCTAAAGTGGCTTAAAAAACATATTAAACTGCTCCAATTGGCAAAAACGGACAAGACAGAAAGCGGAGAATCAGTTCTTAGATTCCCCTCTTCCCACGCCCTGCTGATTGAGCACCTTTTAGAAGAGGTACAAGAGAGCCAGGCAGATGACAAATTTCAACATGTAAAAGATAGATTAAAAAACTTCAAGGGAATCAGGGCTTTAAATGCGCCTTCTAATTTCAAGGACAGACTGAGGCCCTATCAAAAAGAGGCCCTGGGCTGGTTTTCCTTTCTACATGATCTTGGCCTTGGAGGCATTCTGGCCGATGACATGGGCCTTGGTAAGACGGTTCAGATTCTTGCATGGCTACAAATGCTTAAAAAAAATGAACGGCCCGATTTGCCAAGTCTCATTGTGGCACCCACATCCCTCATATTTAACTGGCAGGCTGAAGCAAAACGCTTTACCCCTGATTTAAACATGGCAGTTTATGTAGGTCCTGAAAGAGAAAAATTACTGCAATCCTGTGACAACACGGACATATTGCTTACCACCTATGGAATAGTCAGACGAGATATCAAAACACTGGTAAAACTTGATTTTAACTACTGCATCCTTGACGAAAGCCAATATATCAAGAATCCAGACTCCCTAACTGCCAAGGCATGCAGACTCATAAAGGCAAGGCACAGGCTGTGTCTTACAGGCACGCCTATAGAAAACCACCTGGGAGAGTTGTGGTCCCAGATGGAATTTCTAGATCCCGGGATCCTTGGCAAAAAAGAACAGTTTATGGAAAAATTTGCCAAGCCTGCTGCATCTGGTGACAAGGAGGTTCTCAACTCGCTTAAGAAACTCGTGTCACCTTTTATTCTGAGACGCACCAAGGAACAGGTGGCCAAGGAACTGCCAAACAAGATAGAATCCATCATTTGGTGTACCATGACCAGTGAGCAGCAGCAACTTTACAATCAGGTTCGAGATCATTATCGGTTTTCTATCTTGCAGGCTGTAGAAACAAAAGGTCTGCAAGGAAGCAAGATAAAGGTACTGGAAGGTCTTCTAAGACTGCGGCAGGTAGCCAACCATCCTGCACTTATAGGAGAAAAGCAGTGTACCTCAGGCAAATTTCAACAACTCCTTGAACTCCTGTCCGAGGCTGTAAGCAGTGGCCACAAGGTCCTCATCTTTTCCCAGTTCACAAAGATGCTTGCCCTTATAAGAAGAAAATTAGCAGAGATGAAGATACCTTTTGAGTATCTGGATGGAAGAACCCCCCAGACAAGACGCAAAGAAAGAGTCAGAAACTTTCAAGAAAATGACAAGATACGCGTATTCCTTATAAGCCTAAAGGCAGGAGGTTTTGGGCTCAATCTTACCGCTGCAGACTATGTATTTATTGTAGATCCATGGTGGAACCCGGCAGTGGAGATGCAGGCAATAGACAGGACCCACAGGATCGGCCAGACCAAAAAGGTGGTAACCTATCGCCTTATCTCTAAAGACTCGGTAGAGGAAAAGGTCTTGAACCTTCAAAAAAAGAAACAAGAAATAGTGAGTTCTATTCTAAGCGGAAGCAGCAACCTCCTTAAAGAACTTACAGCCAAAGACCTTCAAATACTCTTTTCGTAACAAAAACAAAGCAAAAAGGGGCGCAAAAAGACACTAGAGCGAATCCACCTCTATGCGCTTTTCCAAGGTAAACTCCTGTCCTGGCTCCAGCCGAACCCTGTCTTCCAAAACATTTGCAGCCTCGATACACACCATATTTCTGAAGCCGTCATCTGGAAAATCCGCCATCTGTCTTGCCTTTTCCTGCCAAGGGTTCCACACCACCGTGGAACCACTGCCCTTTTTATCGATCACAATAACCCTGCCAAAACGTCTGTCTATCAAACGACAGCTTCCTGTGTGACGATATATCCTGTCTGTCTCAGAGGTAATAAAAAGGCTTCCGTCTTGACGTGCCTCCTCTCCTCCCTTGACCTTGTCTACATAGTAGTGTCCATCAAGCCCCTCTATCTCTACGTCCTGAATATCTCCAACAAAAAAATATGCATGGAGGGCTTGGGTTATCTCAAAAGGCCTGTCATCCGTATTTTTTGTGTTAAGACGAATGGTCAGGGCCTTAGAGACCTCTACAGAAAGCGTCAGACGGAACCTGTAAGGCCACAACCGCAAGGTATCTTCTGACTCACTCAGGCTGAAAGAGGATAGGGTTACACCTTTATCCGAGTCTGAAAAATCCTCGAGTTCCCAAGACATGATCCTGGCAAAACCGTGTTGAGGCTTCTTTTCATCTTCAGGATGGGGCCCAAACCATGGCCAGCATATGGGTATACCTCCTCTAAGAGGAAAACCTTTTTTATAAATCGCTTCAGGACTGACCCATATGACTGGTGGCTCTCCGACCCTGTCAAACCCAAAAATCTGGGCCCCGTTCTGGGCCACTTTCACACTGGCATTACAGTTTGAAATATCAAGATATGGAAAGTTTACCGCCATGACACGTCCTTTCTTTTTTGCAATACAGACTATGCCCCAAAGGTCAGGAGGTAAAGGAAAATCTGTTTCAAATTGGCATTAAAGTTCCAACAGCTACAAGAGGCCCTTTTTTTTCAGGTAAATCTGTATTGCAGTAAGAGCTGCAGGGGTAACTCCAGATATCCTTGAAGCCATGCCAAGACTCTCAGGACGAACCCTGGAAAGTTTCTCTACTATTTCGTTGGAAAGCCCTGGTATCTGGCTAAAATCCAGATCTTCTGGCAATCGCACCTCCTCAAGCCTTTTAAACTTTTCCACATCTTCTTTCTGGCGCTGGATATAACCAGCATATTTTGCTTCTATCTCCACCTGGTCAGCTATATGAGATAGTGGAAGCTCCAGGTTTAAGAAATTGCAAAGTTGTCCAAGACCAATCTCTGGCCGTTTTAAAAGCTCCTCTGCACTTACTCCCTGTTTCAACGGGGCTGAACCAATAGAAGACAGCCAGCCATTCACCAGATTGTCAGGTGTGATCTTGATGGAGGCAAGGGTATCCATAAAGTTACGAAAACGGCTATAGATCCTCTGGAACCTTTCCCACTGTTCGTCCCCAACAAGCCCGATCCTTCTTCCTATTGGAGTAAGTCTCACTGCCGCATTGTCTTCTCTCAGGAGCAGCCTGTACTCTGCCCTGGAGGTAAACATCCTGTAAGGCTCCTTTGTTCCCTTGGTCACCAGATCGTCTATAAGCACCCCTATGTATGCCTGGCTTCTGTCAAGAATCAAAGGCTCTTCTTCCCTTATGGCCCTAGCCGCATTTATTCCTGCAATAAGTCCTTGGGCTGCGGCCTCTTCATAACCGGATGTACCGTTAATCTGACCGGCAAAGTAAAGTCCTTTAACCAGACGGGTTTCAAGGCTTGGTCTTAGCTGGATAGGGTCGCAGTAATCGTATTCGATGGCATAGCCTGGCCTTAAAATCTTGGCGTTTTCTAGCCCCTTGATGGAACGCACCATCTCTATCTGTACATCAATTGGCAGGCTTGTAGCTATACCGTTTGGATAGACCTCTACAGTCTTTATGCCCTCTGGTTCCAAGAAGATTTGATGACGGGGTCTGTCCCTGAATCTGAAGACCTTGTCTTCTATGGAAGGACAGTACCTTGCCCCTACCCCTTCGATCACCCCCGTAAAAAGAGGAGAACGATCCAGACCCTTTAGAATAGCCTCATGTGTCTTCTCATTAGTATATGTAATGAAACACGGCCGTTGAGGAAGGGTTATCTCGTCTGTCATGATGGAAAAGTGTGGAGGAGGGTCGTCTCCGTCCTGACGCTCAAGCCCGCTGTAGTCTATACTCTGCCCGTGCAGTCTTGGAGTTGTACCGGTTTTGAGCCTTCCCATCTCAAAACCAAGCTCTTTCAAACACATGGAAAGCCTGTTGGAAGGCGGATCTCCCAAGCGTCCAGCAGGAAATTTTTTTAGACCTATATGGATTAGACCTCTCAAGAATGTACCTGTTGTAACAACAACCTTTTGACCATGAATCTCCTGGCCAATGGTTGTCTCAACTCCATAAATCCTGCCATCCTTTACAAGAAGCCTGGCCACCATTGCCTGAATAACCTCCAAATGGGGCTGGGCCTCGATAATCTCTTTCATCCTAAGACGGTAAAGAAGCCTGTCAGACTGGGCGCGCCTTGCCCTTACTGCCGGCCCTTTGGACATGTTGAGACGCCGAAACTGAATACCTGTGGCATCAGTATTACGGGCCATCTCACCACCCAGGGCATCTATCTCACATACCAGATGCCCCTTTGCCAGGCCTCCGATTGCAGGATTGCAGCTCATGGCAGCAATACAGTCAAGATTAATGGTGAGAAGACAGGTTTCAACACCAAGCCGGGCTGAAGCAAGGGCGGCCTCACATCCTGCATGACCTGCCCCTACAACTATAACTCCAAAACTTTTTGGATACAGGGACACCGCTCTACTTCACCTCCTGCCAGTAAGCTTCCAACTCGTCTATGTCCAGCTCTGACATCTGGCGCCCTTGCCCTGTTATCTTCTCTTCCATCTTTTCAAAGCGTTTTACAAACTTATTCAGGGCCTTTTTCAACACCTCTTCCGGATTCAGGTCTAACTTGCGGGCCAGGTTTGCAAGGGTAAAGAGTACATCTCCAAGTTCGTCCTCTATGGCCTCGCTGTCCCTTTTATTCATGGCGCTTTCAAGCTCTGACATCTCCTCTTTCAACTTCTCGACCACTTCCTCAGGCCCTTTCCAGTCAAACCCAACCCTGGATGCCCGCTCACCTAGTCTAAACGCCCTCTGAAGGGCTGGAAGGGCCAGAGGCAGATTTCCAAGACTGCTCCTCTTCTTTCCCTTTTTCTCCTGTTCCTGGCCTTTGATGGCCTGCCAATTGGCCACAACATCCTCTGAGCCTGAGACTTTTATATTCCCAAAAATATGAGGGTGGCGCCTTATCATCTTCTCCTTTATTGCAGAAAGAGAATCCGAAAGGGAAAAATCTCCTCTTTCCCTGTAAAGGTCTGCAAGAAAAAGAAGCAGAAAAAAAAGGTCCCCCAGCTCCTCTTTTACCTCCTGAGGGTCATCACTGTCCACAGCCTCATAAAGCTCATAGGCCTCTTCTATCATATATTTTTTAATGGTTTGAGGCGTCTGTTCCCTGTCCCAAGGACACCCATCAGGGGCCCTAAGGCGTCTGAGCACCTGCAGCAACTCTTCAAAGATCCTTTTCTCTTCTTGAATGTTATCCTCTTTGTGTGACAATTTAATCTTGCTCCTTTTCAGAAATGGAAAGGGATTTTAGAAAAAATTTCTGCTTTTTGCTACCCTGTCCCAATGGAAACACTGACTCCTTTATTTTTGCAAGGCTCCATTGTATCCTTTTGCCCAAAAAATAAAACCCAACTAGATGAGGAACAGAAATGATTACCCTTTTAGACTACGGTGCGGGAAACGTTAGAAGTGTAGTAAACGCCTTGGAAGGTCTAGGTGCTACTGTAAAACAGGTAGAACGACCAGAAGATATACTGGCAGCTGAAAAGCTGGTTTTTCCTGGGGTAGGAAACTTCAGAAGCATGATGAACATTCTTGATGGGAAAGGCCTGGTAGGGCCTTTAAAACAATATATAACAGATGACCGACCTTTCTTTGGCATCTGTCTGGGCCTTCAGGCGCTTTTTGAAGAAAGTGAAGAGGCCCCTGGCGTCAAGGGCCTTGGCATCTTTAAAGGCAAGGTCAAGAGGTTTACAGGAGAACTTGCAGTACCTCACATTGGCTGGAACGGCCTTATCTTCAAAAAGCCTTCTGGGCTATTTAATGATATAGAGGGAGATGAAAAGTTCTACTTTGTACACTCCTACTATGTGGCCCCGGAAGACCCCTCCATAGTGCTTACTCAGACGGATTATGGCTGCCGCTTCACCAGCAGCATTCAGAATGGAAATTGCATAGCCACCCAGTTTCATCCTGAAAAAAGTGGAGACAAGGGGCTTAAGATCCTAGAAAATTTTCTTAAAGGATCTGGGGAGGCAAAAACGATTCAAAAGGGTCCAAAGAAAACACGTCTGGCCAAAAGGATCATTGCCTGCCTGGACGTACGTTCTAATGACCAGGGAGACCTTGTTGTTACCAAGGGTGACCAGTATGACGTTAGGGAAAAGGGCCAGGTGCGAAACCTTGGGAAGCCTGTAGAGCTTGCAGCACGTTACTATAAAGAAGGGGCAGACGAGATCACCTTCCTTAACATCACAGCCTTTAGGGATTTCCCCTTAAAAGACATGCCCATGCTAGAAGTTCTTAGACTCACCTCTAAAGAAGTCTTTGTGCCTCTAACCATTGGAGGCGGAATCAGGGACTATACGGACAGAGATGGAAGATTTTACTCTGCCCTTCAGGTGGCTGCTGAGTACTTCCGCTCTGGAGCTGACAAGGTCTCAATAGGCAGTGATGCCGTCCTCATTGTGGAAGATTACCTTAAAAAGGGAGAAGCAACTGGTGAAAGCGCCATAGAGATGATCTCTAAGGTATACGGTAATCAGGCTGTAGTAATTTCAATAGATCCAAGAAGGGTTTACGTGAAAAGCCCTGACCAGGTGAATCATAATGTCATAGAAACCGTTATCCCCGGCCCCAATGGAGAGAGATACTGCTGGTATCAGTGCACCATCAAAGGTGGCAGAGAGGGACGAGACGTGGATGCCATCACCCTTGCAAAGGTATGTGAGAAACTCGGAGCTGGTGAAATACTGTTAAACTGTATTGATCGGGATGGGACCAACAGGGGCTTTGACATAGAACTCATAAAAAACGTCAAGGATGCTGTATCCATCCCTGTAATTGCCTCAAGCGGAGCTGGAAATCCGCAACACTTCCTCGAAGTCTTTGAGAAAACAGATGTGGAAGCAGCTCTAGCAGCCGGGATATTTCATAGAAAGGAGGTAAGCATTAAAGAGGTAAAGGATTATCTGGCACAAAACTCTGTTGAGATAAGACCCGTTTAAAGGTCCTTAACTTTAAATTTTGGACTGTACGGGCCGATTAAAAGATAAAAGAAAACTTGGGAGAAATCATGAATGTTCTCATCACAATAGGTGTAATTATAAGCGTGTTGGCCATCTGGGCCGTCATGATATACAACCGCCTGGTAAGACTTAGGAACCTGTGCAGAGAGGGTTGGAGTGGAATTGACGTTCAACTTAAAAGAAGGGCCAACCTTATTCCAAACCTTCTTGAGACAGTCAAAGGATACATGAGTCATGAAAAGGAGGTCTTTAAGCAGGTCACTGAAGCCAGGGCAAAGGCGTTGTCTGCCGGAAGTCCTGCAGAACGTGGTAAGGGAGAGTCCCTGCTAACAGCAAGCCTTAGGAGTCTCTTTGCCATAGCGGAAAACTATCCTGAACTAAAGGCAAACACCAACTTCCTTGAACTTCAGGAACAACTTGCCCAGATAGAAGATGCCATACAGAAGGCTAGGCGTTACTACAATGCAACCGTTAGGGACTTGAATACAGCCATTGAAGTCTTTCCAAACACCATAATCGCAAACATGTTTGGTTTTCATAAGGAGGAGTTCTTTGAACTTACAGAACCGGAAGATAGGACCGTTCCAAAAGTAAAGTTTTAGAAAAGGAACAATCCTTTGACACTAGAGAAGGGAAGGATTGCAAAAATCCTCTTTGCTTATGCCCTGATCCTATCATGCCTTTTGGGTCTTTTTGCAACCGAAGTAACCGCATCTGGCACTGAAGAGATAACACATTTTCACAGCTCCATTCAGATACAACCTTCTGGGGCTGTGGTAGTTACAGAAACAATCACTGCCAACTGCCTTGGCAAACGCATAAGGCATGGTATCTACAGGGACCTGCCCATTAAATATAAAAAAGGGGGTTTTCTATCCTTTAAACCGCACTTCAAGATCATTGGCGTTTACATTGACGGAAATCGGGCACCATACCATACAAAAGATCTTGGTTCTCATGTTAGAATCTACATGGGTTCCAAAAACCGCTTTATATCCAAAGGCCCTCACACCTTTCAGCTTATCTATGAGATGGGCCGTATGGTCAGCTACTTTGATGAATTTGATGAACTTTACTGGAATGTGACTGGAGACCAGTGGGCCTTTCCCATCCTTAAGGCCACTGTCACAGTAATGCTGCCCGAGCCGTCAAGATTTTTGAGATACGCCTCCTACACCGGTCCCAGAGGTGCAAAGGAGACCATGGCCAAGGTAACCGAAGTTACAGGCAGGCATATCACCTTTGAAACCACAATGCCTATCTATCCCAGGGAAGGTTTCACCATAGCGGTAGCATGGCCAAAAGGGGTTGTAGAAGAACCGGACAATTTTCAAAAATTTCTACTTTTGCTAAAAGACAATTTTTCCCTAATCTCCAGCATCTTCCTGCTTGTCTGCATCTTCTTTTATTATCTTTATGCATGGAACCAGGTAGGCAAGGACCCGGAACTAGGCCCGATTGTGCCAAGATTTGATCCTCCACAGGGTATTGGACCAGCTGCCGCCAGATTCGTCAGGCAGATGGGGTTTGATGACAAGGTTTTTGCTACCGCCCTGGTTGATCTTGGCGTACAAGGGGCCGTCATCATAAAAAAAGACAGCAACGGCTACACTGTTGAACGAGCCGATGGAGGTGTTAAAAAAGACCTGCCAGATGGTGAAGACAAGCTTCTTTTGGCGCTCTTTCGCTCAAGGCCTGTTGTAAGGCTCAGTCAGCAGGATCGAAAAAGCATAGTGGCTGCTAGAGACCAGCTTAAAGAGGCTCTGAAACGGCGATATGAAAAACTCTACTTTTTGACCAATCGTCACTATCTCATACCAGGACTAGCACTGTCTGCATTGGCCATGATACTGCTTGCACTTGGTGGCAGGGAAATCATCCCTTCCTTATTCATCACTGTCTGGCTTACTGTTTGGGCTTTTTTTAGCACATTTCTGGTTATTACCGGGGCCAAGGGCCTTAAGGGCCTCTTCAGGATCCCATGGAAACAAAAGGCTGCTGTTGTAGGGCACTTTGTATTTTCTCTCTTTTTCTTGATCGGGCTTGTGGGTGGAGGAAGTTTTTACTATGCAATGATCGGCCCTGTCTCTCTTGTCATCTTGGTGTGTATTGTAACCTTAAACATTGTCTTTTATCATCTGATGAAGGCACCTACAATGCAGGGGACAAAGCTTCTTTCTCATCTAGAAGGATTTAGGATGTTTCTTAAAACGGCAGAAGCCCCAAGGCTTCAGGCCCTGACACCCCCAGACAAGGCCCCTGAGCTTTTTGAACGTTACCTTCCCTGGGCAATGGCCCTGGATGTAGAAAATGATTGGGCTGAACGATTTCAGGAATATCTGAAACAGATTGGTAAATCAGAAACCTCCTATACCCCTGTATGGTATCACGGCAGTTATAATTCTCTGACCTCGTTGTCTTCAGACATTGGAACCGGACTCAACTCTGTGATCTCTTCTGCCTCCGTATCAACATCTTCGGGTTCAGGGAGAGGCGGTTTCTCAGGGGGAGGCGGTGGTGGCGGCGGAGGAGGCGGGTGGTAGCCAAAACAGCCACTTTCCTTTACCTTCAAAAACCTGCGAATAGCCATCCCTAAAAATTATAATTTTCATTTAGATGCACGGCATGCCATAATAATAACCGCAGCCACCACGCGAAGCTCGTGATTACAACAATTTTTTGAGCACAACCTGACCTATTGGGAGAAGTGACAATTTTTAGAAGCAGCCTGGTATATATCAGAAAATACCGATGGTATATCTTCAAACTGACTACTCTGAATCAGTTTTGATGGAACGGGCAGACCAGTCTCTGTTGAATTGTCGCAAGGAAATACATGTGGTGGAGGATCGTTTAGGTGAAAACCCATTTCAACAATATCTGCTACTGAGATCGAAAAAGGCAAAGTGGTCAAATTTTCAGGAATAACGGTTGATAAAACCTCCGGACTGTTTCGGAAGTAGTGCTCTATATCTTGGGCTGACATCCTCGAACCGTAAATACAAACAGAGGCATTGTCTTCCAAAAGCGCAAGCAGATAATCAGTGCAGCTAAATCCATTTTCTCTACCGTCATCTACAAGATATACATTCTTGTCAAGAATGTTACCCGACCAGCTAAACTCCAACTGATATGGAATGCCCTCTTGCAGGTCCTTTTCTATCTGATTAAAAACTGCCATCCTCGCCCTTTCTAAACGGCTCTTGTCACGAGGATTAAGCCTCTTTGCCTGCCTATTTTGATAGGCAAATACATCTTTTACGTCCACGGGAAAATCAAAATGGCAATCAAAATACCTATCTTCCAGTTCAGGAAGTTTTGAGATGGTCAAACCTTTAAAACCAGGAATTTCCAACACTACCGGCCGACCTAACCCATCTCGGCCCAAATATAGCATCACATGCCTGAATTCTCCAGGAATGAGCCTGTTAAACAAAGATTCATCTGCGTCCGTTGCAGGATTATCGAGTATCTCTCCAAGAAAGATGAAATCCCATGGCTCAAGAACAATTTCTGCAGTTTTGCCAGTCTCAAAAGAACGGGTCGCAAACAGGCAAGGTTCAGCACTTATATCCCCTAGCTGCAAAGAATTGACAGGTGAAACCTTAACAGACACTTTTGGCATGTTGCTTAAAAGGGCACCGTATGACCATGGAGTCCTGTCCAATAAAGTTACAAAAGCGGAAACGGTAAAGGATTTTCCAGCCAACCTAGGATTTACTGGTAAAAACAGGGTAAGGGGAGCAGTCCTGCTCCTGGGTCTCCACGCCCTTTTAAAGGCTGTGGGTTCCCGAATCTCTTCTCCATTTGAAGTCAGATACCAAACCACCCCTTCTTCGTCTGTTACTGTCACATAAAGATCCCCCATGAGACAGGGTTGAGTAACTATGGACGATATCGTCAAGATTATCGCATCCCCAGATGTGTATAGGGACTGACTAGCTTCTATGGCCAGCATGACGGGTGTCTTTGCCTTTGCAGCAAACCAGATTGTTGACCACAGGTTGATGATATCCTGTACCGCACTGGTGAAACAGATCTGAGAAATCTTTTTCAGATTGGCAAGACCGCCACCGTTTTGATATTCAAGAACGATGGGGGCATAATATCTATTAGCCCTGGCCACGCTATCCATTGCCTTTGCCTTAATATCATCCCAGAAACTAAACCCCTTGTTAGAAAATTGCAGAAACTGATCGTTCTGATACAAATCGATCTCATACCTTAAATGTATCCAGTCGTTATCGTTCAGATAATCATCAGTGTGTAAGGGCTGATTCAAATCTGCTATGTAATGGGAAAGACGACCAAGGCCCACTGCTACCTTTTCCATGGCACAGCTTTCATTCCTTAGACACAAAATCAACCCTTCAGCAAGCAACCGGACATATTCCGGGCCATCGGTATTATCCTCAGGCTCCCTATGAACATTCCACTCGTGATGCGACCAATCTTGCAGCTCCAGGTCCGGGAGCATGGAGTTCCACAATATGGATTCTTTATAGGAGAACAGGACATTTTTTAGCTCGGTTGGCAGATTCTCACAGGCCGCTCTGGCTATATCCTTATGCATTAGGGTGTACCATGACAAACATTCCCGGCACGAAACCAAGGACATCCACAAAAAGACACATAGAGAGACCAGGGTCGATAGGATACGCCCGTGTCTCGCCTCTTTAAGGCCTGATACCATTACAGGCCTGTGAATACGTATCCAAGACAAGAGCCGTCAAAGGTAAACCTTCCTCTATTGTTACCCTTGGTTACTACAATACTGCCTGAGACAGGAGTATTTTCACATTTGTCAGGATCTATCTCAAGATTTTCCATAACTACCAGGTAATCTGCCACGGTCACGGGACTACTTGTATTTATAAAAAAGTTAGACTTAGATGAACCCTGTCTAACAGAAAAACTACCAACCACAGGGCCACTGGATGTCTGAAGATTCAGGTCCACACGGCCAGACCCCTGAGACAGACCTCGGATCGATATAGTTCCCGAAGTGGTATCCTGACCAACCACTAAATTATTCAGAGTAATATCTACAACTCCGTTGCTGCCAAGACTCTTTACAAGACCAGTGATGTACGATCCATTAGATTTTGTCAAAGAAAAGAGAGAACCTACCTTTATGTTAGTAAACCTCAGGTTTATCTGTCCCTGAAGTGGTTCGTGATCCACCCCCTGCATGTTGAGATTAACCCTGCCAGTGCCGCTTGCTAAACCAGAAGAACCCGATTTGACAAGATCCAGCACTATGGAAGCTGAACCAGTACCTAGGAATTGGCCGTTTCTTGTCAAGCCATCTACTGTAATCTGAGTATCAAGATGCAGATTATTGCCAAGGGTTACATTTAAAGGTGCATTAATGTGCCCACTCCATCTATTTCCTGCCTTATCTGTGCAACCTGATCCAAAATCTATTTGCAGTGGAATGTACATGGGGCCAGACAAGGTGAAATTATGCAGATCACCATAGCTTATCTTTGGACATGTGGAATTTTTTATATTTGATAGGTTCAGCGACCCAAGACCACCTATTATATCACTGCTGTCTGTTAAAATACTCAGGATATCATCAACCGCCATTTCCAGCTCAAGCTCTTTGTTGTTTACCTGGGTACTCAAAAGTACTACCGGGGCCTCTGGTTTACTCCAACTAGAGTTCATGGGTGCTGGCAGATTTATGTTTGTGCCAATGATTCCATGTGTAGGATCTGTAAAGTTTCTGGTAATGGTCCCGGCTGATAGAGAGCGAAAATTGGAATTTGCACAGTTGGGACATGGGCCAAAAAAGACAAGGGCTGGCACTCTTGCCTTGGAGAAAAAATCCTGCCCAGAAGAAGAGTTCAGTGCCCACCTGGGTTCGCCTTGGGAATCATAGAAGTAGGCCACAATAGCTACTGTATTTCCTTGAGTATCTATTGAATAACCATAGCCAGGTTCAGTACTGTTGTACCAAAGTCCTGTCAGATTTGACTGGGGAACCTTATCTGCCATTTTAAAGCGTTCAATAGGCTCTCTGCCACTTTGTCCGTTCAATGTCCAGCTGAAAGTGGCCTGAGTACGGTTCTTAAATTCCAAGGTGATATTACCAACAGGGGCTGGGGTGGCGCTTGAGCCATTCCAGTGATATTTATTCAATGTGGCCCTCCATGTCTTTGCACCAGAATATGGCCCTACAGCAAGATACCAGACAGGGGTCTGATCCTGATTGTACGTGTACCAAACTGCTGCCAAATTGTTACCAGACACCTCAATGTCTACCCCATGTCCTGGCTTTGCCTTGTTGTACCACAGGCCAGACTGGGGTCTGAAAGCCGGATTCGAGGCGGCTGAGGCAGAGCCTGATCCTGCTCCCGTACCAGACGAAGAGCTATTGGATGGAGGGGTGGAACTGCCTACCCGACTGGTTGCCCGCACCTTTACATGAACAGCATAATCGTTCAAATTGACCAGAGTAACATACCAAGTACCAGGGGATACCGGAGGAATACTGCTCTTGGAAATGGTTACGCTTTCATGCCACGATGAGGATTCAGAAGAAAAGTCCGCCTGACTGGAGATCTCACCACTTGTTCTTCCAACGGCTGGATTTCCCCTTTTCACGTATAGATCAATGTCACCAGAGCCTCTCACTATCTCAACTGTTACAGCAACCTCGTTTTGCTCAATCACCATTGCATAATACTGAAGAGAAAGAGGTTCTAAAGTCACATCCATTTCTGCAACATTGGCTTGTGCCTTTGCCAAAAGACCCAGCAAGAACATCAAAAATATACTAAGCCAGATTCCCTCACCTAATCTTTTAATCATTATTTTCTCCCCTTTCTCAGCCTTATGAGCATATACCCTGGGTATCTGTTTAACATTATATCCATTAGTTCTGCAATTACTATTCCTAAAAAAATATCTTTATGCTGTTTTTTTATTCAAAATGCGCCTTAAATCAACAAAACAACAATTAAGAGAGTCCTGTAAAGGAAAAAATTTTCCTCTTAAGTGGAAAAAATTTTCTCATTATACAACTTGAAAAACTCCCGTTTTTTCTTTCCAGCCAAGAAAATAAAAAGGGACCATAACGGTCCCTTTTCTGTACTATATCTGTCTATTGGTATTGGAGATCTATTTTATTCCTCAAAAAATTTTTCTTCTACTTCAATGCCGGCTTCTTTCAGGCGTTTATAATCTTCCTTTAGCCTTGCATTTGCAAGGTTGCGGCAGGCCCTCTTAGCCTCAAAAGATTCGGTAGCAAATTCTGTAGCATAGGTCTTTCTGACAATGTAGTGTTTACCATCTATATCAAAATCAAAGTCAGCCGTGTACAAAAAGGCCTCCATCTCCTCTGTAATTTCTGCCTCTGGATGCACCAGATACTTCACTGGCTGTTTAAATACGTTAACCTTACAGGTGGCCTTTTGGGCACCTTTTGCCTTTTCTATGATTTCTTCAAGCCTGGTCTTTAGTCTTTCCATTTCTTTCCTCCCTTTTTTATTTAAAAATCACGCAGTTAAACAACTCTTTTCGTTTTTTATTATTTCAAGGTAAGTATTAACTCTCTCCAGTCAAGAAAAATGAGAAAAGAAAAGGCGGCCAACAGGCCGCCTGCAAAAGAACACCCTATCAAGAACATTCCCTGTCCATCAAAATGTAAAGCTTACAGTCACGCCTCCATAGATAAAATTGTTGTCTTTGCTTCCAAGGGCCCTGTGAGACATGTCCTTGGAACCGTCTCCACTCAAAGGAAATACCCAGTCAACCTCTGGCGTTATAGTAAAATACCTTGCTGCCTCCCCATTTACAAAAGCAGATACGGGAATTGTCATGGAAACGGCTGCTTTGCCGTGATGAAGCCCAGAAAACTCGTCATCTGGATCATCAGGATCTGGATAGGCGTCTGCATCATCCGAAAACAGCGCGCTACCCAGTAACGAGACGTCGAGGCTTACATCTTTAACAACAGGAAAACTATGCGATACCTCCAATGTTAGGTAGGTACTCGGATAATGAGCAAACTCCCTGTAAACCGTAAGCGTTGGTGATAGAAACGAGTTGAGCGTTGCCGAAACATAAAACTCTTGACTGTCAAGTGCCTGATCTAGGGCATAGTAAATGTATCCAACAGATGCACTTAGAAAGCCAAAATCTTGCTCATAGCTAAGGGTGTAATCTGTTTCTGTGAGGTTATCCAATGCCTTTATATCCTTGTAAAGATCTGTATCATAATTTGCCCAGATATTTGCAGAAAACCCCTTGTAAGAAAAGGTTGCAGAAGGTTGAATAACCAGGGAATTTTTACTCAGCTGCTGTCCTCTCCAGATATAAGCGCTCAAAAGACTTACAGACAGATCGGCATTTGGCCTTTCTTCTTGACAAAAGGCCGGCACAGCACCTGCGAGAAACACCACGACTAACACTGTTGTCACAACTCTTTTCATTTTCATCTTCCCTCCTGTTTTTTTCTTTTTATTTTTAGGGGAGTCAGGTTGCCTACTTCCCCCCCTTTCACACCATCAAGACAGACCCGTTTTTTTCATAACCGGCCTCTTTGGATGCCTTTTTGACAGAACAACGCAAGAAAGAGGCCAACAATGCAAAGGAGATAACATCCTGTTTTTACAAAAGAAATCCTAACAATCACCCCAAAGGACAATAAACTGGAATCACAAAAATGTAAATTTTTGGGGAAAAATTGATAACAATTTTGTAAAAATAATACAATCAAAGGAATTGGATGCAGATCTTGGCAACCCTTTTGGATAAAAGCAGCCCCAAATGGCTTGCATGGACAACAAAATGTTTATCAAGCCAGGGAGCCTTGGTTTCTCTTAATGCAACCATGCCATCGCCCGGGCCAGGCATAAGCAACATGCCCAGGCCTAGATTCAAATCCCCTGCCACCATTGCAGTTCGAACTGTACCAGGTGTAATGTCACAGCCCCTTTTGAGCGCCGAAAGGCTTTTGCCCATCATGACCCGTACAACAAACAGGTCTGAAAGACGTCTTGCCAAAATGCTGCCCTGGAGCGGAGTACCAACAAAAATACATCTATCAATCGAAATTGCCTGCGCAGCAAGGGCCTTACGCATTGTATTGATCAACCCACAGACTATCAATCCCCCGTAACTGTGCCCTATTAACGAAATCTTTTTGACTTGCAATGTTTGCACAAACAAGGCCAGATCATCAACATTTTCTTGAAACGATCTGGTAATGGATGGATAATTGAAAATTACAGGATCAAGACCTTCCTTTTCCAGCCTTCGCTTCAGCAGATACAACACCCAGCCATTGGTCCAGATCCCATGCAGAAGTATTACTTTTTTTCTGAACACATTCTTAAACGAGATGCTTGTCAAAAGGGCCTACTTTTATAAGTAGGCCCCTCGCAGAAAAAAACTCGTCTTCAGCCCCTAAAGAAACCTACTTTAAAACCTGATTGGCATCCAGCGCCTTATCTAGCACCTTTTGCAAGGCATCCAGGTTGTCGTTTTTATGAAAATGACACGAGGTGCACGAATTTGGCTGCTTGTCAACGCCTCCCGCCTCTATACTATCCCTTGGAGGGATAACCCTAAATTCATGACTGTGGACATCCCCCTTTACAGCCCTCTTCCCAAGCGCAGGCATATGGCATCCTACACAGCTGTTTGCACTATGAATCCCGTGCACGCCCCTACCCGCCACCTTGTGACAACTAAGGCAAAGCTTGGAACCTGGCAACTTTGTCTGGGCTTTATTGGCTAGTCCTTTTTGATGTACAAAATGACAGTCCCAGCAAAGAACCCCTGCCCTCGCATGACCGCTCTTTTTCCAGTCAATATACTGCTGTCTGTTAGCCTTGGATGTATCATCTGGATGAAGCTTGGGCTTTTCTGAAAAGATAAAATCCAGGTAGTCACCCGGCTTATAGCCATAGGGATAGTCATACTTACCATCAGGAGTGCTTCCCCGTGTATGACACGACCCACAGACCATAGCCGCACGTGAAGGATCTGGAATTCTGGCCGGATTTACAATTGTAAATGCCTTTTGAGACCGATCGGCAGAAATGTGCTCACTGCCTGGACCATGGCAGGCCTCACATGCCACACCAAGATCTGCCCATGTAGTCTTAAAGACCTTCTTTTGCCCATCATAATTTATCTTCGTGCCAGTATTGTGACAGCCTGAACACTTGTATTGGTAAACCGCCTTTGGCCAGTACTTTGTCCTTTTCCATTTCTTTTCTTTTACAATCCACATGGCAGGAAGTATATGAAGATCTCCGTTTGGAAACTCTGTAACATAAAGCTGTTTCCAAAATGCTCCTATAACGTATTGGACCTTGTAATCCTTAAGAATCCCATCCGGACCTTTTGTCTTTATAAAATAATCCCCGTTTTTCTTTATCATTGTTGCATTCAGGTCCTCTGTGACCAACTTGTTATTTTTTTCAAAATCTCCAATTACTGTCTCCTTTGTGGCCCTTTGGAACTTATAGGGATGATATGTGGACAGCCATCCCTTGTAGATGTCAGCATGACAGTTTTGGCATTTCTTTGCTCCCACATACTCCTTGGCACAGGCCAGGGCAGCAAAATACAGACAATAAACCAAAAGACAGACAACGACCCGACCCCCGATCTTCTTAAACGGCTTCATGTTCAAAACTCCCTTAATCTAAGATTTGAAATTATCGAATAAAATTAGCTTTATTTCAGGTTGTTGACAACTTAAAATAGTACGCCTGCCATGAATAGCATAAATGGCATGGCTTGTTGCTATTTTTCCAATAGAATTATCACAAAGGGGCGGCTTCAGACAATCGGTTAATTGACGAAAAGAAAAAATAATAAAATCATGAAAAGGAGAGAAGTAATGCGAAAAAGTTTCAGTTCGGGAACTGTCTTATTGCTTATCTTTTTTGGCGTATTGTTTTTGTTACCAGGTTTGGCATCAGCCAAGAAAAACATATCTGACGAGTTGGACGGCCTCAAATCAAGACTCGAAAGGCTGGAAGCCATTGTGGCATCACAGCAAAAGGTTATCGAAGAACAAAAAAGGATTATCAAAAGACAAGAAAAGAAACTTTCGCAGTTAGAAACTGAAAAAGAGTCAGAAGTTAAAAATACTGAACTAATCCAGGAAGAAAAAGACGAAGGGCACTCCTCATGGAGCGATAAAATACATATTGGCGGCCTTATAGAAGTGGGAGCAGGATGGAAAAATTCAAAGAGCCAAGGCGGAGACCATGAAGCAGAAAGCGACATCACCCTTACCACCCTTGAAATCCATGTTGGAGCGGACATTACAGACTGGATTGGGGTGGAAGGAGTGCTTCTTTATGAAGATGCCCTTTTTGGCGATGACGATCATGACAACTTTGATGTTGACACCGCAGTCATCACCTTGGGTGAAGGCGAAAATATTCCATTCTTCGCATCCATTGGCAAGATGTATGTGCCATTTGGAGCACTGCTTACACACTTTCCTGACGACCCCTTTACTGATATTCCCTTAACCCTTCTCCTGGGAGAGACGAATGAAAAGGCCATACTCCTCGGCTTCGAAAAATGGGGACTGTCTGCTTCTGCTTACCTGTTTAACGGAGAATTTGAAAAGGGAGAGGAAGACCACATTGATGACTATGGCTTTGATGTGCACTATGAGGGCAGATTCATGCCAGGTGCTCATGTTACCTATGGCAGGGGTGAAAAATATGTGCATGAGGCCCAGGGCGGATTCGACTATCTGATAGGTTTTTCGTTTATTTCAAACATAGCGGAATCCGATGGTCTAACCGAAATGATAGAAGACAATCTTGGCAGCGACAAGCTTCACAAGTCCATTCCGGGAATCGATGGCTACTTTCACATAGAGTATAGAGGCATCTTCTTTGATGCAGAGTACATGGCTGCTGTAGAAACTTTTTCCAGACAGGAACTTCCCTACAGATACACCAAGGCGAAACCTGCTGTGTGGAACTTTGAAGCGGGCTTCAATTACAACTGGTGGAGGAATCTTGAGGTTGCCTTCAAATACGCAGGTTCTACCAAGGTCCCTGACTTCCCCAAAAACCGTTTCGGGATCTGTCTCAATCAAGAAATATACGATAATGTCATTGCATCCTTTGGTTATATTCATGATAAATATCCAAACTATGACCCGGAGGGGGATCCTGATGAAGTATTGAACAAAAAAGATTTTCTGTTTTGGCAACTTGCAGCAGAATTTTGATTTGTTTGATTTATTGCTGCGGGGATCGGCAAGGCGGGGCCTTCTGGTAGTAGCAGTTTAAAAGTCCCTTGGTCTCTATATTTTCAAGATATTAGCTTGACATAGGGCCTATGGATAATGATAATAAATGCAAGATTAGCAATCGGAACCACTAATCGTTTCACTTTAGTTGTATCTAAAATCAAAGGAGGGGAAAAATGCCAGAGATAAAAAAGATTCTGTTTCCAGTGGATTTCACAGGTGCCACCACCAAGATTATGCCTTTTGTCAAAGATATGGTTAAGGCCTTTAATGCCAAACTTTACATACTCCACGTTATCAGAAGCCCTGAAGAGTTTGCCGGTTTTGAAATGGGACCAGCATGGTATGCAGCCATGGAGAAGGATCTCAAAGAAGGGGCTAAAAAATCCATGAAAAGGCTGGTCGTAGAGGAACTTGATGATATTGATGATGTTGAAACCGCTATCGAGGTGGGGGATATCGTTGATACTATTATTAAGTATGTGGAAGACAACGATATAGACATGATAATTATTGGTACCCATGGCAGAAAAGGCCTAGAAAAGGTCATGTTTGGAAGCGTTGCAGAGGGTGTTATTAAAGACGCACCCTGCCCAGTACTAACAATAAATCCCTACAAGATAAAAAAATAATTTTTCATTCTAGCAATTTTTGATAAAAAGAAGGGGCTCATAGGCCCCTTTTTTAGTTTTCTGTTAAACAGGTAAGATATTGGCAAAAAAAAATCCCTGCGCAAAACCGGTAACCTTGGTAACCACTCACATAAATGCCGACTTCGATGCAGTTGCCTCTGCAGTTGCCGCTACAGTGCTCTATGGCCCAGATGCTGTAATAGTCCTTCCAGACGCCCAGGAAAAGGCTGTAAGAGGCTATTTAAAATACCTGAAAAAAAAAGATTCTCCGCTTTTGCCGCTGTTTGTCAGTCCAAAAGACATAGACGCTTCCCGTCTTAAAAAGATCATAATAGTTGACACCAATCAGAAGGGACGACTCGGACAGGTCGCCAAATTGTTGGACAATCCTGCAACAGAAATCCTTATATTTGATCATCACAAAAAGGATGAATGCGATATAGACTATGACAGGTATATCTCTGGCAACCTTGGAGCCAACACCACCTTGATGCTAAAACGCATCAGAAAAAGAGGAGTTGCCCTAACACAGGATCAGTTGGATCTGTTTCTTTTGGGCATATACGAAGACACGGGCTCCTTTACATTTTCCTCCACCACCCCGGACGATCTAAGAATTGCAGCATGGCTGCTTGAAAAGGGAGCGGATCTCAAAAGGGTATCCGAATTTTTGGCAAGCAGATTCACCCCTGAACACATCTCAGCCCTTAACAGCCTGCTTGAGTCTGCCCAGACCATAAACTTCGGTTCTATACCAGTAACTATAGCCAAGTCCTCGTCTTCCATGTACATAGACGACTTTTCGGTTTTGGTCCACGAACTCATGGACATGGCCCGCATACCAGTACTTTTCACCCTGGCCTTAATGGATGACCACGTGATAGTGGTAGGAAGAAGCAAGGACAAAAGGGTGGATGTTGGCCAGATCCTGCAAGAACTCGGGGGTGGCGGTCACCCCTTTGCTGCATCTGCTTCCCTTAAAGGCATGACCCTTTTTGAAGCAGAAAACAGGCTCATAGCCGCTCTGTACAGCCATCTTGGCCAAGGACCAAAGGTCAAAGACATAATGTCAAGCCCGGTTGTCTCGGTAAAACCTGATGCACCTATTTACGAGGTACACGACCTCATAGCCAAGTATGGCTTTTCTGTAATTCCCGTTACAGTTAATGGCAGACTAAAGGGGTTTGTCACAAGAAATATAGTGGAAAAGGCGATCTACCACGGGCTTGGTGGCCAGACCGTCTCCGAATACATGTCAACAGAGTTTCAGCCCCTATCCCCGGATGATGACATTGGCAAGGTGCAACAGGCGATAGTCCAGGGCCATCACAGGTTCATTCCTGTTGAAAAAGATGGAAAACTTGTTGGCATTATTACAAGAACAGACCTTCTAGAAGTTCTTAGTTCCGATCCTTCCAAACGTCCTGAATCTCTCATACCTCCAACAGCCAACAGGAGAAACATCAAAAGGCTCATGACCCTGCAACTTCCGGCAAAGACCCTGGAAATCCTTGAAAAGGCAGGAGAAACTGCAGACGAGCTTGGAATGAACGTATACGTGGTGGGAGGCTTTGTCAGAGACCTGCTACTCAGAAGGCCTAATCTGGACATCGACCTTGTTGTAGAGGGAGATGGAATCGCCTTTGCCCAAAAATTTGCAAAAAGATTTTCTGCAAGGGTAAGGGCCCATAAAAAATTTGGCACCGCTGTGATTATTTTCCCTGACGGATCAAAGATAGACGTGGCAACAGCCCGCTGGGAATATTATGAATACCCGGCTGCCATGCCCACAGTTGCCCTTTCATCCATCAAGCTTGATCTGTTTAGAAGGGATTTTACAATAAACACCCTGGCCATAAAGCTGAACTCCAAAGACTTTGGCCTTCTTATTGACTTTTTTGGCGGTCAGCGAGATCTCAAAGATGGGATTATTCGGGTGCTTCACAGCCTGAGCTTTATAGACGACCCCACCAGAATCCTCAGGGCCGTGCGATTTGAACAAAGGTTTGATTTTAAGATAGGCAAGCACACCTTGCGGCTCATAAAAAACAGCTTGGGACTGGGAATATTGGACAGGCTGTCATCAAAACGCCTCTTTACGGAGTTAAGGCTTATACTTGAAGAATCAGACCCTAGGCCCTGCCTTTTAAGGCTATCAGAGCTTGGCATACTGGAGGCCATCCATCCTGGCCTTTGCATAAAGGAGGCCGAGAAAAAACTTTTAAACGCTATCTATGATGTTCTTGCCTGGTACGAGCTCTTGTATCTGGAAAAGAAAGTCAAGAAATGGCAACTCTATCTAACCGGCCTTATAACAGGACTATCCTTTGAAGAAAGAAAAAAGGTGATAAAAAGACTTGGGATAACAGGCCGCATTGCAAAAGAAATCGTATCTGCACCAGAAAAGGCTCGGAGCCTCATTCAAAAGATAAAAGATAAAACATCCCTTAAAAACAGCCAGATCGTTGAACTACTGAAAGACAGCACACCTGAATTCCTCCTTTACTGCATGGCCTTGTCCGAGGGAACGGTCAAGCAGGCCATTTCAAGATACATTACGGAACTTTCCAAAGTACGTCCTGAAATCACGGGTAAGGATCTAAAAAACCTCGGCTTTACTCCAGGCCCCGGTTATCGTAAAATCCTCGATGCTGTAAAAAGGGAGCGTCTTGACGGACGCCTTCGGTCCAAAAGACAAGAAATTGAATACGTCAAAAAATATTTTGGAGAAAAAATTACATGACAGATGTTAGCTCCATGATTCAAAAGATACTCATTCTAACTCCTCCCATTCTGTTTGCAGTAACCGTCCATGAAGTGGCCCATGGCTGGACTGCCTGGAAACTTGGAGACCCTACTGCGAAAATGATGGGAAGGCTTACCCTTAACCCTATAAAACACCTGGACCCGATTGGCACCTTGGTCTTTTTTATAACCCAGATGATAGGCTGGGCGAAACCGGTACCGGTGAATCCCCTAAACTTTAAAAATCCTCGAAAGGATATGATATGGGTTGCTCTGGCAGGCCCTGTCTCCAACATGCTGCTCGCTGTCATAAGCGCCTTTGTCCTTCGATCAGTAATAGGGCCTTTATCTGAATTGTCTGACTCCATGGGATATTTCGTACGACCTCTCCTATACATGGCCTTTGTAAGCATCCAGATAAACATAGGGCTTGCCATCTTCAATCTGATACCTGTGCCACCACTGGATGGAAGCAAGATACTTGCAGGCCTGCTGCCAAGAAACATGCTTCATCACTACGAAGCCCTGGAACGTTACGGCTTTATAATTCTGCTAGTGCTCATCTTTACAGGGGTTACTGACCGAATTATAGTCCCGCTCATCAATTACGCTAACAGACTTCTGATAGGCCCTATCATTTAAAAAGCAATAGAAAGGATCGTTGCAGTCATGAAAAAACGCTGCTTGAGCGGAATGCGTCCGTCTGGAAAACTTCACCTTGGTCACCTGCACGGGGTACTGGAAAACTGGAAACGCCTCCAGGAAGAATATGAATGTTTCTTCTTTGTGGCAGACTGGCACGCTCTCACCACCAACTACAAGAAGGCATGGGAGATCCCAGAGAACATATCAGACATGGTCCTTGACTGGCTTGCAGTTGGCATTGATCCGGAAAAGGCCACCCTTTTTGTTCAGTCAGACATTAAAGAACATGCAGAACTTCATCTGCTTCTATCCATGATAACACCCCTTGGGTGGCTGGAAAGAAATCCCACCTACAAGGAACAAAAACAGCAGCTCAAAGACAAAGACATCTCCACCTACGGCTTTCTGGGCTATCCAGTGCTCCAGGCTGCAGACATCATAATGTACAAAGCCAACAAGGTCCCTGTGGGAATAGATCAGCTCCCCCATGTGGAACTTACAAGGGAAATCACCAGACGATTTAATTATCTTTACAAAGAAATATTTCCTATTCCAGAGCCGCTTCTTGCCGAGACCCCGAAACTGCCAGGCCTTGACGGCAGGAAGATGAGTAAAAGCTACGGCAATTCTATCTTTATTTCTGACACGCCAGAAGAGGTAACGCAAAAAATCATGACCATGGTTACAGACGTGGAAAGGCCAAGAAAGTCTGATCCTGGTGATCCTGAAAACAGATGCGTGGCCTTCAATCTCCACAGGCTTTATCTGCCAGAGGAGCGTTTAAAACAGATTGTTGAGGATTGCAAGGCAGCCAAACTTGGATGTGTCGCCTGCAAAAAGGAACTGGCAAAGGCGGTTGTGGAATTTCTCAAACCTATTTGGGAAAGAAGGAAAAAATTTTCAAAGTCTCCTGAAATGGTTCAAGAGATATTGAAATCGGGAGCGGAAAAGGCCAGAAAAGAGGCCCAAAATACCATGTCCCAGGTGAGGGAAGCTCTGTGGAGCCGAAATGCACAGTCAGACTAGACATATTTGAAGGCCCTCTTGACTTGCTCCTTCACCTTATTACCCAAAATAAGCTCGATATAACAAACATTCCCATCTCTGTGGTTACAACCCAGTATGTCCAGTATCTGGAGCTTCTCCAGGCGTTAAACATAGAGGTTGCTGCAGAATACCTGCTCATGGCTGCAACCCTTATTCATATAAAAAGCAGGATGCTTCTTCCCCAAAGACCGGAACCAGAATCAGATGAGGAAGATCCAAGACTACAGATCACCCTTGCCCTTCAGGAGCTGAAAAAAGCCAAGGAACTGGCAGACAGGCTTGAATCCAGACCTGTTCTTGAAAGAGACGTGTTTGTAAACGAGCCCGAATCCAATGAACCATACCATCCAGAAAAGGAGCTGGTTCCAGTAAGCGTATTCGAACTTGTAGATGCCTTTAAAAGGCTGCTCAAAGATGCCCAAATACCAAGGACCATTGAGATAGAAAAGGCAAGAGTTAGGCTTTCAGAAAGGATCAAACAGATAGAAAAGCAGATTGCCATGCAACAAAAGATGAGCTTTTTCGAACTTTTTTCTGGCAGGACAGAGCGTTTTTTTATAATAGTCACATTTCTTGCAATACTAGAGCTTTCCAAAAGGGGAATTATAAGGCTTTTTCAAAAAGAAGGCCTGGATGACATAATAATTGTCAGACGCGTTGGGGCTTAGGGACTTAAACTTGAATCTATATGAACCCCATAAAGAAATAATCACTTATCAAAGGTGGTTTGGTAGATATGCCCGCTCTTATCTGTCTGATGCTTCATCACAGGACAAGGTGGCAATGGGATTGAAGCTTGTCCATAGCCAAAGGGTGAGAAAACTTGCAAAGGATCTTGCCCTTTGCCTGAACCTTGCCGAAAGACAGGTCTTTCTTTCCGAGCTTTGTGGCCTGTTTCATGATATTGGAAGGCTGCCCCAGTTCAAAAAATACAAGACATTTTTCGATGCCAAATCAGAAGACCATGCAGCCCTTGGAGTGGAGGTACTAGAAAGACATGGAGTTTTTTCAGATCTTGGACAGGAGGAAAAGACCCATGTGCTTGATGCCATTTTTGTTCACAACAAATTTTCCATTCCAAAGGCGTTTCAAGGACAAAGGCTTATTCTCTCCAAAATCCTTCGTGATGCAGATAAAATAGACATCTGGCGGGTCTTTGATGACTATTACAGAAAGGGTAGCGTGACAAAGGATGTAAATCTTGGCCTCCCTCCAGGCAGGACTATTTCAGGAGCGGTACTGGAAGACCTCGAGTCAGACAAAATAGTTAGAATAGAGCATGTACAGAACCAGCTGGATTTCATAATCATGCGCCTTAGCTGGCTCTTTGACATTAATTTCAAACATTCCCTTGGCATCATTGCAAAACGCAACTACATTCACACCATGTTTCAGATGCTTCCAGAAGGAAAGGAAAAAGAGATAGTCCGAAGAAAAATTACTGCTTTACTAGAGGAGAGACTTGGCAGATGAATAAAAAAAAGACCTTTATATACAACGTCCTTTTTTTAATCGGTGCTGCCGCAATTTTAATATTTTTATGGATGGCTCCACCAGAAACCACAGCCAAACTGCCATACGACGACAACCACCGCGCCTTTTTCGACATGCCTAAAAAAGAGGCAGAAAAACAGTGTACCCAGTGTCATTCCAACGAGGGTGGCATGCCCCTTCCTGAAAAACATCCACCAAAGTACAGATGCCTGTTCTGCCACAAAAAAGTCAAACCAGAGACCTAGGACACGCTTATGGAATTATGGTTTACTGAAAAACATACAACAGGTGCAGGTCTTGTCCTGAAATGCAAAAAGACCGTATATTCTGCCCAAAGCCCGTTCCAGCAAATAGATGTACTGGAAACCGAGGAGTTCGGTCGCATGCTGCTCCTGGATGGCCTGGTTATGACCACTGAAAGGGATGAATTTATTTATCACGAGATGCTGGTACACCCGCCCATGCACATCCATGGAAATGCCAGAAACGTGCTCGTCGTGGGGGGAGGAGACGGAGGAGCCGTTAGGGAACTTTTAAGATATCCCTGTATTGAACATGTGACCCTTTGCGAAATTGATAAAGAGGTGGTGGAAACTGCAAAGAGATTTTTCCCCACTCTTTCTTATAAGCTTGAAGACCCAAAGGTAGAGATCGTCTATCAAGATGGCAGCACCCTTCTTAAAAAGTCAAAAAACTGCTTTGACCTAATCGTGATCGACTCAACAGACCCCATAGGAGCGGCCAAGACCCTTTTTACCAGGGAATTTTATAGTGCCTGCAAAAAGGCTCTTGTCAACAAGGGCATTGTATGTGCCCAAAGCGAGTCTCCAATCTATCATATTGAAATAATAAAAGACATGATCTCCAATATTAAGGCTGCACAATTTGACAGTGTTCGCCCTTACACCGCGCCTATACCTACCTATCCGGGAGGATTCTGGTCATGGATGGTGGCATGCATCAGCGGTCATTGTTCTGACAATGAAATTCCCTCTACGTTACCTGCTGACCAGTATGCAAAACTTAAATACTTTAACCTGGATATCCTTAAGGCTGCTTTTTGCCTACCAAATTTTTTGAAAAGGGCCTTGGACAAATCATGACTCCGGAACGACCCCGTGGAAAAGTTATATTGGACAAAGCAAAGGCGTTTTCTTCATGGCTGATCTCTATCAGAAGACATATCCATGCCTTTCCTGAGATTGCCTTTGAAGAATACGAAACATCCAAATTTATCTGCTCCATTTTAAAGGAGCTGAAAATACCCTTTAAAAGTAATATTGCCAAAACCGGTGTTATTGCAGAAATCGGCAAAACCACCAGCCAAAAGGTGGTGTGCGTCAGAGCAGATATGGATGCCCTTTCCATAGAGGAAAAAACCGGGCTGGAATTTTCATCAAAACGGCCAGGATTCATGCATGCCTGTGGCCATGACGGTCATGTCGCCATGCTGCTTGGATGCGCACGGCTGCTTAGGGAAATGCTGCCTGAAGACGGACTTGTTCGACTTTTGTTCCAACCGGCGGAAGAAGGAAAAGGCGGCGCAAAAAAAATGGTGGAAGAAGGCTGTGTTGACAGGTGTATTTACATATTTGGCGGGCATATAGACACCCATTTCAAGGTTGGTGAGATCGCCCTTCAAGAAGGAGTTATGTGCGCCCATGCAGACAGGCTTCTTGTAAAAATTCATGGGAAAGGAGGCCATGCAGCTCGCCCCCATGAGGCAGCAGATGCAATAGTGGCAGCCAGCAACTTCATTACACTGCTTCAATCTGCAGTAAACAAACGTATCAATCCTCAATATCCTGCCATAGTATCTGTAGGAATACTGGAAGCTGGAAGCGCACCAAATGCCATTGCGGACAGGGCACTTCTTAGGGGAACCATCAGAACAACGTCAGATGACATTAGACAGCGTGTGTTTCAGATCATAAAAGACTGTGCAAAGGCGATAGACCAAGCATTCGGAGTCACTACAACAGTGAGCTTTCCGGAACACTATCCTCCGGTGGTTAACAACAAGGAGGCAACCAGGATTGCAAAGCTTGCTGCAAGGGAAATAGTAGGAGATAAGGCAGTGCTGCCCTATCCTGTTCCTAGCCTTGGAGGGGAAGACTTTTCCTTTTACCTTGAAAAGGTGCCTGGTTGTTTTGTAAGATTTGGGGCAAGGAAACAGGCGGTGGATGCCCCTGCCCATAGTTCCCATTTTGACTTTGACGAAGGGGTTCTCCCTGTAGGTGCGGCCTTTTTTGCAAACTGCGTACTCAAGGCCCTTGGAGAGTGAGCCTGATCTATCAGGCATCAATTGGAGATGGCAGATTTTTGACAGAGGCTATTCATTTTAAAAAAAGCAAAAACTTCACTGTCGGGATAGAAATCGAATTCCAGCTACTTGATCCCCAAAACCTTGGCCTTTATCCAAAGGCAGTGGAGATACTATCTGATCTGCCAAAGGACTTTAGGGCCCGGATCAAGCCTGAATTCATCCAATCCATGCTTGAAGTCAATACAGCAGTATGCAGCAATATAAAAGAGGCTGAACACGATCTTGAACATTCAATAAAGATGCTTGAAGCGGTTGCCTCTGAGAAAAACTGTTCAATTTTTGCCTCCAGCCTGCATCCATTTTCAAGCTATCAAGACCAAAAACTTTACCCTGACCCGCGGTACGAAAAGATATTAAAGGAACTACAGGTAATAGGGGAAAGGCTCATAACCCAAGGTCTTCACTGTCATATAGGTCTGGACTCAGGAGAAACAGCCATAAAGGTCTTTGACAATATCAGGGCGTTTCTTCCCATGCTTCTTGCCCTTAGTGCCTCAAGTCCCTTCTGGAAAGGAAAAGACACAGGCTTTGCATCGTTCAGATCAAAACTTTTTGATGCCCTGCCCCGGTCTGGCATACCAGATACCTTGGAATCCTGGGATAACTACTGCCAGTTGGTCAACCTCCTTAAAAACTGCGGCATCATAAGCCAGCCCAGGGACATCTGGTGGGACGTAAGGCCAAGTCCAGACCTTGGAACCATTGAGGTGAGAATCTGTGATATTCCTGCCAGATTCAACCAGATCATGGCCCTATGTGCACTTATCCAGGCGCTTGTGGCTGCAATTGCAACAGACAGTATCTCTCTATTTCCTATGCATATCGCTGTGCTCTTAAATAACAAATGGCAGGCTGCCAGGCATGGCCTCGAGGGCGTGTTTGTGGATCAGCAGAGGTTTGAAAAAAAGATGATGAAGACCATGCTGATAAGGACAATCAATGCTATTGAACATATCTTTGACGAACTTGGTTCAAGACACTATCTGCCGGTACTGGAAAAGATGATATACTACGGGCCAACTAGCGAGCTATTTCGAAAGCAACTTCAAAAACTTGGAAGTCTGAAAAAGGTTATAGCCAGCTTTCAAGAAAAATTCTGGGATAATAATTAACTGGTACAGCTCTGATACACTTTTTCATTACTCTGGCAACAAAACAGCCTACTTGTTATTTTTTCAGAATGCAATACTTCTGCATGGACATGATTTCATATGTAAAGGCAGGGGGATGCCTTTATCCAGGGTGAGAGGAAGGGCAAGGATAGGGGTTTGATTAGACATTATGATGAATCCTGTTGTTCAGGCCACTAGTTTAAAAACTGGTAACCACCCAAGTTCCATCCGCGTTTTATTAAATGTCTTAGCAATACCGTTAAATGGTTATTTAGGGATTAGGGCCAGTCTGTTGTTACTACTTGTACTTTCCAGAATGCCTCCGTTTTATGCAATCGAGGATGAAACATTATGCCTTAAAATTGCGTTGTTAATAAGGCCGTTATTTCTAAAGCCTGCACAGGATGTCCAACATGGGTCTTCTGGTTCTAGCTGCATAACACCAAATATTGGTGCAACAGCTGTATGTTACAGGAGAAAGGGTCTAGATCGGTTGCAGATTGGCCAGGATGGTGGCTTTTCATCAGGCGCTGGGAACAGGGCCTAGAGATTCTTGGCGAAGGCGGAGCAAAAGAAATCCACTCAAGCCGAGCAGAGCGAGGGAATTTGGATTTCTGCAAAGCCAAGCCCTAGAAGCTCTTGGCCCTGCTTTCCTGCCTGTGAAAGTCACCTCCTGCCAATCTGCATTCCTTACGAATTGAAAATCACACAAAACTCTTCCGCCTCGCCCATCGCCTTTTCAAGAATTTTCCTGGAAAAAGAAGAGTTCACCCCCAAGCTTTCCCTTAAAACCTCCTGCATATACTGGAGCTCGTCTTTTTCCTCCTGTCCTTTCTTGTAGCGTATCTGGGATACAGCAGTCACAGCTTCGGGAACAGTACCACTTGCGCTACCGTTATGATGGTGCAAAATGGCATCCAGAAGATAGTCAGGAAACTGCCACTTTTCTGCCATCAGGGCCCCAACAGACTGATGATCTACCCCAAACATCTGCTTTTCAAGTTCTTCAAGCCTGGCTCTCCTATCCTCGTTCCACGTCTCAAGGGTCATGCAATACTTTTGCTCCTTGACATGAATCAAGACAGGGATGGCCATGTCTTGGAGAAGCCCTGCAGTAAAACACTCTGCCTGTGTGGTTGGATGCAGGACCCCTGCGATTGCCCTGGCAAGACAAGCCCTTTTGGCACTCGTCCTCCAAAAATCTTGCTGTTTAAGACATAGTTTCTCAGTATTTGGTATTGCATTTTTTACTGCTATTGGAAGGATTATGCCTTCAAGCCTGTTTTTTCCAAGAAGGCTGATGGCATGTTGAATATTGCCTATCTTTCGTGGCAGCCCAAAGGCAGCTGAGTTTACCGTCTTAAGCACCTTTACGTGCATGCCTGGGTCTGCCTCGATAAGCTTGGATATATCAGAAAGAGGCGCATCAGGATCTCTTAGCATCTCCAAAACTCTCATTACAGAGGCTGGAAAAGATGGCAGTTCATAATCTTCTAGAAGCTGTCTGAGATGCTCCTCTGGACCTTGTTTTTTTCTTTTTAGAAAATCAAAAAGACCCACATCTATTCTCCTCGCCTGGCCATTTTGTTACTGAATATGGACAAAAGTCCACCAAGCATCATATAGCCGGTAACAACCTCGCACATGACTATAATCTGACCAAACACATTTTTTGGCACAACATCACCAAAACCAAGGGTGGTCAAGGTAACAACACTCAGATAGAGATCTGATATGGGTGTTGGATGCTGACCATAATCCACACCTGCCAGCGAATATAACCATGCAAAAAACAGTATCTGGACAACGATCCAGAAACACCACCTAGACATGCTTCTTCCGCAATCGCTACTGACAAGCCACAAGTAGTAGAGCAGTTTTGCAACCCTCCCCGATTCTCTAAATTCTTTGATATAATTCTGATCAACTGCAAAACGGTGAAGTAAATAAGCTCCTGCAAAGTTGATGTTTCTCATATCCGTGCCAATCCAGTTTGCACTCTTATATCCCTTTACCTGCCTGAGTCTTGTGTTTCTCATATCCGCATTGGTAAAAAAGGCCCCAGTCACATTGCACATAGACAGATCGGCACCTTTAAGATTTGCCTCTGTAAAGTCCGCGTCTTTTAGATTGGCTTCTCTTATCCGAGCGCCCCTCAGGTCTGCGCATCGAAAATCCCCGCCTGACAGATCCGCCTTAACAAAACCAGCCTGATGAAGGTTACTGTTGAAAAAAGCGGCCTCTTTCAGACTGGCCATACCAAAGCTGGCCGCAGCCCCATTGGCTCCTTCCAAATGTGCCCCATCCAATCTTGCTCCTGTAAAATCGGCTCCTCTCAAATCAGCCTCCATAAACAGTGCGCCACGCAAATCTGCATTAAGAAATATTGCTCCCTGGAGGTTGGCCCCACAAAAATTAAACCCTTTCAAATTTCTGCCCTTAAAATTGACATTTTTCAGATCCTGCCCGGAAAGATCCTTGAGTTCTTTGTCCAGCGAAATATAGGGAGAGGGAGTCTTATCAGGACTCCGTTTTTCAATTGCTGCCAGATATTGACCCATTTTCTGATAAAAAATATTCCTTTTTTTCTTTATCGTCTTATCTTTATTTTTTTTGAATAACTTTAAAGTACTGGAGAAAGACCCATATAAACATATAATATTTAAGAGTTTCCTGTTCTGGTTTTTTTTCTTTCAAAAGACACTCTGGCATATAGCATGGGTACATGATAAAAGGATTCTTATGGGGAGAGCAAAAGGCTATGGCTGAAACTTCAAAGACAAAGAAACTTACAGAGCTTCAGGCAACCGCTATATGCGGAAACGACATAACATCTTCGGTACTATACGTTTCTGCACTCTCTATTGCCGCATCTGGCAAATACGCATTCATTGCCCTTCTTCTTGTCGCAGGTGTACTATATCTTTTCAGAAAGATTTATGGTGAAGTCGTCGGTGCCCTGCCCCTTAACGGTGGTGCATACAACGCCCTTCTCAACACCACCAGCAAATCCATGGCATCCCTTGCTGCAAGCCTTACTCTCTTGTCATACATTGCCACATCAGTAATATCTGCCTCAGAGGCAATGGCATACCTTCACTCAATTATCCCAACCCTTCCCATCATTCCCGCCACGATAGTACTACTGGCAATATTCATGGGGCTTACCACCCTCGGCATTGGCGAGTCTGCAGCAGTTGCTGTAGCCATCTTCATATTCCACCTCGCCTCCCTCACACTGTTGGCAGGTACGGTATTTCTGTATCTAATCCATGAAGGAATTGATATCCTCATAATGAATTGGCACATGCCCACCCCTCATGGAAGTCTTATAAAGGACCTTTACTGGGGATTTTCAGCCGCCATGCTTGGGATCTCCGGTTTTGAAAGCTCTGCAAACTTTGTAGAAGAGCAGCAAAGAGGAGTCTTCCCCAAAACCCTGCGCAACATGTGGATTGCTGTAAGCATCTTTAACCCGCTTATGGCCTTTCTTGCCCTGGCCATAGTTCCTATCCCAGAAGTACACCAGTACATGGCACACCTCTTATCACATATGGGGGAAACTGCAGGGGGCGAATGGCTGGCAATGCTTATTTCCATAGACGCAGCACTTGTACTCAGCGGTGCCGTACTCACTTCCTACGTTGGTGTCACAGGTCTTGTGGAACGGATCACACTGGACAGGATATTTCCAGCATTCTTTCTCAAAAAAAATCGAAGGGGAAGCTCTTACAGAATAATCATTGCCTTTTTTCTTCTATGCGTATCCATCTTGTTCATTACAAAGGGAGAAGTAGAAGTACTGGCAGGTGTCTACACCATCTCGTTTCTGTCGGTCATGGCCCTGTTCGCCATTGGCAACATACTTCTGAAGGTGAGAAGAAAATCCCTTCCAAGACCGGAACAGGCAAGCTGGCCTGCGGTCTTCGTCGCTCTCATAGCAGTACTTGCTGCCCTTGTAGGCAATATCATAAAAGAGCCTGAACCGGGTCAGCCTGCAAACATAGTTGTCTTTGCGGAATATTTCATCCCGACCATAATGCTTGTAGCCATAATGCTCAACAGGATTGCACTTCTTGAGATACTCCTGAACTTTATTGAATTCCTCTTTGTTCCAATCCTCAAGTTCGTCACAAGGGTAAACCAAAAAATCTATGAGCTAATTGACAGAATACAGTCACAGGAATTTGTGTTTTTTACTAGGGGTGACAACATTGCCAATCTTAATCGCGTGCTCCTTTACATAAGGCAAAATGAGCATACCAAGAAGATAAAGATTGTTAACGTTGCGGAAGAAGAAGACAAGGAACTTTTAGACAGACTGGAACAGGACATCGAATTTCTGAAAAGGGAGTATCCGGATATTGAAATAGAGTTTGTAAAGATAAAGGGGAAGTTCACTCCAGCGCTTATAAAAAAGCTTTCCAAAAAGTGGGGAATCCCCGTAAACTTCATGTTTATAGGCTCTCCTGGAGATCACTTCCCCTATAGAATAGAAGAACTTGGAGGTGTAAGGCTTATCATCTAAAGCTCATAAAGGGTATCATCAACAGCTGGAGGAAGATATCGTCTCTTAAGACCTTTTATGGCCTTCTTGGTTCCGATCTCCTTCAAGATATTGTCATCGTCAAAAAGGTCTCCCATCTCTTCCTCAATCTTTTCAGGGTCTTCTCCCGCCTCCATACGGCTGATTGCCTCTTCTATGGTTCCTCCTACCTCAAGTCCTGCAGAATCAAAAAGCCTTCTCATAAATCGAGCAGCCTGTCTGGGATCGTTCTCGTCAATATTTTCTGCCTCAGAGGCAAGAGACATCATGGCCTGCTCTAGTTTTGATTCATCAATATTTCCAAATGGATTGTCATCCTCCGTCTCACTACGATTTTTTGAAATGGCAAATATAGACATCTTTTTTTCAAGCTCCGGCTTTCCGCATTTTGGGCAAGATGGCCTTTTATCCACATTGATCCTGCGTGAAAAAAAGTTGAATATCATATGGCAATCCGAACAGTAAAATTCATATATTGGCATCCCTATTGTCCTCCTAAGACGTTAAATAACTTTTACCCTTTCTAATCAATTGATTAAACATTCATTCGGGTCTTCTCAAGATTTTTTAAGTATTATCTCATTGCAAAGCCACAAAAATTTACGAATTTTTTCATTTGCCTGCAAATAACACTTTATTATTGGTAAAAGCTAATATAAAATAGTCTAGCCATCCGAAGACGAGATGATTTACTTTCAAGGACGCGGGAATTCTTTATTTCCTGTCCTTGAAAATCTTTTCTTCTTTGGAAAATCTTTACAAGTTTTTGAAAGGAGTATTACTTTAAATGGCAGAAGGAAAGGTTAAATGGTTCAATGACAAGAAAGGGTATGGTTTCATCGAGATCGAAGGACAGTCTGACGTGTTTGTACACTACTCAGGCATCAAAGCAGAAGGGTTCAAATCTCTTAAGGAGGGAGAGTCTGTAACCTTCGATATCGAAGAAACCAGCAGGGGGCCCCAGGCAGTAAACGTGGAAAAACTTTAACAACGAGCCAATGAACGGTGCCCTGCTGACAGGGCACCTTCCCATAATTTTTCTTTTTTCCCGCTCTTATTAAAAATGGGACTTGGATTATCCTTCAGCCAAAAACCTCGCCTTGCTAACAATCAGTTCGCCGGACTCCCAAAAAGAAGCAATAGATCTATATTCTACAGGCCTGATCCTGCACCTGATACCAAGGGATTCAAGAAAAAGGTCTTCAGTGGTCCGGATCCAGTTGTGAAGCTGTGGAAGACTGCCTGTAAAGAAGGACTCATCCACTGCTACAGGTATATCCACCTGGGTCAGATGCTTGCTTCTGCCTAAAACAATCAAGAAAGAAAGTTGTCTTCCTCCCGTGGCCTGACTGATAAGGTTTTTTACATGTTCGGGAGATATCTTGACTCCCCTTACAACAGCAAGGCCGTCACAACGCCCGCTAACAGGGCTCATACGCCAGGTAGTACGGCCACATCCGCATGTTCCGATATGAAGCCTTGTTATATCTCCTGTCCTAAACCGGAGCAGGGGATTGGCCCTGGCAGTCACGGTTGTAATAACTAGTTCCCCTTCTTGACCCGGCTCCAAAGCCTCTAGAGTCTCTGGATCTATTACCTCTGGAATAACATGGTCCAAGGCCAAATGAAGCCCTTTCTTTTCTTTGCATTCATAAGCCATTGTTGGGCCACATGCCTCAAAAATTCCGTATGCCGCCCTTGTTTCCACATCCAGTTCGCTTTCAAAAACATCCCTCACATCCTTGGTTAGGGTCTCTCCAAGGAGAATCATGAGTTTCAGATTCAGTGCTGCCAAAGGCATATTCCTCTCTCTATAGGTCTCCAGCATGTAAAGGCCATAGGAAGGAGTAGTGACAAGGACCGTTGTCTTAAAGTCCACCATAACCCTTATTCTGCTGAGAATAGAGACGGGATCAGGGGGAATAACAAGGGCCCCAACAAATTCTGCTCCTTCCTTCAGATCTTGACCATGCAGGGACATCCCCGGATCAAGGCATATCTGCACGATATCCTCCTGACTAACTCCGGCGGAGCTGAAAGAACGGCCGGTAAGCTCTGTCCTTCTTTTTAGATCCTGCCTGGTATAGCCAAGGGCAATAGGATTGGGTTGACCACTTCTCAAGGTGTGTATACGTACTATATCTCTAAGCGGCACGGAAAAAAGACCATAAGGATAGTTGTCCGAAATATCCTTCATGGTGGTAAAAGGAAGCTTGATAATGTCCTCTACGGAGGTGATGTCATCGGGACTGATTCCAGTCTCCTCCATTCTTTTTCGATAGAAAGGAACCCTGTTATAGGCCCTGTTTAAAGTGCTTTGAAGAAGCTCTGTGTGCCACTGGCTCCACGCCTCAGGAGAAAGATACTCTACCCGGTCAAGTTGCATGTTATCCCTTACCTTTCAGATAGATCTTTGTAATCCTTGCCTAGATAGGCCCGCTTGATCTCACTATCTTCAGCAAGATCGGCTGCCCGTCCCTGCAAGATGATACGCCCTGTCTCTAGAATGTATGCCCTGTGAGATATTTCAAGGGCCTTTCTTGCATTTTGTTCCACAAGAAGAATGGTCATACCTTTGGCATTCAAATCTACAATAGTCTCAATAATGGTGTTTACCAACCTGGGTGCAAGTCCCAGGGACGGCTCATCCAGAAGAAGAAGCCGAGGCTTTGCCATCAGCGCCCGACCAATGGCAAGCATCTGCTGTTCCCCTCCACTAAGAGTACCTGCTGTCTGATTTAATCTCTCTTTCAACCTTGGAAACAGCTCGAAGATACGTTCCATCTCATCCTGTATGACCTTATCATCACTGTCTTTTCTTGCATATGCTCCAAGCATGAGATTTTCATACACAGAAAGAGGGCTAAACAGCTGCCTTCCCTCCGGGCAGTGGGCAATTCCAAGACCAACTATCCTGTCAGGTGAAAGTCCGCGTAGCGTATGGTCCAGAAATTTCATCTCACCCGAAATGGAAGAAATAAGCCCGGAAATGGAAAGAAGAAGGGTTGTCTTGCCTGCCCCGTTAGCCCCTATGATAGACACAATTTCACCTTCATCCACATGCAGGGAACAGTTTTTTAAGACCTGGATGGGACCATAGCTGGCGTTTAGATTTTTTATATGAAGCATTAGTCAGTCTTGCCCTACCTTTCTGTCAATATTGCACATGCGATAACTTTTTTCCAGCACTAGAAAAGGCAGAAAAGAAACGAATGGATAGCAATATTAGGTTTTGACATTGATAAATGCTTTCTTTTTGTGTATTAGTCAACATTATAAAATATCAGAGGGAGGAGAAGAAATGCGCTTCTGTAAAAACCTATTTGCAATCTTGGCAATACTGTCTCTTATCGGTCTTTTTGGAAATCACCAGGCAATGGCCAAGGATACCTTGAAAATCGGTTCTTTTTTGGCCGTAACAGGGCCGGCCTCGTTTCTTGGAGATCCAGAGCTAAAGACACTGCAAATGTATATTGAGGAAATCAACGCCAATGGCGGAGTAGACGGTCATAAGATAGAATTTGTGCACTACGACACCAAGGGAAAGGCAAAAGAGGCCAAAAATTTTGTCAACCGTCTCATCAAAAAGGATAAGGTCGATGTGATTATTGGAGGTACAACCTCTGGCAACAGCCTTGCGGTGATAGACATTGTACAAAAGGCAGAGGTCCCATTTATCTCGCTTGCCGGTTCCATCAAGATCGTTGAACCTGTAAAAAAATGGGTATTTAAAACCCCTCATACCGATAAAATGGCTGCAGAAAAGATCTTCACAGACATGAAAAAACGTGGCATCAAAAAGGTGGCACTCATTACAGGAAACGGTGGCTTTGACAAGTCTGGCCGTGCCCAGTGTCTGGCACTTGCCCCAGAATACGGCATTGAGATAGTGGCCGATGAAAAGTATGACAATGCCGATACGGACATGACCACACAGCTTACAAAGATCAGGGCCACAGATGCCCAGGCCATTGTTAACTTTGGATTTGGAAAGGCGCCGGCCATCGTTGCCAAGAACATTAAACAGCTTGGTATCAAGCTTCCTGTCTATGAATCCCATGGTGTTGCTTCCAAAAAATTCATAGAGCTTGCAGGAGATGCTGCAAACGGCATCAGACTTCCTGCTGCTGCCCTAATCGTTGCCGATCAGCTTCCTGCAGATGATCCCCAGAAAAAGGTCCTGCTTTCCTATAAAAAGAAGTTCGAAGAGAAATACGGTCCGGTTTCCACTTTTGGAGGCCATGCATACGATGCCCTTTTTATCACTGTTGATGCAGTAAAGAGGGCTGGAACCATCGACAGGGCAAAAATTCGTGACGAAATAGAAAAAACAAAGGGTTTTGTCGGAACTGGTGGCATCTTCAACATGAGCCCGACGGATCACCTTGGTCTGAGCCTTGATGCATTCAAGATGATAGAAATAGAAAACGGCAACTGGAAGCTTCTCTATTAAGATCTTGGACCAAGTAGCATTTTAAACCCCCGTTTCAGGGATCTGGACGGGGGTAATTTTTGTCATTTATTATCAGGTATTATCAGGAGATCCTGCCCAAATGGACCAGCTTCTGCAATTTCTAATAAGCGGGTTAACCGTTGGATCCATATACGCCTTGGTTGCCCTTGGCTTTTCCATAATTTACAACGCCTCAGATGTGGTCAATTTCGCTCAAGGCGAATTTGTAATGATCGGGGCCATGAGTGCAATATTTTTGATAAAGGCTGGGGTTTCCTATCCTGTTGCAGCCATCTTGGCCATTTTGATAACGGCTGCCGTTGGCCTAGCTCTTGACAAGTTTGCAATAGAGCCTGCCAAAAACGCTACAGTGGTAAGTACCATAATTATAACCATTGGTGCATCCATTTTTCTCCGGGGAGCGGCCCTACTTATTTGGGGTAAAGAAATATATGGACTCCCCCCTTTTACCACCAACGATCCTATCAAGATTGGCAGCGCCACAATCCTTCCTCAAAACCTGTGGGTCATGCTTGGAACTGGTGTAACGGTCTTTGCGGTCAAATACTTTTTTGATCACACCAAGATGGGAAAGGCTATTCTTGCCTGTTCTTTTAATAAAAAGGCCGCATACCTTGTGGGAATAAACGTCAGGAGGATGCTGCTTGTATCATATGGCCTTTCTGCGGCACTTGGAGCAGCAGCAGGCCTACTTGTCACTCCCATTACCTTTATGTCATACAATGCGGGCGTCATGCTTGGCCTAAAAGGTTTCTGTGCCGCCATTTTAGGAGGTATGGGAAACTCCATGGGAGCTGTACTTGGCGGAATCCTCCTTGGAATCGTTGAAACTGTTGGTGCAGGTTTTATATCTTCAGGCTACAAAGACGCCATAGCCTTCTTTGTCATCATGCTGGTGCTCTTTTTCAAGCCAAGCGGAATACTTGGAAAGGGAGAAACAGAAAGGGTATGAAAAGGCTTTCTGGATTCGTCCTTTTCTCTGCCATCTGCCTTATTCTACCACTTTTGTTCCCCGACAACTACTATGTCACAGTGGTAGGGTTGACCATATTCATCAACATTATCCTGGCGGTAAGCCTCAATCTGCTGATGGGCTATGCTGGCCAGATATCCCTTGGGCATGCCGCCTTCTTCGGACTTGGCGCCTATTCATCAGCAATCCTTACCATAAAATACGGACTAAATCCCTGGATTGCCATGCTAACCGGAGCCGCCTTTGTTGCAGGCCTCTCTTATGTATTATCTCGTCCAATACTAAAACTCAAAGGGCACTATCTCGCCATGGCTACCCTTGGCCTTGGGATCATTGTCCACATCTTCTTTGTTCAGGCAGACGAACTTACCGGTGGCCCAGATGGTATTTCAGGGCTACCCTCCCTTTCCATCATGGGAATGGCCATAGATTCAGACCTGAAATGGTACTGGGTCCTTTGCTCATGCATGCTTCTTAGCGTACTGTTTTCCCTAAACATTGCAGACTCAAGGGCAGGCCGTGCCCTTTCTGCAGTGCACGGAAGCGAGATTGCAGCCCAGATGATGGGCATTGATACGGCCATGGTCAAATCTCACATATTTGTATTTTCCGCACTGATGGCATCCTTTGCAGGCAGCCTATTTGCCCATCAACAGGACTTTGTAAGCCCTGAATCTTTCAGCTTTTTCTTCTCTATAGAACTTGTCACAATGGTGGTTCTTGGTGGTCTAGGCTCCACTTTCGGTGCTGTGATAGGGGCCTTTATACTGTCCATCTTGCCAGAGGTCCTCATCGTATTTGAAGATTTTGAGGTCCTCATCTTTGGTGCCATTTTGATGGTTATAATGATCTTTCTGCCAGAAGGACTTTTTGTAGCCCTTAAAAACAAGGTTGCAGCCTTTGTTGCCAAAAGACAGGAGGAGGGTGTTGATGGCCCTTCTTGAGGTCAAAGACCTTGAAAAACGATTTGGTGGCCTTAAGGCCATTTCTGGTCTGTCTTTCAGCGTTGAAAAAGGCATCATTTTCTCCATTATAGGGCCAAACGGAGCTGGCAAGACAACACTTTTCAACCTTCTTACAAACATATACGCGCCAAGTTCTGGTGCCATCTTTTTCAAGGGGAAAGAAATAACCAAGCTTCCCCCGTTCAAAATAGCCAGACTTGGGATCAGCAGGACCTTTCAGAATCTTCAGGTCTTTCTAAATATGAGCGTTATTGAAAATGTCATGGTAGGTTGTCATCTAAGGTCTAAATCAGGCCTTTTGGCATCTGCCCTGAGACTGCCTTCTGTTATCAAAGAAGAAAAAATGGTCAGACAGATGGCATACGAGGCCCTTGAATTCTGCGGCCTGCCCCAATATGCCAGTCGTCCTGCAGGAGGCCTGCCCTATGGAATACTCAAAAAGCTGGAGGTAGCAAGATCCCTTGCCTCCCGGCCCGAGCTCTTGCTTATGGACGAACCTGCAGCCGGACTAAATGACACGGAAACAGCAGAATTATGCCAGCTCATAAAAAGGATATGCGATTCTGGCGTTACGGTCCTGCTTGTTGAACATAATATGAGCCTCGTTATGGAAATTTCCCAGAAGGTCTTGGTGCTCAATTACGGAAAACTCCTAGCCGAGGGCTCACCAGAAGAAATTCAAAAGAACCCAGAGGTCATAGCGGCCTATCTTGGAGAAGGGTGACAAAACTACTGGGCCATTACCTCTTGGCATCTCAGGTGGAAAAGTATATGTTTTCTTGCTGTCTGAATGAAAACTCACCCTGACTTTTTCAAGCGAGGCACGCTTTCAGGGCCGGCTGAATGCCATAAAAATTTACATGATAAGGAGAATCTGCTTCTTATGGAAACCTATAACAACCCCCGGGAAAGAGATGCATGTGCTATAATTGCCTTTGTTGACAAGAGAGGGAGAAGCACCCATGCCAACATTGCCAAAACCATCGAGGCCCTTCAAAAAATGGGTCACCGCTCTGGAGACATAGATGGAGAGGGAGACGGCTGCGGCATCCTTTGCGATATACCCAGAAAGATATGGGCAAAGCGACTCGACAAAGAAGGACTCAGCCGGCACCTGGCTGATAGCAGAAGTTTTTTTGTTGGTCACTTTCTACTTCCATGCTCCATAGTGAAAGACGAAAAGGCCGTTCTTGAAAAAATCAGACAGATCTTTGAAAAAGAATCCATTAAGATCCTCTTGGAGGTAAAAGGCAACACCAGAAACGAGGAACTTGGACCAAGGGCCTTGGCAGAGGCGCCTCTCTTCTGGCAGGTGGCGGGCATGCTGGATTTTTCCACCATCCAGGAGGCACAGAAAAGCCTTTTTATGATCCAGATGGAGATAGAAAAGGAGATACCCGAGATCCACATTGCCTCCCTGAGCCCGGATTCCGTTGTTTATAAACTGCGTGGAACCCCTGACCTTCTTCCAAGGGTGTTTCCCGAACTAATGGACAAGGACTTGGCATCCATTATCAGTCTTGGCCACAGCAGATACTCAACAAACACGCTTCCCACAATGGAACGTGCGCAGCCCTTTTCGGTGCTGTGCCACAACGGAGAGATTAACACGATTGAACGATTGAGAAGCACTGGAAGAATACTTGGCATAGAGCCAGTGCCAGGAGGGAGTGACTCGCAAGACCTCAACCGGATAATAGAGGGCCTTATCAACATGTATCAGCTTGATCCGATGGAGGCCCTGGAAATGGTATTCCCTGCCATACACAGCGAGGTGGAATACTATGAAGAGGATCTGCAAAAGGTGTTTGATTTTTATCGCTGGTTTTTCCCAAGCTCTGCCCAAGGGCCTGCTGCTGTTGTTGCCAGATATGCCAACATCTGCATGGGAAGCGTGGATGCCCTTGGCCTTAGGCCCCTATGGTTTGGAGAAAGCGACTACGAATACTTTCTGTCCTCTGAAAAAGGTGTGGTTGACATAAAAAACACCATGACAGACCCTATTCCTCTAGCTCCAGGGGAAAAGATTGCCATCGAGGCCAACCTGGGGCAAAAGGCCAAGGTTTACAGACACACGCAGTTCCAGGAAAGGCTAAAGGAGCTGATGTTTCAGAGAAGAAGCAAACTTGCCCTGCTAGATGGCCTTGTCCGCTCTGATTCCGTAAAGGTCAAAGACTCTGTTTCCCTTGAAAAGCTGGGGCTGGAGCCGAAGCCGTCAGACAAGGACTTCAAAGAGATCAACATCCTTGGCGCCTTTGGATGGCAAAAGTACGACATGGACCTTAGAAAAAGGGTTGCCCTGGAGGGCATAGACATTATTGGTTCCATGGGACACACCGGCCCTCTTGCTGCCCTTATGCCAGAGGCCCTTCCAAATGCCTCGGAATTTTTCAAAGAAAACGTGGCAGTTGTTACAAACCCAGCGATAGACAGGGAAAGAGAGGCTGAACACTTTACCACCCGTGTCATTCTCGGTGACAAACCCTGCCTTCTTGTTGAGCAAGACAAGGCCCCTACAGGCCTGGAAATCCTTTGTCCGTTGCTTCTGGACTATCAGGGTCTTTCTGGCATCTTGGACAAAGATAAGGTAAACGAGCTGGCCAGGAAGCATGGCTCTGTAGTTCTTGAAGACATCCTCTCCTATTTTTCAGGAAACGGCCTTGATCCATCAAGGGTCAAAGTACTCAGCTGTTTGTTCAAACCGGATGAGAAGCTCAAAACACAACTGGAGACTTTATGCAACGAGGCTACAGACGCTGTTGAAAATGGTGCGGTAATACTCCTTCTTGATGACAGTAACGCTTTTGTGGAAGATGAATGTTTCATAGATCCTGCCCTGGCAGTGGCCTTTCTCAATCAAAAACTTGAAGAAAAACACCTAAGACGCCGCTGCAGCGTAATAGTGCGTTCTGGTGCCATAAGAAACCTGCATGACATAATGTTTCTTTTGGGAATGGGGGCAGACGCCCTAAACCCTTACAAACTTTGGCAAACCGTCACTTCATTTGCCAATGACAAGGTAGATGAACCAACGGCCATATCTAACACCATAGATGTTTTCCAAAAGGGCATAGAAAAGGTTATGTCCACCATGGGTATTCATGAACTTTGCGGTTATGGCCGCATCTTTGCTGGCATAGGCGTGACTGAAGAGTTTGAAGAGATCTTCAAGGTCCCATGCTTTTGCAAATCCAAGAACATTGGTTTGGGCTTCAGACTTATGGAAGAGCTTGGCTTAGAACGGGTAAAACGGGCCAATGAGCAGGAAGAACAACCTCTTTATGGAGATCCTAACAGAAACGCAAAGGTCGGCCGGATATTAAGAAAAACTGCAGAAGGCAAAAAGGGCTATTTAGAAATGGCAACAGGACTTGCAAAGATAGATGAGGAGATGCCAGTTGCAATAAGGCACCTTTTGAAGCCGATCTTTCCTGAGGAAGAAAAAAGGCTCACCATGGATCAGGTGGACATCTCCATTGGTCACCATGATATGCCAATTGTCATTGCTGCCATGAGCTTTGGCTCCCAAGGTGAGAATTCTTTCAGGAGCTATGCCGAGGCTGCAAAGAAGGTAAACATCATCTGTATGAACGGGGAAGGTGGCGAGATCCCTGACATGCTTGGCAAGTATAGAAAGAACAGGGGGCAGCAGATTGCCTCTGGCCGCTTTGGTGTGTACATGGAGCTTTTAAACTCTGCGGACTATCTGGAAATCAAGATAGGACAGGGAGCCAAGCCAGGAGAAGGTGGACATTTGCCCGGCCAGAAGGTCTCCAAGCAGGTGGCAAAGGCGCGCCACTGCAAACCTGGCATTACGCTGATCTCGCCCTCTAACCAGCACGACATTTACTCCATTGAGGATCTTGCCCAGATAATCACAGAACTCAAGACTGCCAACCCATACGCCAAGGTTTCTGTAAAGATCCCTGTTACCAGCGGCGTTGGTACCATTGCTGTTGGAATAGCCAAGGCAGGGGCAGACATTGTCAACCTGAGCGGGTTTGAAGGTGGAACAGGTGCTGCTAGGGAACACGCCAAGCGATATGTTGGCCTTCCAATTGAAGTTGGAGTGTCAGAGGCCCATAGGGCCCTTTGCGAATCCAACCTGCGGGACAAGGTTGAAGTGTGGGCAGATGGTGGTCTTAGAAGTGGGGCAGACATAGTAAAGATGATCCTCTTGGGTGCCAACAGGGTTGGCATGGGCACAGTTGCCCTGATGGGTGTTGGCTGCATCAGTTGTCACAGATGCCATCTTGACAGGTGTCCAAGGGGGATCTCAACCCAACTCCAGACCAGGGAACAGGCAGAAGCAAGGGGTGTAAAGGGATTCTCTCCGAGAAAGGTTGACATAGAGGCAGAAAACCTTGCACGTCTCCTCAGGGCCCTTGGAGATGAGGTTCGTCAGATACTAGCAGATATGGGAGAGAAAAATCTGCAAGCCATTGTTGGAAGGACCGACCTGCTTAAACAGTACAGGTTTAAAGACAGGCTGGATGCCTCTGGAGTGCTGGCAAAACCTGATCTTTCCAGTATTCCTGAAAGTGTTGAACAAGAAAAAAGCCTGCGCCTTCCCCTTAACTACCTGACAAAACTCATCAGCGATCTTGTAATAAACGAATTTGAACAGGGCAAAAAGGTTGTAAATTTCAAGGAACAGGGTGTCAAAAGCACAGACAGGGCCATGGCCACCTACCTGTGTGGTGAAATAGTAAGGCGTTACGGAATCTCTACAGACAGGAAGGCAAAGCTTAGGCTGGCCTCTTCTGTTCCAGGTAACGGACTTTGCGCCTTTAACATTAAGGCAGTTGATGCCAGCATTATTGGCGGTGCCCAGGACGGGACCGTAAAGGGCAGCTATGGTGGTATTATTGGTGTGTTTAAGGGAATAAATTACCTTGGAAACCGGGTAGACGGCTCTACTGGCAAAAGTTTTGCCTACGGTGCCATAAAAGGAACCTTTCTTATCCAAAACATGGCAGACTCAAGGGCATGTATCCGCTTTTCTGGTGCAGACGTTGTATTTGGAAGGCGTATAACCGAGCCTGTTGACGACTCAAGGGGCAACATAGCCCATAGGGCCTTTTTAAAGGGCTTTGCCTTTGAGTACATGACAGGAGGAAGGGCAGTGGTACTTGGAGATCCTGGCCCCTGGATGTGTGCAGGTATGACAGGCGGCGTCATATATCAGTGCCTGTATCCAGAGTATAACTTTGATACCCCCTCTATCAAACGGCGTCTTGCAAGGGGAGCAATTGTAAAGATAGAAAAACTTACAAAAGAGGGAGTCGAAGATATAAAAGAGTTACTTGGCCTCTACATTGAAGAGCTGCGCTCGACATTCCAGATGGAAGAAGCTGCGGCTGTGGAAGACATTATGAATAATGCAAAGAAACGTTTCATAATGATTGTACCAAAAAGTTTCAGACCCAAGTGTGCCGGCTAAAATTATAGCTCAAACATAAACCAAAAGGGGAGCACTCTGCTCCCCTTCTCATTTTCTCTAAAAAGGTATTTTTAAGCAGTTTTAAAACTTCTCATAATTTCTTCAAGGCTGTTGGCAAGACTGTTCAGCTTCTTTGAATAGTTTGCGGTCTCCTCGGCTACCGATTTGACAGAACCTGCCAGATCAGCGGTGCTTGTGCTCTTTTCCTTGACGCCTCGAACCTCTGTCTCTGCCTCTTCCATATTTACGCTTATCTCGGAAACTGTTGCAGTCTGTTCCTCTGCGGCAGAGGCAATGGTGTTGGCAAGATCGTTTATCTGGCCTACTATATTTGTTATCTCCTCAACAGATGTAACGGCTACTCCGGTCTCAGCCTGGATGGCCTGTATCATGTTGGTGATCTCATCTGTTGCCTCGCTGGTCTGTCTGGCAAGCTCCTTGATCTCGTTTGCCACAACTGCAAAGCCCTTGCCTGCCTCGCCGGCCCTGGCTGCCTCAATGGTGGCATTCAAGGCCAAAAGGTTTGTCTGTTCGGCAATGGTGTTAATCACCTGAATTATGCTGCCGATCTTGTCCGAGCTTTCACCAAGGCGCTGGATGACCTCGTTTGCCTTGTAGGCCTTGTCCTGGGCATCATTGGTAATTGCTGCAGTGTGGGCAACACTCTGGGCTATCTCTGTGGTGGCCTCTGTAAGTTCCTGAGAGGCCCTTGTAACCGACATGATCCTGTCATCTACAGATTCTGCTGCATGCACCACCTCATTTACAATCTCGTCCATGGAGGTGGCTTTGTCAAAGACTGTATGGCTAATCTGATCAAGTTTCTCGGACGATCCCTTAATCTCTATCGAATCCCTTTGGATCTTTTTTACCATCCTGTTTAATTTCTCAGCCATACCGTTAAGGGCATCGCCAAGTTCTCTAAGCTCGCCTTTTACCTTTATGTTCACTCGTGCCTTTAAATCTCCCATGGCTATGCTTTCTATCATGGGAAACAGTTTTCCAAGGGGCCTTAGGACCTGTACATGAATAAACCATACGGAAAAACAAAAGATGAGGATTCCAGCAATCAAAAGGGCTATCTCTACCTCCTTTAACTGCTTAATGGACTCCATGGTCATCTTCTTATATTCCTGGGTCACGACATTTGCCTGTTTCAAAAGCGGAATATTGTGTTTTGAAAGATAATCTAGGGCATTTTTGCTCTCTGCAGATTCCACATCTGATGTCACTACGAGCTCTACCCTGCTTTTAAATTCGTTCCACATAGAGGCAAGCTTATCAAGTTCTGCAAGCACCCTTTCATTAGTAGTTGGCTCCATGCCAAGCTCGGCACTGCCATTTTTTAGTATCATAAGACTCTTTTGAAACAGAGCTTCTGTCTTTGATAAGGCGTCCTGCCATTTTTTGTCCTTGGTGAGGGCAAAAAGGTACGCCTCCTTGGTCATCTTCTGGGTTAGCATCCTCTGACGGCCTGCCATATCTATGTACATGCCGTCTTTTTCCTGCTGGGAAAGCTTGTAAAAGGTAGCAGCCACAGTGATAATGTTAATCAACAACAAGGACACCAACACCAAGACTATCTTCCCTTGGATACTGCCGAAAGAGAATTTCATTGCATTCCTCCTGCTTGTTTTAAACTGGCCTGGTCATTATCCTTATCGACTGCACAATAAAAAGATTAAAGGTCTTTTTTGAAAAAATCTTGCATTAATATCAAAATACACTTGGGCCTTTTAGGCCAAAATGGCTAAAAATGTGCAAATTAACAATTCGCAATCCAATTTTCTTTTAGCGTGTGAGTTTTTTCCCTTGACAACAGGTGGTTAAATATAATATCTGAATGAATACACATTCATTTTGTTAGATAATCAGAAACATCGGTAAAAACGGTTTCGGAGGTCTGTTGCCTCCGCCTTTACTTAATTTTCAACGAGGGAAAAATACCTTATGAAGGTAGCAGATAAGCATGGCCGCATAATCCAGGCCGCAATAAAGGTCTTTGCAAGGAACGGTTTTTTCAATTCCAGGATCGCAGAGATAGCAAAGGAGGCCAATGTTGCCGACGGGACCATCTACCTCTACTTTAATAACAAGTATGACATACTGATAACCATTTTCGAGGAGGAGATGGGGAAAATAATTGCAAGTGTCAAACAGGAGCTTTCTAAAACCGATAACCCTTGTGAAAAATTGGAGGTATTTGCCTTTCAGCATCTAAGTTTGGTGGAAAAAAACAAGGATCTTGCTGAGATCATTCAGGTGGAACTTCGCCAAAGCAGCAAGTTTATGAAAGAATACAGAAACAGGAAGTTTGCCGAATATCTCCAGATAATATCCAACATCGTTAAAGAAGGGCAGGAAAAAGGCCTTTTCCGCAAGGATGTGATGCCTGGCATATTCAAAAGGGCCTTTTTCGGAGCCCTTGATGAAATGTCCCGTTTTTGGGTTCTTTCTCCTAAGAAAAAGTATGGTGTAAAGACAGCGGCAAAACAGATAAGCCAGTTTTTTCTAAACGGCATTCTTGCTGGTCCCTGCCCGGCGCTGTCAAAAACTCAAAAAACAAGAACCAAAAAGAAAAAGGCTGGTCAAAAATAGGTTTTGGTTTTACTGACCTTCCATGACTCCATTTCTTGATCTACTTGAAGACTACAGAGACTTTATACCTGATTTTCCCCACCTACTTGAACACCTTAAAAAACCGTTTCCTGCATATTTCCGGATTAATACCATTAAAGTGAAACCCTCGGAGGCCAGGAGCCTGTTGCAAGAGGAAGGGGTTGCATTCCGAGATACAGTTATTCCAGAACTTGTCAAGGTAATTTCTCATGATCATAAAAGACCCCTTCTGAGCTATCATCTCGGCCACATATATCCCCAGGCCCTTTCCTCATGCCTTCCCGTGCTGGCACTCTCCCCAAAGGCAGGGGAGATCGTGCTCGATCTGTGTGCGGCACCAGGAGGCAAGGCCACACACATGGCCCAGAAGATGCAGGATGAGGGCTTTTTAGTTGCAAACGACAGAAAGCGGGGCCGAATAACATCCCTTCTTTCAAATATAAAAAGGCTTGGAATCACAAATACCCTCGTTACCCAGGGCCGAGGAGAACATCTTGCCCTTCCCTACCAGTTTGACAAGATACTGGTTGATGCCCCATGCAGTGGGCAGGGAAGATACAGAATAGACCCTGTAACTGGTGCCCTGAAACATGTTGTCAAGGGAAAGACAAACCTTCCGGCAATTCAGAAGGCACTTATAAAAAGGGCCTTCGACATGCTAAGGCCTGGAGGCAGACTTGTTTACTCCACGTGCACCCTCAACGTGGAAGAAAATGAGGAGGTGGTGCAGTTCCTGCTGAACCGGCGAAGGGCGAATCTTGCCGGTTTCGACCCGCCGGTGGAATCATCTCCTGGAATAACCGCTTTCAAGGAAAAAAAATATGACAGACAGATCGGACTTGCTCGACGTTTTTATCCCCATAAAATCGACTCAGTGGGATTCTTCGTTGCCAAGATTGTTAAACCAGGGCCAGACGGAACGGCTTCTTGACTTTTTGGAGCAGCGTTTTCAGATTCCTAAAGACTCCTTCGACAACTACGAAATGTACGCATTTTCGAGACAGGCTTTTCTATTCAGAAAACAGCAGGAGCCTGTAACCTGGCCTGAGGGCTCCTTTGTCAGGTGCGGCCTGCCCTTTTTGCGAAATGTGGCAGGCTTCTTGAAACCCACCACTGTTTTCATCCAGAGATTCGGACACTTGGCCCGGAAAAATGTAGTGGAGCTTTGCATAGAGGATCTGAACGAGCTTTGCACCGAGGGAGAAATCATCATGGATAATGTCACCCAGGACCTGGAACTGCCTGGATATGTAATAATCAAACTTCAAAAATACTTTATAGGAGCGGGACTCCTTCTTGAAGGGAACCGACTTCTTTGCAGGTTTTCAAAGGCCCTGAGACAGGCCCTTTCCCGGATCACTCCCCAATGATGGTTTCTGCAAGCCTTTCGGCGCAGAAGATCAGGGATTCGATATCAAGAAAATCCAGGGCCCTTCTGTCGAAAAGCGCCTTCACCTCTGCCGGAAATCCGTCCTCCCTGTCTTCGTCCCAGAAGTTGATCCGTACCAGAACCTTTGGCAGCACCGGAATGGTCACGCAGACGTCGGCAGAACATTCTTTGACCTCAACGCCACCAATCTCTTTGCAGGCAGAAAGCAGCTCCCCGGCCCTGCCCGAAAAATGACTTGCTATCTTGTCCTCTGTGTAGCGCTTGAGGGTCACTACCTTGGAAATGGAGTTAGGAAAGGACTCGAGCCCTACCCAATCACCGCTCAGATCTCCTTTGCCGCCGAAAAAGAGGTAGTTGTAAAGAAGTATCTGGTCTCTCGTCTCGAGCTCCGAGCCGTCTTCTGCAAACACCTTTTTGCTGCTGATGAACACGTCACGCCCAAGATACCTGAGACACAGGACCTGGCCGTATTCCGTTTCCACCACCCATCCGCCCAGCCCCTCAGCCCTGTCCGAAAGATCGATCTCTTTCACCTTTTCCTTGAGCTGCCTGGCAAGGGCAGTGTCCGGATCGATCATGGGCTTTCTGACTTCATCTGATGCACCTTCTATAAACGGGCATGCAGATTTGGGGCATCCGCCAGTATGAACTGCTGCGGCAAAGGCCATGCACGTTGGATAGCCGCACTTTCCGCAGTTGTCCTTTCTCGTCTGTTTCAGGATATCGAAAACGGTTTCCATGGGTACAGGTCCCCTCATCTTTTCAAAAGACTAAACATCAAGATGATATCAGATTCCGAAAAAGATGCACACAAATGAAACGTGAGCTTCATGCAGGACCGTAAGATCTTATCAGGCTGATAAAAAATCATTTTTTACCGATTTGTGCACGTTTTGTAACCTGTTTGTAGCCATCTCTGGATTATCCTTTCCCAAGTCCGTCGAAAACCCGCAACAACAGGAAATCATGGACAACGAGGAGGGAAAAATGAAAGTCTTTCTGTTTCTTTTCACTGGCCTATTCTTCGTAATGAACTCGATGGTTGCCTACGGCTCCGTGCCAAAGGGGCCAGATTCCAAACGGACTGAAACTCCAAAGCTGCTCACGAAACGCTCGCTAAATGGTAAAATCATGCCATCTGACGGTTCCGTCTGTAAAATAGCCACCTTAGGAAACAGGGCTCGGCAGGACAGAAGACAGATTCTTTCCTTTTTTCAAGCTTATTACAAT
>JAMOVK010000036.1 GCA_027067775.1 Deltaproteobacteria bacterium
GAAATCCTAGACTTGGATGATCTTCCTGAAGTACTTCTTGAAAAGACAAAGAGCTGATTGATAAGGAGAGGCAACAATGGAACCCATGGGAGAGCTTAGACGCACCCACGATTGCTACAGCATTACAGAAGAGAGCCTTGAATCTGAAGTCACCCTTATGGGCTGGGTGCATAGAAGAAGAGATCATGGCGGTCTTATTTTTGTGGATTTAAGGGACAGGGCAGGTATTACCCAAGTGGTTTTTGCTCCCGAGGTGAACAAGGAGGCACATGAAAAGGCCCACTCTCTTCGAAGCGAATATGTAATTGCAGTGCGTGGCAAGGTGAGAAGGCGTCCCGAGGGCATGGAAAACCCTAAGATCAAGACAGGTATGGTAGAGGTGGCCTGTGAGGAATTAAGAATCCTAAACACGTCCAAGACACCGCCTTTTCCCTTGGATGAGGAAAAAGATGTTTCTGAAAATGTTCGTCTCAAATATCGTTACATAGATCTCAGACGTCCTGTTATGCTGGAAAATCTGAGGCTCAGGCACAATGTATGCCAGGCCATGAGGACATTTCTTTCTCAGAAGGGATTCTTTGAGATCGAAACCCCAATGCTTACAAGGAGTACCCCGGAGGGGGCAAGAGACTATCTGGTGCCAAGCCGTGTAAACCCTGGCAAGTTTTATGCCCTTCCCCAGTCTCCACAGCTTTACAAGCAGATCCTTATGATAGCAGGGATGGAGAAGTACTTTCAGATAGTCCGCTGTTTCAGAGACGAAGACCTAAGGGCAGACAGGCAGCCAGAGTTCACCCAGTTGGACATGGAGATGTCATTTGTAAAAGAGGATGACATCATCGAGCTGATAGAGAGCCTTATGGCGTTCATTTTCAAGCAGACCTTGAATGTGGATGTCTCTATTCCCTTTAAGAGGCTCACCTATAAAGAGGCAATGGAAAGATTTGGTACAGACAGGCCGGATATGCGTTTCGGACTTGAGCTTGTGGATATTACCGATATTGCTGCCAGATGCGGGCTTAAGGTCTTTAATGCTGTGGCCTCTTCAGGAGGTGTGGTAAAGGCAATAAATGCCAAAGAAATGGCTGACCTTTCCAGAAAGGATCTGGATGTTCTTACCGAGTTTGCCCAATCTCTTGGGGCCAAGGGGCTTGCCTGGGTTAAGATCAAGGAGGATGGTTCATGGCAATCTCCTATAGCAAAGTTTTTTAAGGACGAAGAACAAAGGGCCATCATGGAGCGTCTTGATGCAGCACCTGGAGACATCCTTTTCTTTGGGGCAGATCAGAAAGCCACTGTTTTTAAGGTGCTTGGTGAACTAAGGATCGAACTTGCCAAAAGACGGGGGCTCATCCCAGAGGATCGGTTCGATTTTGTATGGATAACAGAATTTCCGCTTCTGGAGTTTGATGAAGACGAAGGCCGATTCAAGGCCCTTCACCATCCATTTACGGCTCCTATGAAGGAAGATATTGAGCTGCTTGATTCAGACCCTGGTTCTGTTCGGTCAAGGGCCTACGATCTTGTGCTTAACGGTATTGAGATAGGTGGAGGGAGTATTCGTATCCATCAGCAAGGTGTGCAAAAAAAGGTTTTCAAGGTACTGAATATTCCGGATGAAGAGGCAGAAGAGAAGTTTGGCTTTCTGCTGGAGGCCCTTACCTATGGTGCTCCTCCTCATGGAGGAATTGCCTTTGGACTGGATAGGCTTGTTATGCTGATGGCAGGCAGGGATACAATCAGGGATGTGATAGCCTTTCCAAAGACCCAGAAGGCCCAATGTCTTATGGCAAGGGCACCAGCAGAGGTGAGCATGGCACAGCTTGCAGAGTTGTATCTTAGACCAGACTGGAAAAAGGCTGAATAAGGCGATTAGGCCTGCCGGCCAATGATTAGTAGTCATAGTCATGACCGGAAAAGGAGAAAAGCATGATTAAATGGAACGAAAAAAGGGGACTTCTCGACTATAGAAAGAAGTACAGGCTTGTGGAACGGGAAGAGCCAGACCTTATGAGGGATCTCTTTCCATATGAGGAAGTATGCCGCATAGCCTTTGATCACAGATATCTTGCACCAGAGCCGTGCAAAGACATGTTGATTACTGATACCACCTTCAGGGATGGCCAGCAGGCCCGTCCTCCCTATACGGTAGAACAGATAAGCCGGATATTTGACTTTCTTCATGAGATGGGTGGGCCAAAGGGCATCATCCGTCAGTCCGAATTCTTTCTTTACACCAGCAAGGATAAGAAGGCAGTAGAGGTCTGTAGGGAAAAGGGATACGAGTTCCCAGAGATAACAGGGTGGATCAGGGCAAAGAAAGAGGACCTAAAGCTTGTCAAAGAGATGGAGCTAGCCGAGACAGGTATTCTTACCTCGGCCTCTGATTATCATATCTATCTAAAACTGAAAAAGACACGCCTTGAGGCCATGGAGGCCTATCTTTCAACAGTCAAGGCAGCACTTGAGTTGGGTATAAAGCCCAGGTGTCACTTTGAAGACATAACCCGTGCGGACATATATGGCTTTTGTGTACCGTTTGCCATAGAGCTTATGAAGCTTAGAGAAGAGTCTGGCATAGATGTAAAGATAAGGATGTGTGACACAATGGGTTATGGCGTGACATATCCCGGAGCAGCCTTGCCAAGGAGTGTGGCAAAGGTCGTTCGGGCCATGATTGATGATGCAGGCGTGCCAGGGGAGCTCTTAGAGTGGCATGGACATAACGATTTCCACAAGGTGGTAATTAATGCAACAACCGCCTGGCTTTACGGTTGTGGTGCAATAAATGGTACACTTCTTGGTTTTGGTGAAAGGACCGGAAACACGCCTATCGAAGCCCTTCTGATAGAAAGGATTGCTCTTCGAGGGCAGACAGACGGAATCAATACCTTGGCTATTACAGAGATGGCAAGGTATTTTGAAAAGGAGCTTGGCGTCCATATACCTGCCAACTACCCTCTTGTTGGAGAAGACTTTAATGCCACTAGTGCAGGCATTCATGCAGACGGCCTTATGAAGAATGAGGAGATATACAACATCTTTGATACAAAAAAGATCCTTGGAAGGCCTATTGCAGTTATCATCTCTGATAAATCAGGCACCGCAGGCATAGCCCACTGGGTTAATTCCCATCTAGGCCTTAGCGGGGACAAAATGATAGACAAGAGACATCCTGGCATTGTAAGAATGTACAAGCAGGTCATGAAACAGTACGAGCATGGCCGGATTACCTCTATGTCCAAGGAGGAAATGGAGGCCCTTGCCAGGAAGTACCTGCCAGAGCTGTTCACCTCAGATTTTGACAAGCTCAAAAAACGAGCCCATGATCTTGCCTACCATCTGGTAGAAGACCTGGTTGACAGGCCAGAGATGCGTTCCATGGATCCTGCAAAGATAGAGCCGTTATTAAAGTGTGTTTTGGAAGAAAATCCATTTATTCAGTTCCTATACGTAGTCAATGCAGAGGGTGAAAAGATCACCCATAACATCACCCACATAGAAGACAGGGGCAAGTATGCCAGTTACAAACTTGATAGCGATTTTTCCAACAGGCCATGGTTTATTGCTCCCATGAAGGATGGCAAGATACATGTATCTGACTTTTACACCTCTCGCATAACCAATGCCCTATGTATCACGGTTTCTGGGCCAATAAGAAACGAGGATGACGAAATAGTAGGTGTTCTTGGAATAGACATCCGATTTGAGGAGCTTGCAAAGATGGAGCAGGAGAATGACCAGTAGTGTAATTTCTTGGCAGCCCCAGACATAAAGAGGCAGCGAGAGACTGGCGTAATAAAAAAACGCTGGCGAGGAAGACGCTCTGTAGCAATCGTTTTCCCAGATTCCTATGGCCTTGCAATGGCCAACCTGGGTTTCCAGCGGGTTTATGAACTGCTGAATCAAAACGAGGATATTGTTGCAGAGCGTTTTTTTTATAATAACACCCCTGATGACGTACGTTCTGCAGAATCCAACAGGCATCTTGCAGAGTTTGATGCGATCATATTTTCAATAAGCTTTGAACCCAGTTACTTAAATATGGCGCCTTTTTTGTTGCAGGCCGGCATCCCTCCTCTGCGAAAAGACAGAAAGGAGGGCGATCCCTTGGTGCTGGCAGGGGGAGTGGCCTGTCAGATCAATCCCTGCCCTGTGGCTGATTTTGTGGATGCCTTCCTCCTTGGGGATTTTGAGGCCATACATGAAGATTTTACCGGTTTTCTTATAGATGAGTGTGCAAGCGATGGTAAAAAAGAAAGACTTCTTGCAGAGCTGGTTGACAGGGTCAGGGGAGTGTACTGTCCAGCTGGTCACTCAAAGAGGCATCCTGTAACTCCTGCTTTTTCAAAAGGGGGACTTTTGACAGTACCCCATACGGTTGTTGTTTCAAAAGGTTCGTCTTTCCCAAATACTTTTCTGTTGGAAATTGCACGAGGATGTGGCAGAGGATGCAGGTTTTGTGCAGCAGGTTTTGTTTACAGGCCTCCAAGGAACTGGTCTGAAGAGGCTATAGAATATACACTTCAAGATACAAGAGGAGCAGGGAAGGTAGGCCTTGTTGGACTTGAGTATGCAAGCAGAAGCTTTGTTTCATGCCTTAGCGACACTTTGATAAAAAGAGGATTTCAGCTTGGTTTTTCCTCTTTGAGGGCAGATGGCCTTACCGAGGAATTTGTCAGGCTTTTGGTTAGGTCCAAAAACTATACTGCCACCATTGCGCCTGAGGCTGGTTCAGAAAGGCTGAGGAGGGTTATTAACAAAAATCTGAATGAGGATCAGATAATTTCTGCTGCCGAGATCCTGTCACGGGCAGGACTTAAAAATCTGAAACTCTATTTTATGCTAGGACTTCCAATGGAAGAAGACAGGGATGTGGAGGAGATAGCTATTCTTTCTAAGAAAATCAGAGATGTCATGCTTGGTTTTGCAAAGGGCAGGGGGAGCGTTGGGAAGGTCATTGTTTCTGTGAGCACATTTGTTCCAAAGGCTTGGACGCCATTCCAGTGGGCAGCTTTTGCTGATTTTGACGTATTAAAAAGACGTAGGGCAATACTCAAAAGGATGCTTGGATCAGAGCCAAATATGAAGTTGAGACTTGATTCGGTTGAAGGCAGCACCATACAGGCTCTTCTTAGCAGGGGAGATGAGAAATTGGGGAGAATCCTCACCGGACTTGTCCTAAAAGGCTTGGGAAATAAAGGGATAGTTAAGAAAACCGCAGATATTGCCGAAGACTACCTTAAAGAAAGGGATCTGAAAGAGGAGTTTTCTTGGGAAGTAGTTAATCACCGTGTAAAGAGGAATTTTCTCTTGGCCCAGTGGAACAAGGCACAACGGGCGCATGAGACAGCCTTTTGCAGATTACAGGTATGCAAAAGGTGCGGGGCCTGCGGATAAAGAGATGAACTCAATGGAAGAAACAAGGACCCATCAACATGATAGAGTACCAGATGATTCCACAGGTACGATAACAAATCTTAGTAGTGATTCTTCTCCCATTGAGGCAGCACAGTGGATTAAAGAGTCAAGGGAGGAGATAAAATTTGGCTCTGATACCTTGGCTGTGGCTATGGATCTGCCCTCGGGTGCTCGCATCGGGGCTTATAATCTTTTTAAAGCCATCGAGATAGTTTTACGCGAGTATTTTATTACTATTCCTGATGAGATAGGTTCCAAAATCGGTTCAGGGGACCAGGATATATTTACCTTCATGGCTCCAGCCAAGGAACGCCATCTAAGACCCCGTCAAGTGGAAATAAACACAATGCCCGGCATTTCTACATTGACGATTAGGGGATCTGAACCAACTGATGGTGAAGACGGTTACATCAGGCTTTTCTTTGACTTTCGGGTGCAGCCAGGCCGTCTTTTGCCAGATGGCAGTATGGATTTTCGCGAGGTCAACCGTTTTCCCCAAGCCTCAAAAGATCAACTCGTGCTGAGGGTTTTTGAACCTTCCTCTGGTACCGAAGGTACAGATGTGTTGGGTTTTTCTATAAGGGCAAAGGCTGGTAAACCTGCTCCTGTCAAGATAAAAGATGGTTTTTACTCTAAGGACGATATTGATCCAGAGACCAGCAGGCGCATTTGGGACTACTATGCCAAAAAGGCTGGTATCATAATCTGTAATTTTGAAGGGAATCCATGTGAAGAAAACCTAAGGAAGATCTCGATTCAGAACCAGGTTAAGGTCAAAGACATTGATTTTAATACTGGTAATTTTAAAGGTGTCAGCAACGAACTGAGATGTAAGGCGGATCTGGTTGTGGAGGGAGACATTCGCGGATGTTTTGCTGTTGTAATAGATGGCTCTCTAATGGTGAAAGGTGCAGTAGAAGGAGAGACTGTGGATGCAACTGGCCCTGTGGTTGTGAGTTTTGCCAGGAATTTTATCCGTTCCGGTTCGCATATGGAGATAGGATCAGCGAGGAAGGCCACTTTGGTGGCAAAGGACAGGGTCCGGATAAAAAAAGAGATTAGTGAAGGTGTGATAAAGACAGATTTTCTTGAAATTCGACCGGAAGGAACGTCAGAGATACTTGTGGGAAGGACAGAGATCGAGGCAAACCGGATTTTTGCTTCAGGGATTAATGTCAGAAACATGATGGAAATAGAGATGGGAAAGAGGTTGTTTCAGCTTTATTCCCAGTTGATATCCCAGGAGCGGGAGCTGTCTGTTGAAATAGAGCAAAAAAAAGAGGCATTGAAAAACAGGGGAGCAGTGTTTGGACAAAAGATGCAACTTGCCCAGAGTATCCTAAATGAAGAGGGAAAGGCGTTGATTCCGGTTCTAAAACAGTTTGCCACAATGATACTTCTTGGAAGCATAAGCATAGAAAAACTTCGGACCAAGATGGCAAGCCTTGAAGAAAAGCTGCCCTTTGATCTTCATATCTTGACAAAACAGCTGAAACTCATGTTGGATGTGCAGGAGGAATTGAGCGAACTGAAAGAGAAGATGGCCAGTCTATTCGAGCAGATTTCCAAAGTAGAAAAGGCAATCGAGGGCCTTTCCATAGAAATGACAGGAAAGATGACTGATTCAGGACAGATAATCATAAAATGTAACGGGTATGAGAAAAGGATCTTACCGCTTGATGTCAACAACAAGACCTTTCAGGTTTTCATGAGATATGATACATCCAAAGGTCCTGAATTTGCTTTGGAAACACTGTAGATGATTAATAGGTTCTTGTAATGTTTTTATGCTTTCAAGGCCGGGTAACTTCTAAAAGGACAGGAGATTTGAAGCTTTTTTGCTTGCTCCAAATGGATAATCGTAAACAGCTATGCCCTGGGATGATATCTTTTGTGAATGGTTCTTAAATATCCGAGTTCCAGATGGGTATAGATCTGGGTAGTGGTAATATCGCTGTGTCCAAGAAGAAGTTGAACAGCCCGTAAATCTGCCCCGCCTTCAAGAAGGTGAGTGGCAAAACAGTGGCGCAAACAGTGTGGGTAGACCTTGGTAGACAGCCCAGCCTTCAGGCTGTAGCCTTTTATTATCTGCCAGAGTCTCTGCCTGGAAAGGGGTTTGCCTCTTCTTCCGACAAAACAGTAGTAGCTGTTGGCCTTGTTTAGAAGTCTTGGACGCGCCTTGTTTAGATACTCTTTAAGCCAGAATCCTGCCTCCTCTCCAAGAGGAACTATCCTTTCTTTGTTTCCCTTTCCTGTTATTTTTAAAAAGCCTGAATCCAGATTTATCTGGCCTACTTGCAGACCGGCTGTCTCGGACACCCTGAGTCCGCAGGAGTATAGGATTTCAAGAATCGCCCTGTCTCTGAGTCCAGTTGGTTTGGCCGTATCCGGCTGTTCCAAAAGTCTTGTTACTTCATTCACGGTAAGCACGATGGGAAGTTTTCTGCCAACCTTTGGATTTCCAACAACAGCAGTAGGAGAGACTGATATCCTGTTTTCAAGAAGCAGGTAACGAAAAAAGCCTCGCAGTGAAGATAGTTTTCTCGCACAACTTCGTGGGGAAATACCATTGGTTCTCAGGTGAGTTAGCCATTTGATCACATGTCTTGTCCCGACCTGTTCAGGGTATTTGCAGTCCAACTTTGACACAAAGGAGCTGAATTCATTTAGATCAAAACTGTATGCATCGAGGGTCTTGGAAGAAAGTCCCTTCTCAACAGCCACAAAGGCCAGGTAGTCGTCTATATCGTTCTGCCAAGACACCTTTTAAATCTCTTCGGCTATTTCCTGGGCAACTTCTGCAATGGCCATATCTTTTGTTGTAAGCCCCAGGGTCCTGAGTTTACTCTTTAGCCCCTTTTTTTTGGGACCAGGCAGTTGTGTCGATATTTCAAGCAGCTTTTCCATGACGTCAATAACTATCTGCGTTTCTCCTTCTAGATCGAGCATTAAAATCAAGGCTCCCCAGTCTTCTGGAAGGCCATATTTTTTGATGTAGGCCTTTGCCTGTTTTTTAAATCTGCCGGTACCATAGGAGTCATGCAGTCTTTGCAGATCCCTTTCATGTTTTGGGTCCCCTTTTGCCCCCTGAAAGAGCCTTTCTACTTCTTTCAAGTACTGGCTCTTTATTCTAGGATCTGCTAGTCTCTTTTCCAAAGAACTTTTGACATCCTTTTTTTCTTCTTTTTCATTCCCTATCCTTTTACTGGCTTAGCAAGCTTGATGTTTTCATGCAAAAACGAAATCGATATCAGGAATAACCAGACAGGTAAGTCTTCCTCCATACACTGCACCGGTGTCAATACCGATCTTGTTGGGCATTATAAAGGGAGAGTCAAAAGGCGTATGGCCAAAGATTATTCTTTTGCCCCAGTCATATTCAGATTTTATAAATTCGTGTCGGATCCATAACATGTCTTCCTCCTTCTGTTTATGTAAGGGTATGCCCGGCTTTACTCCTGCGTGAACCATGAAAAATTTCTGTGTCTCAAAACTTATAGGTAGGGATTGTATAAATTGGAAGTGTGAAAAGGGTATCAGATGTGTTCTTTCTTGCACATCACTGTTTGCACTGATGCCATAACTTTTAAGGGTATCCATTCCACCAAAGTTGACAAATGCACTGGAAAGAGGCCCTCCTTTAAGGTAGTCCAGAAACATTACCTCATGGTTTCCTTTCAAGCAAACCACCCTGCCTGGATGCTCGGATCCAAGCTCTATCATTAACTGAACCACACCAGCCGGATCAGGCCCTCTATCTACATAATCTCCAAGAAAGACAAGCATGTCCCTGTCCCACCTGATGGGTATCTTCGACAGGAGTTTTTGGGCCTTGTCTATACAGCCATGTATGTCCCCCACAACAAATATGCGGTTCATCTTTATACGTCTTTAAAGTGGCACAATAGGAATTTTAACAGGATTTTGGACTGTATCATTAAAATGTCAGCAGATTTGTGAGCCCTTCTTCCTGTGCCCATCTTATCGCCCTTGCAAATTCTTCTGGAGTGATAGGCCTGTCAAGGGGAGGATATTTTTTGGCCATGCCATACGGCCTGTACTGATCCATTATGTTAACCACGGTTTCAGGAGAGAGTTCACGGGATATAAAACGACATACCTCCCTGGTGCCAGACAGGTCCTGTGGCAATACAAGGTGCCTGATGAGGAGTCCTCTTGTTGCAGCCCCTGTGCTAGCGTCGACTTGCAGATTTCCCACCTGCCTGAACATTTCCTTAACTCCCTTTTTGCAGTGATCCCAGTATCTCTTTACCTTGGAATACTTTTGAGCTATTTGGTTGTCGGAATACTTTATGTCAGGCATATAGATGTCAACAATCCCTTTTAGGAGTTTCAGGCTGGTAATGGATTCGTAACCGCCACAGTTGTAAACAATGGGAATTTTAAGCCCTTCCCTGGCTGCCATCACCAGAGCTTCCAAGATCTGGGGCATAACATGTGTAGGGGTAACAAGGTTTACATTATGACATCCTCCTTCCTGTAGAGAGAGGAATATAAAGGCAAGATATTCTTTTTCTATTTCTTGGCCTTCTAGACCCTGGCTAATTTCAAAATTCTGGCAAAAGACACATCTCATGTTGCAGCCAGAGAAAAAAACGGTTCCAGACCCCCTTTTACCTGTGATGGGGGGTTCTTCGCCAAAATGGGCGCCAAAGCTTGCCACCATTGCCTTTCGGCCTATGCGGCAGAACCCCTTTTCGTTTTCAAGCCGGTTTACCTTGCATTCATGTGGACACAGGGTGCAGGAGGAAAGGTTGGCCATGGCTGCCTTTGCACGTGCTTCAAGCTCACCCGTCTCAAGCAGATTCAGATAAGAAGGTCGCTTTTCCATGACTGTTCCCTTTCAAGCAGGTTTAGTCTGTACAGTTCCAGTATTGACATGCAAAGAGCGATTATCATCGGACCAAGGATCAGACCCAGAAGCCCAAAAACGTTTATTCCTCCGATTATGCCAAGAAACAGGAAGAGGTTGTGGAGCTCGGTTTTGCCGCTGATTAGGTAAGGTCTCAGGAAGTAATCTATCTGGCTTATGACGAGCAGACTGAAGGCCAAAAGGGTTGCTCCTTTCAGGTACTGGCCTGTAACCAAAAGATAAATGCTTGCAGGTGCCCACACTATTGCAGTGCCAATCATGGGGACAAAGGTTCCAAGGCCAAGGATGGTTCCCCACAGTATCGGTGCAGAAAAGTTCAAGACCCAGAATATGAAAATGCCAAGACCAGCCTGAATAGCACCTGTAAACAGATTTCCATAGAGTGTAGCTGCCAGAACGTCCGAGGTGAGTTTCATAAATCTTTCAACATTTTCTTTTTTTAGGGGTAAAAGGCCCTTAAAGGCCTTGAGCATGCTCTCTCCGTCTGTAAACAGGTAAAAGAGAATAACCAGCATAAGAAAGGACTTGAAAATGAGAACCGCTATGTTTCTGAAGACCATGGTTCCTTTTCTGAAAAAATATTCTCCAGCAGAGCGGGCAAGGTCTGCCAGGGTTCCATGTAGATCAGTTCCGTAAAGTTTAAAGGCCTTTAGAAGCTTGATGGTAAGTTTGTTTAGGGTAGGGTAGCGGTTTGGATCTGGAATGAGATCTACGTTCATGGTCTGCAGATTCGATATACCTGCTGTATACACACGAACCATTTCTGATGTCAGGCTTGTGATTAGGAAAAGTGCAGGGATAATGATAAAGGCCACAATAAGAAAACACATGATAACAGCAGAAAGGATCCTTTGCCCCATCAGCAGCCTGACGAGCCTTTGGTAAAGGGGATGAAAAAAAAGGGATAGTATAATGGCCCAACAGATCGGCTCAAAAAAGGGCAGGTATATCCACAGGCCACAAACAAGTATGGCCAGGGCCAGGCATAAAGCCACCACTCCAGAAAGTTTTTCTGTCCAAGGTTCGTTACCGGCGGCTTCAGGTGAGATATTTTCCTTTACTGGCTCATGCACAGCTCTTCCAATCCGTTAGGAAGTGTTTCTGTTTTGACTCCAAGTTCTCTGGCAAATTCTTTCAACTCATCATAGGTGCAGTTGATGCAGGAGACCCGTTTGCCAGATTTAACCTCTTTAACCTCGTTTTCCAGGAAGTTAATAAGGTATTTTGCCACCTTTTGTCGAATTTCGTCTGTTTGAAATCCTTCCTTCTGACAAAATTTTTTCATCCTATGCCAGTTAGCAATGGATCGTGCCACTCCTCTGTATATTCTTTTATCTCTGTTGGCAGGTTTAAGATCCCTGAGAAGTATCTTTGTATAGCGTTCAAACACCGCCTCTTTTAACAAGGACAGGTCCACCCGACTCCTGTCCAGCTTGGGGCCATCTGGATCTTCAAAGAGATAGTACAGACCTGAATGAAATGCAATCTCAGGGGTCTCACCTGAGTGTTTTATCAAAAAGGCCTCTTCTTCTAGAATCTCTTGTATCTGCTGCTGGGAAAGCTCTTTGTCTACCACCAAAGGGGTTTCTGCCATGCCTCTTTAAGCTCCTCTAGCGACTCGTCTACAACCTTTTGGCCATCAAAAGAAAGAGTCAACCTGTCAGAATCGTTTACCTGCCCTATAAGTGCAAAAACCGTGTCTTTCATTATAGCCTCAAACGCCTCCCTGTCTTCCTTGTGAACAGTACAGACAAGACGGCTTTGGCTTTCGCTAAACAGGAGATAGTCAACTCTGCTTATATCTTCGGCAGGTACGGCCGAAAGGTCAATATCCATCCCCAGACCGCCTGAAAAGGCCTTTTCGGCAATGCATACACCAAGTCCACCGTCAGAACAGTCGTGACATGATGCAACAAGCCCCTGAGATATGGCTTTTGATACGGCCTGATAACGGGCCTTGGCTTCATCTATGCGGACCTTGGCAATGGTATTACCAATAAAGCCTCGAGAAGCAAAGTATTCAGAGGCTCCAAGCTCATTAAATGTGGTGCCCAGCACGTAGACCAGATCTCCAGGCCTCTTCACATCCATGGTCAGGGCCTTTCTTACATCGTCTATCTTGCCTATAAGTGAAAAGAGAAGGGTAGGGGGTATGGATATCTTCACTCCTCCTATGGTGGCATCATTTTTCATGGAGTCCTTGCCAGAGATGCAAGGAATCATGTATGAGGTGCATATTTCATACAGTGCCTTGTTGGCTCGAACTAGCTGGGCAAGCTTGTAATGGCCGTCAGGCGTTTTTTCAGACTGGACCGGATCGCACCAGCAAAAGTTGTCTAGGCCAGACATCTCGTCAAATTTGGCCCCTACGCACAGGGCATTTCTAACAGCTTCGTCAACAGCTGCACATACCATATGATATGTATCTATGTCGCTGTAGCGAGGGCATATTCCATGGGAGATCACAACTCCCTCCAAA
>JAMOVK010000037.1 GCA_027067775.1 Deltaproteobacteria bacterium
TGGTGCGATATACGCCATAAGATCCGGTCTCTTTAAACCAATACCTGAAGAAACCATATTGGATGATGTTTTGATACCACTGAACATAATTCAGCAGGGATACAGGGTAATCTTTGACAGCGCAGCCAGGGCTTTAGACATAGTCTCAAAAGATGTTCAAAGTGAATGGAAGCGTAAAGTTCGAACTCTTGCAGGTAACTGGCAGCTAATCTCCATAGCGCCGTATCTGTTCAATCCTTTTACCAACAGGCAATGGTGGAGGCTGATGTCTCACAAGATATTCAGACTTTTGGTGCCATTTTGTTTGCCTTTACTTTTTGTTTCCAGTGTCTCTTCTCCAGGCCTCTTCTATAAAGCCTGTGCCGTTCCCCAGGCAATCTTTTATGCCGCTGTCGCATTGGCCTGGAGATATCCGCAGCTTCAGCAGATTTCAATAGTGAAGCTATGTTACTTTTTCTTCATGCTCAACATGGCAGCTGTAGCAGGTTTTTTCTATTGGATAACCAGGCGTACCGGAAAAATATGGAGTTAAAACAAGCTGTTCATGATCATTCCTAAGACAGGCGTTCCGGTATTGATGTATCATGCCCTGGATGATCAAAAGGGCAGCTACGAATTTCCTGATCCAGGAGAGAGAAGCTACGTATTAAAAACAGATTCATTCAGGCGCCATTTGCATTTTTTAAAAAAGCATGGATACAAATCATATCTATTTCATGATCTTCCTTCTGAAAAAACTAAAGCATCTGTAATGATCACCTTTGATGATGGACATGAATCTAATTATACACAGGCCCTTCCTTTGTTGAAGAAATTTGGCTTTAGGGCAATTTTCTTTGTAACAGCAGGATGGATTGGGAAGGAAGATTATCTGAAACCCCACCAGATAAGAGAACTTTGCCAGGAAGGCATGGCCATTGGTTCTCATGGCTTAACGCATAAATATCTCGATGACCTGGATGATACAGGCTTGCAATATGAGTTCAAAAGGTCAAAAGAAATCCTGGAAGATATTACCGGGCGAAAAATTGAGGCCTTTTCTGCACCTGGAGGCCGGTTTAACAAAAGGGCAAAAGAATTAGCAAAGTCGACCGGATATAAAATACTCTGTACCTCTTCATTTGGGCTGTGGCGCGACCTGACTCGAACGGAAGAGATCCCCAGGATTTCCTTAAAAAGGAGTATATCCCTTCAAAAATTCTCTAAAATTATGCAAAGAGATCCTTTTTTTTATACTACCCAAGCCTTGAAAATTAAGAGCTTATATGCCGTGAAAAAGCTGCTTGGAAATAAGGCATATGATCTCCTCTGGAATGGTATTCAGGCTCTTATGAATAGATAGGCAGTGCATAATACTTTTAATGGAAAAACAGCTATCATCCAATAATCCAAGAATCCTACACTTGATAAGCAGCATACGTTTCCATGGTGCGGAAAGGGTAATGTCTGAGCTTTGTAAATATGCCAGCGGCTATATGCCCTTTGCTGCAGTCATATCGCCAGATTCAGAAGTTGCAGATGTATTTATTCAAGAGATTGGAAATGATCAAACAACTGAAAAACAGGTCTTTTATATTCCATGCACTAGTAAGTTCTCTGCTGGAGCATTAAAAGAGCTGGTCCAAATCATACGAAAAGAAAAAATCTCCATTGTTCACAGTCATGGATATAAATCAGATTTCTATGCCTTTTTAGCCAAAATTCTTCCACCTAAATCTATAAAACTGGTAGCTACAAATCATAATTGGACAGGGCTTGCCCCGACTGAAAAAATTTATCAATGGATAGACTGCAAGATATTGCGTTTCTTTGATGGGCTGATAGCAGTGTCTGATTCAGTAAAACAATTGATGGTGGAAAGCGGCATACCTTCAACAAGGATCGAAGTAATAAAAAATGGCGTTGATGTGATGGACCCGTCCTTTTCCATCTCTCGTCAAGAGGCCTTACACAAAATTGGACTGGAATCCAACAGCCTGGTTATAGGAAATGTGGCGCGTATAAGCTTCGAAAAGGGAAACGATCTCTTATTGAAGGCATTTTCGCTTTTGACAGAGAACTTTCCGGAACTTCGACTTGTCTTGGTAGGAGACGGGCCAGAATATGATAACCTAACCGCCCTGGCCAAAACATTGATGGTTGATGACAAGGTCCTTTTCCTGGGCAATAGATCCGATGCCCGCTCTCTTTACAAAGGCTTCGATGTTTTTGTCCTGCCGTCCAGAAACGAAGGATTGCCAATGGCCCTGCTGGAAGCCATGGCAGCAGAAATACCGGTTGTTGCCACCCGGGTTGGAGGTGTGCCTAAGGTAATTCAAGATGGCGTGAATGGGCTGTTGGCCCAACCTGAAAATGTTGCAGACCTGGCGCATAAGATAGAACAAATATTGCGCGATGAGAATTCCGGAACTCATTTGGCCCAGGCCGGCCGGAATCTTGTGCTAACAGATTATTCCAGTATGGCGATGGTCAATAATTATGCAGAGTTTTATCATAAAATCGTAGAGAAAGACACCAGAGCAATAACTGCCAATTAATAACGCCATGAAATTGTTGTTTATTACGACTAAAACTCCTTTACCAGCCAATGATGGACATTCCCTGAGATCTTCTAATCTCTTGAAACAGCTGGCCCAAAGGCATGAAGTTCATTTGCTCAGTTTTGTGAAGTTCAAAGAAGAATTTAACTATTTAGATGAGTTAAAACAATTATGTTCTTCTGTACGTCTTATTAAGCTTGCAGAGAATGAATCAAGACTGGCTACATATGCAACACTTATGAAATCAATGATTACTGGACGGCCTTTTGTATTGCTGAAGTATAATAGCAGACAGATGAGTCAAGCAATTGATAAAATGTTGCGATCTATCAATTTTGATTTAATTCACATAGATATGCTTCCATTGGGAGTCTATTATGATAAGTTTTCTAATAAGAAGACTGTCTTGGATGCCCATAATGTTGAATCAAATCTACTAAAAAGAAGAGTGGAACAGGAACACAATCCTGTTGTTAAGTGGTTTTTTTCAAAGCAGCAAGCGGGATTGGAATGTTTTGAAAGATCATTGACACAAAAAGTCGACCATATAATTGCCTGTTCTGCAGATGACCAAGCCATTTTACAAAAATTTGCGCCCAATACACCAGTTTCAGTAATACCAAATGGAGTAGATACCGCCTTTTTTTATCCAAGGGAT
>JAMOVK010000038.1 GCA_027067775.1 Deltaproteobacteria bacterium
TAAGCTACTATGACTACTATCAGCCAGAGGCCTACATTCCCGCCTCTGACACATACATTGAAAAGGATTCCTCCATAAATGACTTCATAGATCGCCTAAGGCATTCGGCAACCTATTCACTCCTTACAAGAAAGGACGTCATTATTGTTGCAAGCGTATCGTGCATCTATGGCCTTGGCTCCCCAGAGGAGTACCAGCAGATGCATCTCTATCTGAGACAGGGCATGGAAAAGTCCAGGGAGGAGATCCTGGAGCACCTTGTGACCATGCTCTATGAAAGGAGTGATGCGGATTTTAAAAGGGGAACCTTCAGAGTGCGGGGAGACATCGTTGAGATTTTTCCTGCCTATGAAGAGGATATTGGGCTCAGGGTGGAGCTTTTTGGCGATGAGATAGAAAGACTCAGTCTCTTTGACCCCCTAACCGGCAAGAGGCGCGCAACAATAAACCACACGGTTATTTACCCTTCCAGCCATTATGTAACTTCCCAGGGAAGGCTTGAGCGGGCCATAAAGACCATAAGGGCCGAGCTGAGGGAGAGGCTTGCATGGTTTGAAGAAAGGGGCAAACTCCTCGAGGCCCAGAGGCTCGAGCAGCGCACCATGCTCGATTTGGAGATGCTTGAGGAGCTTGGTTACTGTCATGGAATTGAAAATTACGCCAGACATTTGACGGGGCGTCCGCCTGGTGAGCCACCGCCTACGCTCCTTGACTATTTTCCAGATGATTTCATCACCTTCATAGACGAAAGCCATATAACCGTGCCCCAGATTCGTGGCATGTACGCAGGGGATCGTTCCAGAAAGGAGACTCTTGTGGAGTTTGGCTTCAGGCTGCCTTCTGCCCTTGATAACAGGCCGCTGAGGTTTGACGAGTTCATGGAGACGGTGAACCAGGTGGTTTTTGTCTCGGCAACCCCTGGCCCCTATGAGCTTGAGGTTTCGGGGAAGGAAGTCGCCCAACTCATCATAAGGCCAACAGGGCTTGTTGACCCGCGAATGGAGGTTCGCCCGGCAAGGAACCAGGTGGATGATTTGCTCCAGGAGATAAGAAAGGTGGTTGCCCGTGGAGAGCGTGCCCTTGTAACCACCCTTACAAAGCGTATGGCAGAGGACCTTACGGAATACTACAGGGCAGCAGGGGTGAGGGTTGAGTATCTGCACTCTGATATCAAGACTGTTGAGCGAAGCCAGATTATCCAGGGGCTAAGGCGCGGGGAATTTGACGTTCTAGTTGGAATAAATCTTTTGCGGGAAGGCCTTGATATGCTTGAAGTATCCCTTGTGGCCGTCCTTGATGCAGACAAGGAGGGTTTTCTTCGCTCGGAACGCTCCCTAATACAGACGGCAGGAAGGGCAGCAAGAAACGTAAACGGCCTTGTGATTCTTTATGCCGATGATGTCACAGGTTCCATGAAACGGGCCATTGAAGAGACCCTAAGGAGAAGAAAGCTCCAGCAGGATTACAATATCGAACACAATATAGTTCCAAAGGGTATTTCAAAGTCTGTGGAAGATGCCCTCACTTCCATTTACGAGGAGGATCAGCACGCCGTAATGCAGGAGGCAGCAGAGCCACAGGCGGCCTACGGCAAGGGGCAGCTTGATCCTGAAAAACTGGCTGAACGCATAAAGAGACTCGAAGATGAGATGTATGCGCTAGCAAAGAATCTTGAATTTGAAGAGGCAGCAAAAAGGCGCGATGAAATAAAGGCCCTTAAGGACTTACTTATAAAGGCAGCAGGTTAAGAATTTTTTTATTTCCTGGACGATTCCTTCTTTTTTAAGTTTTTCATGTAAAGGGCAAGAAACTGGCAGTTAGCCAAGGGGTTTTTCCAGGCATCGACCACACCTTGGGCCTCTATTAAGGGAAGAAGGGCCGTTAGTTTTCCGACGCGATCATTTCTTGAAAGAAGGACGCTTAATGCCTCAAATAACATGGAAATAGGGGAGGGAAGAGAGCTATCGCCTGGTGATTTAAGCTTTGTAGGAATCTCATTTGCGCCACTTGAGGCAAAAAGAAAGAGATTTAGCTGCGGGTCAAAAAAGTCCATTTTTGTCTTAGTGCCAAGATTTTTGCAAAATTCCAGCAAGAAATCGTCATTACTTAGGGAGTGGATCTTGGCTGCTGCCAATAAAAGGGCAGCATAATCTTCAAGGCAGGCCCTGTGTCTTGGTTTTCCATCGGCCAGACACCTTTGAAGTTCGCCCTTTAAAAAGGCCTTTTCAATTAATAGGTGCAGACAGTTTCTGGCAATATCAAAAAAGTCTTTTTCACCAGTTGCATCATAAAGCTCTGCCAAGGCATAAATCATGAGGGCGTTCCAGGAAGTCACAATTTTTTTATCAAGTTGTGGTTTTACCCGCTTTTTTCTATGTTTACGAAGTCTATTGCGGATTTTCTCCCAAAATGATTTTGCTTCATGAGCGCTAAACCCATGTTTTTGAAGAATATGGCCGGAAAGCCCTTTTAAGCGAAGAACAATCCTTCCATCTGGGAAATCCCCTGTCTTTTCAATATGAAAAAGTGCCTTAAAAAGGGGCCACTTCTTTTGGCCTACTACTGCTTTAAGCTCTTTAATGGACCAGACATAAAAGTTTCCTTCAACACCTTCTGAATCTGCATCCAGGGAAGAGTAGAAACCCCCATTTTTAGAAAGAAACTCATCTATGGTGAATCTGGCAGTCTCCAGGGCAGTTTCAAGAAAGAGCGGCTGATTTGTAATCTTGTAAGCCTTAAGATAGGTGACAATGAGAAGCGCCTGGTCATTGAGCATCTTTTCAAAATGGGGCACCCTCCACCCTTCATCCACGCAGTAGCGGTGAAACCCGCCTTCCAGATGATCCCAGAGCCCTCCAAGACGCATTTTCTCAAGGCTTGATGTGGCCATATTCAGGGCATGTTCATTTGTGCTAACTTCATGAAATTCAAGAAGAAAATTTATAAAGGTTGTTGTCGGAAACTTTGGAGCCTGGCCGAATCCTCCATTTTTCCTGTCAAAGGCAATGAAAAGATCCTTGAAGACGAGCTCAAAAAACTTTTCTTTAATGCGTGGTGGCGGATGAGGAATTGGCTTAAGCTCTTTCTCTTGTAGATTCAATAACTTAACGGAATA
>JAMOVK010000039.1 GCA_027067775.1 Deltaproteobacteria bacterium
GACTGGTGACCAACATCCCATATTATCTTGTCTTTGGGAGAGTCAAAACAGTAATGTAATGCCAATGTAAGCTCAACAACTCCAAGACTGGGAGCCAAATGACCACCTTTTTCAGCAACAGTCGTAACTATTGTCTTTCTTATTTCCTTTGCCAGTTCTATTAAATCTTTCTGGCTAAGTCCTTTCAGATCATTGGGACTGTTTATTTTGTCCAGTAAGCAAGACATGTCCAAAACTCCTTTATCTGTCTCTTTCCACCACATAAATGGCTATGGCCCTTAAAGGATCGGCCTCGGCACCAAAGGATACAAGGGCATCAAGTGCATTGTTTTTAAGATCCTGGGCTCTCTTTTTGGTTTCTTCTATTCCGAAAAGCGCTGGATAGGTAGCCTTTTTGTTCCGTTCATCAGAACCTACTGGTTTCCCCAGCTTTTTTTCATCTCCTATCACATCCAACAGATCATCCACCACCTGAAAGGCCAAGCCAAGGGCAGTTCCAAACCTTGAAAGGCTCTCTACCTGAGCTTCCTTTCCACCTCCAAGAAGAGCTCCCATTTCCACAGAGGCCCTGATGAGGGCACCTGTTTTGTGACCATGGATGTAAGCAAGGGTGTCTCCATCCACATCCTTGCCCTCAAAAAGGATATCCGCTGTTTGCCCTCCCACCATTCCAGAGACCCCGGCTGCCTTTGCAAATATTGATATGGCCTCGTTAACAAGATCACCGTTAACGGCCCTTAACAGTTCTGGATGGGTCATAAGCTCAAAAGCGTAGGTAAGAAGAGCATCTCCAGCCAAAATCGCAATCGCTTCACCAAAGACCTTGTGACATGTGGGCTTGCCCCTTCTCAGGTCATCATCATCCATGGCAGGAAGATCATCATGAATAAGCGAATAAGTATGAACACACTCCATGGCGCAGGCCGCGGGCATGATCTTGTTGAAATCCCCGCCCACAGCTTCACATGCTGCCATCATCAAAATAGGCCTAACCCTTTTGCCCCCGGCTGAAAGGCTGTATCTCATAGCCTCAACAACCTTACCCGAAGGACCGCCAGGCTCGGGAAGCAAGGAATCAAGATGTTCATCTATCATCTGCTTCCGTTCCTGAATGTAGTTTTTAAGATGAAAATTGTTCATATTTTTGGAAAAATTTTGGAAAATAATCTGCAACCGGAAAAAGATTAGACCTATAAGATTAACTTTTGTTTCCAAAAAATGTCAAATCTTTTTTATATAGAATCAACCGGTAAAAAATAAAAAAGGCCTGAAACAGGCCAGGCCTTTGCTTGTCTAATGGTCGGGGCGGAGGGATTTGAACCCCCGGCCCTCTGCTCCCAAAGCAGATGCGCTACCAGACTGCGCCACGCCCCGCTGACTCATATGCAAAGCGGCTCCTGTTTACCATAAAACCGTTCCCTCTTCAAGCTATTCATTGCCAAGCATCAAGATCCCCTTGTATAGATAGTCAAGACCCGATGCAATGGTAAGAATAGCAGTCACTATGTAGCAGCAGAACAATACCTGCTCAAGTCCCAGATGGGTAACGGTGGAAAACAGCACCGTAAAGACGGTCAGTAACTGAAAAAGTGTGGTGAGTTTGCTTATTATGGTGGGATGAATCTCTATGCCTGACTGAAACAGGAGCAAGACAAGAACTCCAAAGACAATTATTATATCCCTACTGATAACAATGACGGCCAACCAGTTTGGCACAAGACCTATCACCGCCAAGGTAATATAGGCAGATGCAAGAAGGGCCTTGTCTGCAATTGGGTCTAAGATGGCTCCAATTCTAGTCTTCTGTTTCATTACCCTGGCAAGAAAACCGTCCAGGCCATCTGAGATTCCCGCTGCCGCAAACACCGCAAAGGCCAGATCAAAGCGTTTATCTATGAGAAATATGACAAGAAGGGGGGTAAGGAGAATCCTGAGTATGGTTAATAGATTTGGTATGTTCAATTGACTGCCTTCCAGATATCTGCTTCCTGCAACAGGCTTTCGGGATTAAACCACCTTATTCCAGGATCCTTCTTAAACCAGGTAATCTGCCTTTTTGCATAACGTCTGGTATCACGTTTCATCTCGAAAATTGCCTGTGAAAACTCCATTTTTTTTAAAAGGTAGGAGATAATATGCCGGTATCCAATGGATTGCAAGGGTTTAAGAGAAGGATTCAGCCCTTGAGCCAACAGGCCTTTTACTTCCTTAACAAGGCCATTTTCAAGCATCTGCTCCACCCTGTCATCAATCCTTCGGTAAAGAAGATCCCTTTGACACATAAGACCTATCTTAAAGATTCTAATGCCCTTTTGCATAAGTGTTGGAAAACTCTCTTCTTTCACTCGAGCATCTTTCGAAGCCGGACATCCCATTAGTATTTCAAAGGCCCTAAAAAGCCTGTAGGTATCTTTTGGATGTATCTTTTTGGCCATTTGGGGATCAAGTGATACCAGCAAAGAGTGTACCTGTTGATGCCCCTTGTCCCTGATCATTTCTATCAGGCGACTCCTGAGCCCTGGCATAGCTCCAGGCAAAACAGAAAGCCCCTGTTCCAGGCTTTTCAGATAAAAACCTGTACCACCTACAAGGATCGGCACCTTTCCCCGCTCAAGCACAACATCAACCATCCTTGAGGCTATACGCATAAAGCTTGCAGCATCCATAACCTCCCAAGGCTCTCTTATATCGATAAGATGGTGGACTATTCCAGACATCTCCTCCCTGGAAGGCTTGGCTGAGCCTATGTCAAGCCCCTTGTAAATCTGAATCGAATCCAGATTTACTATCTCGCCTCCAAGCCTTTTGGCCAGCCTTATAGAAACTGCTGTCTTCCCTGTAGCTGTCGGACCTACTACAGCTACTACTGGAAACTTATGAAGCACCGCCGTCTTGTCCATTACCGTCTAAAAAATCTTTCATGCAATTCATCACGACCAAGACGTATCATTATAGGCCTTCCATGGGGACAGTTAGTTACCCCCTGTTTTAAACTGTCCCTTACGAGTCTTTCCATCTGCGCAACATTTAAAGCCTCTCCTGCCTTTATTGCCATGGAACATGACAGGGGAGCCAATACATCACGAACCAATTCCCCTTGATCCATAAAGGGATTTTTCAACACCTTTTCAATAACTTTCTCAAGACGCGAGATATCCTTGTCAAGACAGGACAAAACAACAGGCAGGGATCTGACAACTATCTGATCCTGCCCAAATACATCTGCCTCTATGCCCATATCTGATAAGACCTCTTCTGCCTTACCAAAATCCTCTAGCAACTTCGGGCTGACATCCATAACATGAGGAACCAACAGGTTTTGTCTGTTAAGTTTGCCAGAAAGCAAAAATTCTTCTCTTATCTGCCTAAAAATCAGGGCTTCATGGGCTGCATGTTGATCAAGGATCACAAGCTCTTCATCCAGTTCAAAGAGTATAAAGGAATGAACAAACTGGCCTATTATACGAAAACTGTCATTGGTTTGATTTTTTAGGGCAGATACTGCCCCCAAGGAATCCCTATCTTTATTATCTTTGTTTCTGTCAAGATAGCCTCCCTCGCCAACACCCTGACCATCTCTAACACTGCACAAAGAGGAATCATCCCTACCCTGCCATGGCAAAGGGAACTCCATGGAGGATTGAAGTGCTCTTGAAATACTTTCTGCTGTCTTGCCATACCCTGGCTGAGAAACTGCACCTGAGATCGAACTCTCTGGGTTTCTACCTTTAATCTGCGTTTCAAGAGCTTCTTTGATACCGTGGAAAACCAACCTGTATAGGTCTCCCGGCCTTTCAAACCTCACCTCGCTTTTGGTTGGATGGACATTTACATCCACAAGCAGCGGATCGATTTCTATATAAAGTACACCTGCTGGATGGTTCCCCTTGACCAAAAAACCCTTCATGGCCTCATTAAGTGCCTTCCAGAGCACGGGACTTGAAACGGGACGCCTGTTTAGAAAAAAATAAAAATTCCTGGAAGAAAGCCTTACAGCTTCTGGCCTTGCCACAAAGCCATAGAGCCCAAGACCGTTTCCCTTCTTTTCAACCTCTACCATGTGGGGCAGCACCTTTGGACCAACAAGAGGCTCTATGCGTTTCTTTACAGGCAAATCAGACCTGCAGACGAATACTGGTCTATTTTCTTTTAATACCTTGAATTCAACCTCTGGCCACGACGCGCAAAAAAGATGGACAACCTTCATGCATCTTGCGTATTCTGTCTGATCCGCCTTTAAGAACTTAGCCCTTGCAGGCAATTTCAGGAAAAGATCTTCTACCGCTACAATGGTACCTGTGGGGCAGGCATGAGGTTTGATATCGCCACATCTTCCAAAGGAGACCTCAATCCTCCAACCCTCACTGCTGTCCCTCTGCCTTGAAGTTATCGCCAACCGGCTCACTGCACCAATGCTGGCAAGGGCCTCACCCCGAAAGCCCAGACTTCTTATACATTCCAGATCCTCCTGTTTTTCTATTTTGCTGGTGGCGTGTGGTTCTATGCTAAGCTCAAGATCGGCTTTAGACATCCCAAACCCGTCATCCCTTACCTCTATAAGCCTTTTCCCTCCCCTAGAAAGCCTGATCTCGATCCTGCTGGCACCTGCATCAAGGGCATTTTCAACAAGCTCCTTGACTACTGAAGACGGGCGTTCAACAACCTCCCCTGCAGCTATCTGGTTGGCGATATGTACAGGGAGCCTCTTTACGGTTGACATTCTTCCTGTTTCTGCTCCTTGAATCTGTTGTATACTGCCAAAGCCACATTTTTGGGCAGGCCGGGCACCTTTTCAAGTTCTTCCACAGTTGCCTCTGACAACGCCTTGAGACTGCCAAAATGCCTGAGGAGTAACGCCCTTCTTTTTGGCCCAAGACCCGGGACTTCCAAAAGGCGGGATCTTAAGACGCGTTTGTCACGTTTTTTTCTGTGACGTCCTACTCCAAACCTGTGGGCCTCGTCCCTGACCCGCTGACAAAATCGCAGAACAGGACTATCACTTTTGAAAAAAAGAGGCGTTTTCTCATCTGTAAGATATATCTTTTCCCCCTCCTGTCCGTGTTCCTTGGCAATAGATATTATGTCTACCCTATCAAGCACATCGAGTTGCCTTGCAACTTTCACAGCAGAAGAAAGCTGGCCTCGTCCTCCATCCACTATTATCAGATTAGGCAGATCATCCCTTTTAAGGCCGCCTCTTAATCTTCTTTCCATTACTTCACCTATCATTGCATAGTCATTCGGACCCCTGCGCCTGATATTGTATTGACGATAAGACGATTTTCTCGGCTCTCCAGATACGAAACAGACAAAACTTCCCACCGAATCCACGCCAGATGTGTTTGATATGTCCACACCTTCTACACGTTCGGGGATTTTTTTAAGATGAAGCTGTCCTTTTAATCTTGAGGCAAGATCATGCCATTGATCTTTTTTAAACATCTCCTGTCCCAATGCCTGGCTAGCATTTAACTTTGCAATATGAATCAGCCTCTTTCTTATGCCAGACCTTGCATACCTTACTGTCACTTTCTTCCCCTTGAGCGCGGTTAAATAAGAAGACAGAGCCTCTGGGACATTCTCTGAAAAAAGAGCCGGTACCACCACCTCTCTTGGTACTTGTGACTTGGAATAATATAGAGTGACAAACCGGGAATAAGCCTGTGCCATCTCATCTTCTATGCCAATTTCAAGACCGAAGGCCTGTTTCTGCCTGACTGTCCCTTCCCTTACCTTCAAGACCACAGCCTGACCCATTCCGTTGTTGATCTCGATATAGATAACATCAAGTTCAAGTTCAGGATTTGTTGAGGAAACGACACTTTGATCCTCTGACAGACCCCTTATCATCTCGATGCTATCTCGAAGCATTGCCGCCCTTTCAAAATTAAGGGCTTGGGCGGCTTTGTCCATCTCTTTTTTTAGACTAGCCATTACTCTGCCTGTCTTTCCACTTAAAAACTCCTTCAGCCTTTTTATGTCTTTTTCATATTCTTGCCTTGCAATCCTCCCCATGCATGGTGCACTACATTTTCCAACCTGGTATTTCAGACATGGTCTGGTCCTGTTTTTCATATAGGAATCAGTGCAGGTTCTCAGACGAAACAAGGATGATATAAGGCTGATGGTGCGTCTCAGTTCAAGGGACGAGGTATAGGGGCCAAAATAGATGGCTCCATCTGCCCTTCTTTTACGGACCATGCTTATTCTTGGAAAGGGCGAAGCCATACCTATTCGCAAAAAAGGATAAGCCTTGTCATCCCTGAGCCTTATGTTAAATTTCGGCTTGTGCTCGCCTATCAGCTCTGCCTCAACAATAAGGGCATCTTTCTCCGTGGGCGTGATTACAATATCCAGATAGCAGGCCCTTTTAAGCATCAGGGCCGTTTTGACCGGATGAACTGCACCATTTCTCAAATAGGAGGCCAAACGGTTCCTTAATCTTTTTGCCTTTCCAACATAGATGGCCCTTCCTTCTTTGTCCAAAAAAATGTATACACCCGGTTTCCGCGGTACAAGACAAAGATCAAAATCCTGATCCAGCGTATATTTAAGCGGTCGATTCATAAAAACTTTTTGCAAGCATTTGTTTTAACAAAAGGGCATCTTTGGCTGCACTTCCATCGTCCGTATTGTCAAAATAGACATAACCGTCCCGATCTGCATTCTTTAAAAGTTCCACCCACCTCTTGAGGCCTTCCTTACCATAGGCCCCCCTGTAAAGCCCGGCAGTGCCATGGAGTCGAAGATATACAAAGTCTGCCGTAAAGACTTCTTGCATTGGGTATCTTCCTGAGCTGTGACTTATTACTAAGGCGATATTTTCCTCTCCAAGTCTCTGGAATACCCCTTTATCAAACCAGGACGGGTTTCTTGCCTCCAGGGCAATTCTTACATCTTTTGGAAGCATACCCAAAAACCCATCCAGGGTTTCCGGATCATATTCAAGGCTTGGAGGAAGCTGAAACAGCACAACAGCCAGTTTTTCCTTAAGCTGAAAGGCCCTGTCAAAAAACATGTCCACAGACTGCCTGTCAACCTTCAGTCGCTTTATATGTGTTATGAACCTGGGAGCCTTTACAGACCAGGAAAAATCAGCCGGTGTCCTTTTATACCAACTCTGCCATGTCTTTTCGGAAAAAGACCGATAAAAAGATGCGTTCAATTCCACCGTATCAAAAAATTGGCAATAGGTCTCGAGGTAACGTCTTTTCGGGGTATCTTTGTTATAGATTGTGCCTATAAAGGTTTCGTAATTCCAGCCACTTGTCCCCACATGGTAAGATCCTGGCATAGTGAAGATCCCTTAATTTGTTATTTTTTATTTGTTTTTTAAGATAGGACAATTTGGAAAAAGAGAAAGGGGGAAAAACAGCCTTTTAATTGACAGACACCTGGTTATCTTCAACAAATTGGGATAAATAATCCTTTACCTTATCATATTCCCTTCTGATTTCATGTAAAATGGACTCCAGCCCATCCTGCTCTTTCTTTTTTGCCCTTTGTTCCACTTCGAGGCATAATCTGCTAAGTTTCATGGCTCCCATAAAACCCGTAGTACCCTTAAGAGTATGGGCATTAAAACTGAGGCTGTCAAAATCTTTTTTGTTCAGGGCCACTTCCATGGCCTGCATGTATTTAGGGCTATTCTGAAAAAATTTCCTGAGTGAATCACTAAAAAACTTTTTGCCGGATTTTTCTTCTAGCATTTTCAGTTCTTCTATTACAGAGGGCTCGACCACCTTATCTGAATTAGGACCATGATCCGTGCCACTATCAAATCTCATATTTGAGTCTGATTTTCTAGAATTTTTGACCCACTTTTCCAACATGCTTTTTAACTGAGCCAGCTTGAAGGGTTTTGCCAGATAGTCATCCATGCCAGAAGCAATACACTTCTGCCTGTCTTCAACCATGGCATAGGCAGTAAGCGCAACAATGGGAACATGTTTACCCTTTTTCTTTTCTATTTTACGATACAGTTTTGTCGTCCTGTATCCATCCAGCACAGGCATCTGGCAATCCATAAAAATAATATCAAAATCCTCGTTCTGGAGGATCTTTAAGGCTTCGTTACCATTGGTGGCAATTGTGGTCGAGCAGCCAAGAGACGAAAACATCTCAAAGCATACATAACGATTAACTGGATTGTCTTCTACAAGAAGCACCCTTACTCCCTTAAAAGCTGAGGCTTGTGAAAATTCCTGATGGACGGTTTCCTGCATTCCCTCTCTAGAACAGCCGTTTAGTATTTCATCAAGCCTGTAGAAGGCCTCTATCTTTTTCACATAAAAAATATCAATTCCACCAAGGTCAAAACGAGGTTCATCTTTGCCATAGAGACAGATTATCTTTCCGTCATCAGCCAGACAATCCTTGTAAAAGGCAACATCCAAATTGGAAAAGATATCAAGATCTACTACGATCCAATTCCATCTTGTATCGTCACCGGAAAGACGTGCCTGTTCATTATTAAAAGATATTTCAAGACCGGAGGCTGCAAAAACCGAATACAGTTGTTCTTGTAAAAACGGATTAGAAACAATACCTATTGCCCTAGCATCCCTTTTAGGAACATCGTCCAGAGTCTGATACTCCTCGGGAAGGTCAAAAGGGATTGTACACCTAAACAGGGAACCTTTACCTAGCTGGCTTTCTACTTCTATATGGCCACCCATTTTGCTTATAAGACCTTTCACTATGGCCAGACCCAGACCTGTTCCTTCATAAGACTTGGAAGAGGACGCATCTGCCTGTGAAAAGGCATTGAATATGGAAGCCAGCCTGTCCTTTGCTATTCCTATGCCCTTGTCTTCCACCTCCACAACTAGAGTGGTCTCTAGTGATTGTACATTTGTACCACCATTTTTTAACCTGATTATGATATCGTCATCTTTAGTAAACTTTACTGCGTTACCAACAAGATTTATCAGGATTTCTTTCAGCTTATCCGGATCACCAATGACAGGATTTGGAATCGCCCCTTCCCAGGCAAGATAGATATTAACTCCTCTTTTAGATGCCTGTATTTGGAACAGCTCTATTATTTCGTAGCATATGTCAAAGATGGAAAATTTGTCCATCTTGAACTCTATTCTTCCAGCCTCAAGACGTGAAAAGTCTAGTATGTCATTGATTATATTAAGAAGTATCTCTCCTGATTTCAAAATGGACCTGACCAAATGTTGCTGCTTCGGACTCAGATCCGTATGAAGAAGTATCTCAGCCATCCCAAGAACCCCGTTCATGGGGGTTCTGATTTCGTGACTCATATTTGCAAGGAACCGGCTCTTGGTCTGGCTTGCCTCTTCAGCCCGATCCTTGGCCTCTTTATACTTTACAACGAGGTTTTCGAGTTCCTTATTTATTCGTGACAGTTCCCTGGTGCGATCCCTGACTTTCTGCTCGAGCTCCTCCTGGCTCCTTTTTAACAGTGAATCCCTTTGCTGTATCTTTTCCAACATCAAGTTGAAATGCTCGATAAGAAGCCCCAGTTCATCATGAGATGTCTTTTCTACCCTATGAGAATAGTCCCCTGCAGCTGTAATCTCTTGTACCGATTTGATAAGCTTGTGAATAGGCCTCACAAGACGACGGCTGAGATAGCCTGCCATTAATAGCGAAATTATTGCAATTACAAGGGTAACCAAACCAACCAGCACCACAGTGGACCAAAATGCTGAATAAAAATGGGAAAGGTCCTTTCTTACCCATATGTATCCAACCTCTTCATTCTTCCAAGAAATGGGCCGTATACAGTCGTTGTAATTTCTAAACAATGACGCCAGTTCCAGGCTTTTTTCATTTCCATCCTTAACACCTGCCTCTAGCTGGGACATGTCTCCCACGTCTGTGAAATTGTTTAGACATACAAAACGGCTTCCATCTTTAAAAAACAGACAGGCCTGGAGTATATCTTTCATAGACTTTAAGGGAGAAAGGGTCTCAAGGGCTGCCTCATCATCCTTGAAGCTTATGGCAGCAGCACAATTAGAGCCAACCACCCTTGTCAATACCGAAACCTGTGAGCGATGCTGACTCTGGCTGTCCCAAAAATAATAGGCCAGAAACAGGACCGCACACGACAGGAGCACGGAAACTGCAACCATGCCCATAAAAAAGGCTATCTTTTTCTCTATTGAATCAAGCTTCATCATTTAACCAGGCTATCCGCTAAGCTCAAAAGCCTGCTACTGAGCCTTAGATTGCTTTTATCGGCAATTTTGAGGTTTATATTAAAACGCAATCTGGAATTAGCCCTAAACAGTTCTATAATCACCCCCTTGGTAATGGCATCCTTTTCATCCGAAATGGTAAGAATATGATTTTTTACTGCCTCTATGATCAGGTCATCGTCTGTAAGATATCCTTTTTCTAGATACAGAATATCAATGTCACCAAGATCGGGAGTTTCTGTAATAGATCGAACAACTATTCTCATCCCTTGACTCAGCCTGCCATTCAGACGAGACAGTGCCTCTACCATGTTTTCGTTTGCAATAACTCCTATTATCAACTCCTTTTTGTCTTTTTTGACCTCTGGCCAGTTTACATACTTTGTAAACTGATAGACGTAGGCCGTTTTCAGTTCGCATTCGCTGGTGACTATTGAGTCGCGGGCAAAAAGACTTAATGGAGTAAAAAAGATATAAAATAAGGAAATATACAAAAAGAATCTTAGATAACCTGGGATTCCCCTATCTTTCATAAGCCCTGACGGCCTTCTTATTAATGTCTTACAAAGTTCTAAAAATGCCATGTAATCTTGCCACTAATGGTACGGGGGACCTCGGTACTTATTAGATGTAAAAATTCATCTTGAAACTCTGGATGATAAGGATCCAGAAGATCCTTGGCATTAAGTGAAAATTCAAGATCTTTCACAGGCCTGTAACCAATTCGTACATCAAGCCCGGTATAGGAAGGCACATCCAGCCTTGAAAGATTGGCCACGTATCTAAACCAAATGTCGAACTCGAGCTTGGGCGTTATATCCATGTTGGACCTAATAGACAGTTGATGATGAGGGGCATCCATAAACCTGGCAGACATATCCGTTTTATGCCTGTGTCCGGATTCCACCCAAAAATGGGTATCAAGATACGAATAGGAAAGCTCCATTCTCCACCAATCAAAGGGCTTTACATTTCCTGTAAACTCTAAACCAAAATTTTCACCTTTGCCATAATTTCCTGGTTTTATGGGAAAAATCAAAAATCCGTGATGGGGAAAGGGATCCGCTAAAGTCCCTGTAAAAAGATCGCTGTAAAAATTGGCAAAACCGGTCAGTTCAACAGTAAGACCCTTAATTACCCTCCATCTATAACCAAGTTCATAGGCCCAAAGTTTTTCACTATCAACATTGTTACCCCCAACATAGGCAAGGATGGTTGGAGGCGCTGAAGCAGGCCTAGGCGGTAGGCCAAGGACCCATACCGCATCTCTATTGTACCTGCTAGGGCTTCTGGTGGCTCTGGATACTGCAAGCCATAAATCCTGATCTGTATCAAGGGAATACAAGGCCCTAAAGGTCGGCTGAACCTCCATGCCTGAATAGTTATAATGATCAAGTCTGACTCCTGTTAAAAAGCGAAGCCTTTCATTGAAAAATCTGGTTTCATTTTGGAAAAAAAGGCTGAATAGGTCGTCTTTTCGTTTCTGAGGAAAAAAAGAGCCAAAGACGGTTCCATGGGTCGTTGGTATTTCATCGCTTGTATGTCTGTAAATACCTCCCCATACAAAATCGATAAGGCTGCTTATACAATACCTGTTTTGGAATTCCAGATTAAAAGTATCCCTGGTCTGGGAGGTAAGGTTGGAATATTTTCTTTCTGTATGATCAAAAAAGAACCTGAAGGACAGCTCAAGACCTTTTTTAAATACATGCCGCAGATCTGAAACTATATAGCCTCCAGAAACAGGAACGTCATTTTTTATAACAACTCTTTTTGAAAAATCCCTGTTAAAACCTAATATTTTGTTAGTTCCTCTTCCTGTATAAATCTCTCCTTTCAAGGAAGCGCTGTCTCTAGAGCCAAAGTTCAGATCCGCTCTTAATCCAGCCCTGTCCATAAACCAATCATCCCAGGCAGTTGCACCGTCCCTTTGAAGTTGCTGATGTCTCTTAAAGGTCTTTGCATAAAACCTTGCAGCACCATATCCACCGATCTTGACACCATAACGTGTGGAAAGGGTTCCCCTGTCCAGGTTACCAGCCGAACCGCTTACCATGCCTCCCAGGGTATTGTTGGCGTTTTTTGTGATTATGT
>JAMOVK010000040.1 GCA_027067775.1 Deltaproteobacteria bacterium
CCACTGCAACACGGCCTTCTACATCGGATCGGAAATAGCGCAGATCTCCTTTTAAGAATAAATTGTATTTTTCTATTCCTTGGAAATCTGCAAGGTTCGACCAAGAGTAATAGACAGCCAAAGAGTTTTCTGCCAATAGGAACAAACATAGTCCAATACACCAGAGAGTTATCCCGACTTTTTTCATTTTTCTAAACCTTTTGAAAATTATTTTTCAATCCTTTATCGGTATTAATGGAGTGGAGATTTAAAAACAAAAATATTTTTATGATCGTATTATACTTTTGGGATTAAATAAGTCCAGAAAAATCGGAAAATACAATCCCCGTGTTTGTAGCCTGGATTAGAAAGGAAAGAAATCCGTTTCATCAATTTTAGGAGGTAAATAATGATCAGAGGCTAAAGCCCCTGACCATTTTCCATTTCATTAACAACACGATGGTTAAAAAACAGTTAATTTAATGGTTCCTTCATTGTTGGCCCTGTTTATGTCATTTACCTGATTTTCCGGATCCGCCTTGGCATGAGCTGTAAACGATCCTACAAAGATCTTGTACTTAAAGGTAAATGTCCTGCGGCATATCTGGTTGGGACCTAGGGAGGGGCACCCTTTATGCATGTCTATCATGGTTCCCTGGGCTGATCCTGCAGGTATATCATGAAATCTGTAAAAATGGATATTAAAAGGACCGCTGGGTTTATTTCCAATATTTTTTACAATCACATCTATGTTAAAGTTTTGATACCAGTGTCTACGCTTATGTGGAGTTGTTATGCCTATAACAGCAAGGTCCACACCTGCCGGTTTGACTTTGATCTTCAAAAGTTTTGGAACCGAATTGTTGTGTTCATTGGATTCTGGGGTCCTGGCTGGTATATTCACCCCTCCACCTAAGAGATAGGTTCCTGGCTGAAGAGGAGTAAACCTATAGGTTACGGTGGTTTGTTGTCCTGCTTCTAGGAAGGGAACGGGCACCTCTGGATGTAATATAACATCTTGAGTGCCAGGTATGTCACCGTGTATATCAAAGCGCATAAAGGTAGATGCTCCAGCTTTGCCAAAGTTTTTCACTACGGCTCTAATAGTCATTTGATCATTTACTCGTACTGATGCTGGCATAACAGAGAAATCTACCACCCTAAAATCTGGGCCAAGTATTTGGACTACTTTGCGCTGAGTGTTGTCGCGTTCATTGGCTTCCTTGATCCTGTTTGTAGGGTCTACAGTACATGAAATGGTCAAGGTACCCGTTTCAGTGGCAGTGTATTGCTTTTTAAAGGTAGCAGTCTTGCCAGGAGCCAGGGCAGGCACCTGAAACGTGGTGCCCGGTCCGTTCCCAATCCTAACAACTAATTCAGTTGGTCCACTTGCAGTTCCTGGAATTCCTAGGTTTTTAGAGTCAGCTGGTGCTCCATGATGTGTGGAGGGTCCGTATCTATCTTCGCTTGTCAAACCGCCAACATCCTGTGTAACTGGTATGTTATAGCCCGAGGAATTTTTGACTGTCACAATGATTTTAAAGGGCTGGCCAACAACAAGCTGTGCCTTATCAAAATTAATTGGTAGAATATGCAGATTGGGTAGGCGTTTCCATTGTGAGGGACCAGGCTTTCCTGCAACATTTATATTGCCATGTGGATTATAGACAGGCCCTGCAAAACAAAAGCCGCAAAACAGATATGCAGCCAATGTAAGTAAAATAATAAATAGAATTTTTTTCATTGCGATGTCCTCCTTTATGATTTTTTTCCTAAAAAGCCTATCAGGCTAAAATCACCTGATTTCACATAGTTTCTTTAACGTTTTCAGTTGTGTTTAAAAGTAAGTGACTTTTTTAGAGGAAAAAGTTCAAAAAGGCAGGACGTTCGTTCCAGATATTATGTAAAAAGGCGGGAAAACCTCAAATCTAGTGTCTTGCCATATTCTGCCTTCTGGCATGGCTTCCTGGTCCTTGTCATTTTTTCATCGCTTCCTGCTTAATCATGTGGCCGGTGAATAGTACTCGACAGAAGAGGAATCGCATGAACAGCATGTCCCCTTGCAGGATGAAATGCATCCGTGCTTTTGAACCTGTCCTTTCTTCGCCAGCAATTCAAGCATGGGACGAAGTTCTGCCGTGTTCATCCTGAAATGCCACGCTATTTCCTGCAAGGACACGCTGGATCTCTTTGCTATATATTCCTTTATCTGTACAAGAATCATTAAAGATCCTCCATTAATCACTCAAAGCGTTTTGTGCCTGCCCAATCAGACAGAAAAGGCCCATGACCAAAATTCTTCCATGAACAAAGGCCCTTTTCCATTTTCATCAGGTTGTTGACTGGGCCGTGCTGGAACGGAGCTTCAAAAAAGGAGCAGGGCCTCTTTTCATGCCAGCAAGATAAAGGGCGCCCACCACTGCTGCGAACATCGTCATGACAGCCGCTATCCAGCTTGCCGACTGGCTGGGATGGGAACTGAACGTGGCTGCCTGGAAGTATAATGTAGCTGCAGACCATGCGAGAAAGGTGGTCCAGAACCCGGCAAATGCGGTCCATCTCAGGTTTGTCTCCCTGTAGACTGCAGCAATGGCAGCGCTGCATGGAAAATACAGGAGCACGAACAGGAGATAGGCAAAAGCCGCTGCTTTTGTGCCAAAAAGGGTCGTCATGGCACTAAATGTTCCCTTTTCAACCTCTAGCTCCTCAGCAACGGTATCAACATTTGAAGTATCTACTTTAATGCCAAGAGGATCGAGCAGCGATTCAGCTACTCCGCCAAGATTTTCGGGAATTGTAGCAAAGGCCTCCTTGATTGAATCTATAAGGCTGAAACCTTCTTCACCTTCTTCACCACCTTGTGCTTCTTGCCCCATTGTTGAATAGAGGGAATTGAGAGTTCCCACAACTGCCTCTTTTGCAAATACGCCAGTAAAAATCCCCACAGTTGCAGGCCAATTTTCTTCTTTTACACCCATGGAGCTAAAGGCAGGGGAAATGGTTTTGCCTATGGAAGCCAAAACAGATTTGGGGGAATCTTCATTCCCAAAGGTGCCATCAATACCAAGAGAATTTAAAAAGGCAAGGACCATGATTAC
>JAMOVK010000041.1 GCA_027067775.1 Deltaproteobacteria bacterium
CCCATTACTGATATGACAAGTGAAATGCGTTGGGTAAAGAGTTCTCCTGCAATCTGTCCTAGTACATATAAGAGTCCGGCAATTAATAGAATTAACACTCCCGTTAGAGACGGTTGCAATTCCACTTGCTGGAGCTCATCCCTTTTAATCCAGAGCAGATACGCACTAATAGGAATGATCAAGAATCCATGGGAATAGTTGGAATCATTCCACCACTGAAGGGCCATTTTGTAAAAGATTTCATGGTACATTAGTACGAGCAGGATAATGGACAGGGAAAGCGGCCAGATGAAGGGTCTATTCCAGCCCGATATTTTGTTTTCCATAAGGCAAAGGCCTCCTACTGCAGATTAATCGAGCTTTGGCACATGTTGTTGTGGTTCCTGATTGACCAATACATCAACCAGTATTTTTGATGTAGCCTGAAAGGCATCAACCGGTTCTTCCATACATGTCTTCAAATCTTACTATGTCATCTTCTCCGAGATAGGATCCGCTTTGCACTTCTATTAATTCAAGTGGTATCTTTCCTGGATTTTCAAGGCTGTGGACAGTGCCAAGGGGAATGAAAGTGGACTCGTTTTCTGTGAGCAGTATGGTTTCCTCTCCCTTTTGCACCTTTGCAGTTCCCTTTACCACGATCCAGTGTTCAGCCCTGTGATGATGCATCTGTACCGAAAGCTTGGCCCCTGGCTTCACTTCTATAAGCTTAACCTGGAACCGGTCACCTGAAACCAGTCTTTCATATGATCCCCATGGTCTGTAAACCTTGGAGTGAAAGACAAATTCCTCTCTGCCTTGCTTTTTAATTTTTTCAACAAGACGTTTTACGTCTTGACTCTTATATTTATCAGCCACAAGGATGGCATCTGGGGTTTCCACTATCACAAGGCCCTTAATACCCAGAGCTGCAAGGAGCCGTTTTTGTGAAAAGAGCAGCGAATCACTAACGTCATCCATTATAACGTCTCCCCGTATCACGTTTCCTCCCCCATCTTTATCTGATGCTTCCCATAGTGATGACCAGGAACCAATGTCGCTCCACTGGCTATCAAGACTGACAACAACAGCCCTGTCCGTTTTTTCCATGACTGCATAATCGACGGAGTTGGAAGGACAAGCTTCAAAAGCTTCCTTGTCGAGACGGAGAAAATCCAGATCACGTGTCGCCCTTTCCACGGCATTTCTGCACAAATGAAACATATCTGGCTCGTATTTTTCGATTTCTTCTAAAAAGGCATTGGTTTCAAAGAGAAACATACCTGAATTCCAAAAATATTTCTGAGAGGCAAGGTACTCTTCTGCAAGGTGCGCCGGAGGCTTCTCTACAAAGCGATCTACTGCAAATATATCATCTTCTATCTTCTTTCCTTTTTTGATATATCCATAACCGGTATGGGGAGAAGACGGCACTATGCCAAAAGTAACAAGTTTACCCTCGGCTGCCGACTGCATACCCTTGATAACAGCATTTTGAAAACTCGCAACGTCTCCGATTAAATGATCTGCCGGCAAGATCAAAAGATACTTCGGGATATTTTTGTCTAGTTCAGTACTGCTTATTGACCTGAAGGCTGCAGCAGCTATGGCAGGAGCGGTATTTTTGCCAATCGGCTCAAGTATTATGTCCATAGGCTTTACCTCTATTTGACGCAGCTGTTCTGCAATGAGAAAACGATGTTCCTCATTGCACACCACTAGAGGGTCTGTAACACCATCTAGGTTTTTGACCCTTTTTATTGTCTGCTGAATAAGGGTATCGTCGCCAGTAAGGGCAAGAAGCTGTTTGGGATACGCCTGCCTGGACAAAGGCCATAGCCTGGTTCCTGACCCTCCAGACAGTATGACAGGTATAATCACCTTAAATTTCCTCCAGATGAATTAAAAGATACAGGCACGAGGAACCATCAGATTGCATATCAGTAACCATGACGGAAAATTATTCCCCTGCGGACGAGTTCTTTTATGATTATTTCTATACATTCTTCAATGGGTTGGTATCCTGTAAGAATTTCCAGATCAGGATTTTGAGGTGGTTCATATGGTGCTGAAATACCGGTATAATTTTTAATTTTTCCCTCTCTTGCCTTTTTATAAAGACCCTTTACATCTCTTTTTTCGCATATCTCAAGGGGGCAATTGCAATATATCTCAATAACATCTTCCGGACCTATGATTTCTTTGACTTTCTTGCGGTCTGCTTCAAGGGGAGAAATAAAGGCTGTAAGGGAAATAACTCCCGCATCAACGAACAGCTTGACCATCTCCGCTATCCTTCTGAGATTTTCAGCTCTGTCTTCCCTTGAAAAGCCTAGATCGCTACATAGACCATGCCGGACATTGTCTCCATCAAAGACGTAGGTTCTGCAACCCATCAAGTGGAGACGTTCTTCAACAGCATGGGCAAGGGTGGATTTGCCAGAACCCGATAAGCCAGTAAACCAAAGATTGACACTTCGATGACCATTTAAGGTCTCTCTTCTCGGCCTGGTAACGGCTGCTTTGTGAAATACTATATTGGGAGATTTCTGCATAAGAAAAAGATTATCATGAATTTCAGGCTACAAGCAAGATAACTGCTGATCAAATAAACATTAGGGTTTTCATTAAAGAGCATGGCATTCGAAAAAAACAACCGCGATTATTGGGATAAGGGTACAGTTTTTATAGACAGCCTCATAAAAGTCATCTTGTATTGTGGCCGTGCCAAAAAAAGAATAAACTACCGCCTCATAGGTGCATCCTTAAATTTTTTAATAAATTTAAAAAAGCCCTTATTATTTAAAAAGATAAAAACTAGAAAATGAAACTATAACCGTTAAATATACGGTTAGTTTTATAAATCGGCAAGTATCCTAGTTTCTTAAAAATTAGTTTAAAAACTCTAGTTTTTATTAATCAAATTTTTATTAATCAAAATTGGGAATACAGACAGGGTCTGCTGACAGTTCTTTAAAAGTAACAGAGTCAAGGGTCTTTCTAAGCTGTGCCCTGGCTTTTCCCCACACCTTATGCACCGCACACTTGGAGCTTGCAGCGCACTGGTTTGGCCT
>JAMOVK010000042.1 GCA_027067775.1 Deltaproteobacteria bacterium
AGCTCGTGCTTTTGGCAAAGATGACCATAAAAGGGATGAAAAAAGGCTCTTGGCTCAGGCCCTTGGCCTTGCAAAGATATATCGCATTCAAGGTCCTATTGCCCTCCAAAAGGCTGCCGCGAGAATCGACCACGATTTTTTGCGTTATGGAGCCATACTTGTGGCTGAGGGCTACAGTGAAATATCACTTTTAAATGCACTCCAGAGAGAGTACATGAAAGAAATCGATACCGTTTCTTCGCAGATACAGCTTTTGAAAACCCTTGCCAGACTTGCCCCGGCTCTTGGAATGGCTGGGACTGTTATAAGTCTTATGCAGGTTATGCAGCATTTGGGGTCAACGGCAAACCTTGGCCCTTCCCTTGGCCTTGCTCTAAGCTCCACGCTTTACGGAATTCTTCTTGCTAACCTCTTGTTTTTGCCCGCAAGCATTAAGTTGCAGCAGTATTTTTCAAAACGTTCCTCACTTATGAGGCTAATCATGGATGCCCTTATTGGCATGCAGAAGGCAGAGCATCCATTGAGGATCGCTGAGAGACTCAATTCTTACGAACTTTACTGCAAGATAAAGGAAGAGGAGAAGGCGGGTACTAAGCTTGTGAGGCTGAAAAGGCGTGTTGCCTGATGTTGCTTGCCTGCAAGGAGGGAGCTATGGGGCCGCCATTTCATTACACCCTTTCAAAGTCAGGATCTGATGATCCATTTAACAGCCATCTGTCAGACAACTCGTCTTGGATCATAAGCCTAAGCGACTTGATGTCTTTGCTCCTGATTTTTTTCTTGGTATGGACCACTGTAAAGATTCATAGGCTTCAGGAGCAGGTTGATGGTCAGGATGGTACGTCTCATAAAGAGGCGCATCTTAGAGACATATCCCATCTCAAGGGAATGCTTTTCCACTTCAATCCTGTTGAAACCACCGATGGCAGCGTATTAATGGTCCTTGACAACGAGATAACCTTTGATTCGGGCTCCAATCGTCTTTCCTCGGATGGCAAGAAAATGCTTTACTCCATTGCCAAAGTGCTTAAGGATTCCAGCCATTACAGGTTAAAGGTTCTTGGGCACAGTGACAAAACCACTGTTTCTCCAAAAAGCAGATATAGCTCCAACATGGAACTGTCGTTTCAAAGGGCTGTTGCGGTTGCAAACGAGCTGGTAGACCAGGGTGTAGCCCCGGAAAAGGTGTGGGTCCAAGGACTAGGTGATTTGTATCCTTTAAAAGATAATGGAGTGTTGGCAAATAACAAATTTAATCGCAGGGTGGAACTGATAATAGAGCCTACTTCCTAGGCGGTCATACATAGGAGGGGCCCTGACGGTTTTCTTCATTTTTTTGCTTACCGCTGGCATGAAAAGCCCTAAATGCTCCTCGCTTTTTGTTTTGTTCATTTTCTAAACCCCGATTTTTATTAGATAAATGGATTGTATCAAGCCTGTTTGCATATCCTGTTCCAGGTACTTGTTATATATATTTATAAAGTTTTCCCTAATTGCTTAATATCAATTAATAATTTTTGATAACTAAGCTCTTGACATAATCGTAAAATGAGTGAATAATCCTTCAGTTTTTGACATATTCTTATAAAGAAAAAATCTATAAAGGGAGAGTAGAGTCATGAGTGACAGTACAAAAACCATTGAAAGTCTTCTTTCTGAACAGCGTGTTTTTCGTCCTTCACGAAAGGCCCAGATGACTGCTCATGTCAAAAGCATGAAGGAATATAGGGAGCATTACAAAAGGGCAATGGAGGATCCTGCATCCTTTTGGGGAAAGAGAGCAGAAGAGCTCATCTCGTGGGATAGGAAGTGGAGAACAGTAGTTAGAGCAGATTTTCACAAACCCAAGATAGAATGGTTTATTGGCGGCAAGCTGAATGCCTCCTACAACTGTTTGGATCGTCACCTTACAGATGGCAGGCGTAACAAGGCGGCCATTATCTGGCAAGGCGAACCTGATGAGGACGTAAAGGTCTATACCTATCAGATGCTTCATACGGAGGTATGCCGTTTTGCCAACGTTCTTAAAAAGCATGGCGTTAAAAAAGGGGACAGGGTCTCCATATATCTGCCAATGATTCCCGAGCTGCCCATAGCAATGCTGGCCTGTGCCAGGATTGGTGCAATGCACAGTGTGGTTTTTGCAGGTTTTAGTGCCCTGAGCCTCCAGAACAGGATTCAGGACTGCCAGGCCAAGGTTCTTATTACTTCAGATGCAGTTTTGAGGGCCGGAAAGACCATTCCCCTCAAGCCAAATGCAGACGAGGCCCTCAAGGAATGTCCTACAGTTGAAAAGTGCATAGTTGCTAAGCGTGCGGGTAATAAGATAGACATGAAAAAGGGCAGAGACTTGTGGTGGCACGAAGAAATGGCTGCCGAGGATATTGACGACAAGTGTGATCCGGTATCTATGGGTGCTGAAGACATTCTGTTTATTCTTTACACAAGCGGGAGCACCGGCAAGCCAAAGGGTGTCATTCATACGACTGGAGGCTATCTTACCTATGCTGCCCATACCACCCAGTGGGTGTTTGACATGAAGGATGAAGATGTGTACTGGTGTACGGCAGATATCGGTTGGATTACTGGTCATACTTATATCGTCTACGGTCCCCTTGCCCTTGGAGCAACATCTTTGATGTTTGAGGGTGTGCCCACTTATCCTGCTCCTGACCGTTTTTGGCAGATAGTGGAAAAATTTAAGGTCAACACCTTTTACACAGCGCCTACTGTTATACGTGCATTAATGAGAGAAGGAACAGAGTGGACAGAAAAACATGATCTTTCAAGCCTGAAGCTTCTTGGAACTGTTGGAGAGCCCATCAATCCGGAGGCATGGATGTGGTATCATCAGTACATAGGAAAGGGAAAGTTGCCTATTGTAGATACATGGTGGCAGACAGAGACAGGCGGTATTCTCATTTCTCCTCTGCCATTTGCAACTCCGCTCAAGCCTGGTTCTGCAACACTTCCACTTCCCGGTGTGGATGCGGATATATTTAGGGAGGATGGAAGCCGCGCCTCTGTCAACGAGGGAGGACACCTGGTTATAAAAAGGGCATGGCCAGGAATGCTTAGAGGAGTTTTTGGAGATCCAGAACGTTTTAAAAAGACCTATTTTGAACGTTTCCCCGGAGTTTATGATGCAGGTGATGGAGCTAGAAGGGATGAGGATGGTTACTTCTGGATCATGGGTCGCCTGGATGACGTCATTAATGTTTCCGGACACCGGATGGGAACTGCCGAGATTGAATCGGCTCTGGTGGCGCATCCTGCAGTGGCCGAGGCTGCAGTGGTAGGAATGCCTCATCCGGTCAAGGGTCAGGCCATATATGCCTTCGTTACCCTCAAGGCAGGCGTAAAAGAGAGCGAAAAACTCATTAAGGAACTGCGTAGCTGGGTCAGAAAGGAGATTGGACCTATAGCCACTCCAGAGGTCATCCAATTTGCTCCAGGTCTTCCAAAGACCAGAAGCGGCAAGATAATGAGAAGGATACTGAGAAAAATAGCTGCAGGGGATTACAAGGACTTTGGTGATACATCCACCCTTGCCGATCCTTCTGTGGTAGATGATCTCATCAAGGCAAGAAAGGCCATGATGAAGGACTGATAAAAGAGTTTACATTTTCATTTAATTAAGTTGCTAAAAAGGCCCCCATAAATGTATATGCGGGGCCTTTGTTTTCCTTACAGGTAGGTTCTTATGACAAACCAAGACAAAAAAGATGTCCATTCAGTAACTCCACAGGTAATAATAGACTTTTTAAAAAACACCATTCCTTTCAATGAACTTGATGAAGACTCCCTTATGAAGGTGGCCCAAAACTGCACAATAGATTTTTTCCCAAAGGGCACCATGATTTTCAAACAGGATGAGACAGAAGTAGAATACCTGTATATCATACAAAAAGGTGGAGTGAAGATATATCTAAAAGACGAAGAGGGAATGGTTACCCTAAAGGATTTTAGAGGCGAAGGGTCGTATATCGGCGCCCTTCCAATTATACAAGGAACCAGGGCAAACCTGAACGTTGAGACGGTTGAAGATACCTTCTGTTTTCTATTGAAAAAGGAGATCTTTCTTGAACTGATAGAAGACAATCCCAAATTTGCCCAATACTACCTGAAAAGCTTTTCTGAAAAATTTCTTCGTACTGCCTATCAGGAGCTTAGGCAGCACAGGGTGGCTCCCAGAACAGAGGGAACCCTGTACATGTTCAGTGTTCATGTGGGAGATTTGGTAAAAAGTGAACCCAAGACCATAGCGGCTACAGATTCTATACAGCTTGCTGCCACCAGAATGGCTGAATATCATATTGGCTCCCTGCTTGTTACAGACGAACAGGGAGAGGTGATTGGAATAGTGACTGATAAGGATCTCAGGACCAAAGTGGTCGCTCAAGGCAGACCAGTGTCAGAGCCTGTAGCAAATATTATGGCCAGCCCCGTTGAGAAGATAAGCAGTCACAAGGTCTGTTTTGATGCCCTTCTCACCATGATGACAAAACAGATACACCACTTGGCTGTAGAGAGACAGAATAAGATAATAGGGGTGATAACTTCTCATGACATAATGGTCCTTCAGGGAAGCTCACCACTTTATCTTTTTAGGGAAATAGTCAGCCAACGTAGTATAGATGGTCTCTATCCCCTGTCTCAAAAGGTGCCTTTAATAGTTCGAACCCTGATAGAGGAAGGGGCAAAGCCAAACAACATAACAAGGATGATTACCATTCTAAACGATCATATCCTGGATAAGCTGTTAAGCCTGATGATTGAAAAATATGGCACTCCTCCCGTACCATTTTGTTGGCTTTTAATGGGTAGTGAGGGGAGAAAGGAGCAGACCTTCAGGACCGATCAGGACAATGCCATCTTATATCAGGATCCGGAAAACCCACGAAAAAAGGAAGAGGCCCAGGAATACTTTTCTGCATTTGGCAAGGAGGCCATAGAACACCTGGTAAAATGTGGTTACCCTCGCTGTCCTGGTGACATTATGGCATCCAATCCCAAATGGTGTCAGCCTTATTCGGTCTGGGAGTCATACTTTGATGAATGGATTTTGAGACCAGAGCCTAAACAGGTAATGCATGCTGCCATATTTTTTGACTTCAGGCCAGGATTTGGCAAGCTTGATCTTGGAGTCAGACTGAGAGACCATCTTACTGATATTGCCAAAAGACAGGAAATATTTCTCCTTCACCTTGCAAAGAACTGTTTGGAGAGCAGGCCTCCACTGACCTTTTTTAGAAATTTCATTGTTGAAAAGGATGGCGAGCACAAAAACAGGCTGGATATAAAAAAGCGAGGGCTTGTTCCGTTTGTGGACTTTGCAAGGCTTTTGTCTCTGAAATTTGGTATCAAAGAGACAAATACTGTGGAGAGACTAAGGCTATTATACGAAGCCGAGCATATCTCAAAAGAGCTGTACACAGAGACGGTAGAAGCCTATGAATTCCAGATGCAGATACGCTTTGTGCATCAGCTTCGAATGATGGAGGAAGGACTTCAGCCAGATAACTACATAAATCCCTCTGATCTGACAGATCTGGAAAAACAGACTCTAAAAGAGGCCTTTGCGGTCATCTCAAGGCTCCAGGCAATTATAAAGGACATGTTTCCTCTTATATAAACTGGGTAAATTCCATGGGTCTGCTCCAGCTCTTAACCACTTTTTTTAAGAAAAAGAGACATCCTGTTCTTGAAGATAACCATTTTTACTTTCAGGACTTTGATCAGGACAGGCCCTTGAATGAGTACGAGTTTGTTGTTTATGACTCAGAACTTACCGGACTTAACCCCAGAAAGGATGAGATTGTTTCCCTAGGGGCAGTAAGAATTAGGGACCTTAAAATAATCCCTCAGGAAAATTTTTACTGTTTTGTAAAGCCAAGGGGGGACCTTCCAAAGGATAGTACACTTATACATCGAATAACACCCGAGCAGATACAAAATGCTCCTCCAATTCAGGAGGTACTTGAGGATTTTGTAAGGTTCTGCAACGGTGGTCTTATTGTAGGCCACTACATTGATTTGGACATGGCCTTTATTAACAAGGTTACAAAGCGTTATCTTGGAGGCCCCCTTGCCAATCCCTGTATAGACACCCTTAGGCTTGCCCAGCTTTATAAGGAAGAAGAGTGGGGTAATTATTATGACCAGTTTAACTACAATGTGTCCTACAACTTGGCTGATTTGGCAGCAGAGTATGGTCTGCCAGAATTCGAAGAACATGATGCCCTTGGAGATGCCTTCCAGACTGCCTACCTGTTTCTGTTCCTGATTAGAAAACTCAAAAAAGGCGGAATCACTACTTTAAAAGAACTGTATCTGGCAGGTAGGAGCTGGCGCTGGCTGTTCTAGAAAAATAATTTGTTGATTTTCACTTTTCCCCTGTACTTTTTAAAAAGGGCCCTAGCTTTAAAAACCTATTTTTAGGGAAGCACCTGCAAGCAGCCCGTGCTAACCTTTCTCAAATGCTGACTTCCTTTTTCCATCTGTAAAAAATCTATTCAGCGATTCCTGCCTTTTCTTGCAAACTCATGAAACCCAGACATCCTGTTTTTTTTAATTTTTCAAGTTAAGACCGTGGATTCAACTTTTTAATGCATAAACGTCTTTCGTATTTTTTCTTTAAATTCAGCTAGTTGTAATTGCAGGATTAGTCATGATTCTAAAATGGGGCAAATTTAAAGTTAGGAATTTGGACCGCCGATAACAATAACAAATCGGCTGAGATAAGGAGGTAAAAAACAGGTAAAACTCTTTTATTGAAATTTATAACAGCAGAAAGAATAACCAAAAAGATTAACCAATTAGAAAAAGATTATTAGGCAAGGATAGCCAAAAAAACAGATCAAGGAGGATTTAACCATGGCACTTGTAGTAAATACCAATGTTTCATCTTTAAATGCCCAGAGAAATCTCGCTGGGACCAACAAACTTCTTACCCGTTCACTTCAGAGGCTTTCTTCAGGTCTGCGGATCAACAGCGCCAAGGATGATGCTGCCGGGCTGGCAATATCTGACCGCATGAATTCCCAGATCAGGGGTCTCAATCAGGCGGTTAGAAATGCCAATGACGGTATCTCGCTCGCTCAGACGGCAGAAGGTGCGCTTCAGGAGTCTACCAACATTCTTCAGCGTATGCGTGAGCTGGCAGTCCAGTCTGCAAACGATACAAACACAGCTTCTGACAGGGCCAGCCTTCAGAAAGAGGTGGCTCAGCTTCAGTCCGAGTTGAACCGTATTGCAAACACAACAGCTTTCAATGGAAAGGTTTTGCTTGACGGCTCTTTTGGAACTGCCAAGTTTCACGTAGGTGCAGAGGCCTTCCAATCCATCAATGTTACCATGGGTGACATGAGGGCTACCGCTATCGGTACCAACCGACTCACAAACGAATATGTTACCGGCTCCATAGCGGAAGCTGCAGGCAGTACTGACAATAATGCAGCTGCAGGCAGTTTGACTGTCAGGGGCGCCCTTGGTGAAGCCACTGTTAACTATGGCGATCATGCCACTGCGCGTACCATTGCTTCTGCAGTCAACAATGCAGCAGATACCACAGGAGTTACTGCAAAGGCGGTGACTTACGCAAAGATTGACAACGTGCAGCACTCAAGCGGTACTATCTCCATGACCCTCTTTGGTCAAAATGAAACCGAAGGAGTCACCATTAGTGCCAACCTCGACAGCGGTTCCGATCTGACCGAACTGGCCAAGGCAATAAATGACGTTGCCGGAAAGACCGGAATCACTGCACGTCTTAGTGATGACAAGAGCGCCATCCTGCTCGAGAACAGCGAAGGCTACGATATCACTGTAACCTCTTTGGCCGGTTCTGACGATTTTGACCTCACTGGTGTGAAAGAGCCTGGTTCTCATGCAACAGGGGCCGATTTCTTCACTGCCAGCTCCGAAGTAGGGGCTGGACAGACGGTCTCTGCCGGTGGTTCGGGTACGGTCGGCGGCTCTATCATCTTCGATTCATCAAAATCCTATACGGTTACGGCTGGTACAGATGATTCTGTATTTGATGACACAGACGCACACGGTTCTGATCTGAAAGACGTTGGAAGCATTGATATCGGATCCCGTGAAGGGGCCAATCTTGCAATAAACAGAATAGATAGTGCGCTTGCTGCCATTGATGACCTCAGAGCCGATCTTGGTGCAATCCAGAACAGGTTCGAGTCTACCATTGCCAATCTGATGAATGTTGCCGAGAACATTACTGCAGCCAAGTCCCGCATTGTTGATGCCGACTTCGCAGCAGAGACAGCCAACCTTACCAAGGCACAGATCCTGCAGCAGGCTGGTACTGCAATGCTCGCTCAGGCAAACACATTGCCACAGGCAGCGCTTACACTACTCCAGGGCTAATCTGACACAAAGGAGGCGGCATTTGGCCGCCTCTACTTAATTTTCACTTTAAATTTTTCAATTTAAGACAGGGGGCTCAAAATGGGCATAGGCGTATCAGGATTGATGTCAGGCCTTGATACGGATTCCATCATATCTCAGTTGATGGATCTTGAAAGACGGCCAATAGTGCAGCTTCAGCAGAAAGAGGCCGGTTATCAGGCAAAGATTACCGCCCTAGGGCTGGTAAAAGGCGCCATGTCTGAGCTGAAATCAGCTGTAGAGACCCTAAAAAATTCTGATGATTTCGTCTCTTATTCTGCTACCAGTAGCAACCCCGAGATACTTACCGTTTCTGCTGACGACCAGGTTCAGCCTGGTTCTTACAGTATAACGGTTTCACAACTTGCCTCTGCCCAACAGGTGAGAAGTGAGGCATTTTCCTCGTCAGATGCAACGGTGGGCACAGGAACGCTTACCATTAAAGTGGGTAATGGGGAGTCGGTGGATATAGAAATTACCAGTGAAAATAATACCCTTTCAGGCATTGCATCTGCCATCAATGAATCCGAGGCAGGAGTCACGGCAGGCGTGATAAATGATGGAAACGGGAATTATTATCTCACTCTCCAATCCAAGGAAACAGGCGCTGCCAATACTATCAGTCTCACCATGGCAGACGATGACGGAGACAATACCGACTCATCAGGTCTTTCTTCCCTTTATACCGATCCGTCTGCAGGAACACTTACAGAAACTCAGGCAGCAAAAAACGCCCAGCTTACTGTAAACGGTATAGCTGTAGAAAGATCGTCCAATAAAATAGACGATCTTATTGAGGGCATGACCCTTAGCCTTAAGGCGGCAGATTCTGCCAAGACAGTAAGTGTAACTAGCTCCAAAAATTATTCAGGCCTGACCAAAAAGATGAACACCTTTGTAGAGAAGTACAATGCCCTTGTTGATGTGCTGAAGGAACAGGCCGGTTACAATGCCGCTACAAAGCAGGGTGGAACTTTGTTGGGAGACAGCACTGTTAGCAGGATTGGTTCCGGTCTTTCAAGGATGTTTTATGAGACAATGGACGGAATTGACAGCTCGGTAAATAGTTTTAGCAAGCTGGGAATAGAGATGGATGATAGTGGTCATTTGACTGTTGATTCGTCCAGATTAAGTAAAGCCATGGAGGCTTACCCGGATGATGTAGTAAAGTTTTTTACATCGGATGATGCAGTTAACCAGGGAATAGCAGTAAGAGTCGAAAATTTTCTTGATGGCTATTTAAAAAGTTCCACCGGTATACTTTCTGCCAAGACTGACGGGCTTCAAAAGTCCATAGACAGGATTGAGGATCAGATTGAACGGATAAATGGCAGGCTGGCAAAGCGGGAACAAAACCTGCGCCACCAGTTCAACACCCTTGAGGATCTGTTGGCACAGTTCCAGCAGACCTCTGGCCAGCTTGATCAGCAACTTACAGCCATTAAAAACCTAAATGCCCAGATTTCAAAAAGCAGGGGATAAGTCAATGTATTCAAACCTTAAAAAAGGATATTTCAAATATCAGCAGACAGATGTTTTAACCCTTTCCAATGTTGAAATTATAGACCGGTTGCTCAAGGCAATGTGTTCAGATATTGAACGGGCAGCCGATGCCATGGAAAGGGGAGATGTTGCCATTAAGGGAGAGCGCATAAGCAGGGCTATCGCCATTGCAGGAGAATTGCAGGCTTCTCTGAATTTTGAAGAAGGTGGGGAAATGGCTGACAGGCTCAATTCCCTCTATGATTATATGATTCGTGAACTTTTGATGGCCAATCTTAAAAACGATAAGAAAAGGCTGGAAGGTGTAAAAGAAGTGCTTATGCCCTTGATTGAAGCATGGCAGCAGGTGGTGTTGCAATACAAGAGTCATCCACCTGTTGACAAGGCTGCTCATGTTGAGCCTGTCAAGCAAGTGCAGACAGCCCTATGAGAGGTAGCTGATTATGTTGATGGCATGCAAAGGCCTGGAGCAGACCCTTAAAGAGATTACGAGAAGCATTGTAGATGGAGATATGTCTGCAATGTCTGAATTGCTTGCCAAAAGACAGGCCCTAATGAAGAAGATTCAGGCCGCCAGTCCTTCTGTTTCCGAGGCTAGGGAGATAGCAGAGGTTCTGGGTTCTGTTATATCACTTGAACAGCTGGTAACAGGACTAGCCAGAGAAAAGAAAAAAGAGATCATGGAAGAGATGAAAGATATAAAAAGCCGTAAAAAGGCCTATACAGCCTACGGCAATCAAAGCCTTAAAGGAGTAAGGTCATGATTAGTGAAATAGGAGTTAAGCAGATTGGTTATCCTGTCTTTGATCCTTCGCAGCAGGATACTGGAAAACAGCTACTGCAGACTGTCAGGGCGCCTGACAAGTCAACCAGGCCCTATGGCCCTAACACTAAAGAAGGTACGGATTACAACAAGAGCGATCAGGAAAACGAAATCTCAAATGAGCTTTTTCAGGCCTTCAAGAATGAGTTTGACCTAATAAATAACGTAGAACTCAAGTTCAACAAGGACGATAAGACTGGCCAGACGTATATAAAGATAGTTGACAAAGAGACAGGAGACGTGATCAGAGAAATTCCTCCAGAAGAGGTGAGAAAACTTGCTGAAAAACTGGATGAGATGGTTGGGATTTTGTTTGATAAAAAGGTCTGAAAGGCCTTTATCAAAGGAATTTTTTGTTTAGAAACTCGCACTCTTTTGGAGAAAGATCGAATTTTATCTCAGCTTCAAGGATAAGCTCTTTTCTTGATTTTTCCGGATGTTCTTTGATCATTTCCGAGAACCATTTGACAGCCTTTCTTAACTTTTCACCTTCTGGAAGCAGTTCTTCTGTAGTCATAAATTATACCATCCTTTTTATTCTATATTGTATTCTTCCATGATGTTTTCTAGATACTCTGTGGTCTTCCCTATAACAAAAATGCATTCCGTGCGTCTACTCGAAGGATCCTTGTAAAAGGACCTTACCTGTTTGGGATCTTTCCAGTCTACTCTGGCAATATCCTTGCAGTCCATTCCACCGTATTGTGCTGTTATATCTTGAAATGCCTTAACCATTTTGCTGGCCAGTTTCCACATGAGCTTGTGGTCCCTTTTTGAAGGTTTATCTTTTCCCATAAAAAAACCAAGAACACCAAGTGCTCCAGCTAAAGTTCCGCATGTACTCCCTGTACTGCCAAGACCTCCTCCAAACGGGGCAAGGGCCCTTATTACTCCTAATGCCCCGATTCCATGTTTTTCTGCAACTGCAGAAAATACAGCCTGGCTTCAGTGAAAACCCTCTTTGAACAAAAGCTGGGCTCTTTGTGCCGTAGTTGAATCCTTCATGAAACCTCCTTGGAATTTCAGTTAAAATCTAATAGCCTCTCTCTATTAATACAAGCTACTTTTGGGTTCGGTGCAAAATTATGAGGCAAAAGAAAAAAGGATGCCGAAGATATTGGATTTTGGCATGGGCTGCTTTTTTACTCGTTGTTTCTGGTTGTTCATTGTTTCAAAAGGGCCAGAAGACCATCATTCCTCCTGTTGAAAGGAGCGGCAACATTTTGCAAGACCTACTAGATAGGGCCATGCAGCTTGATTGCATTTCCATTGAAGGCCGTCTGAAGTTGAGCCTGAATGGGAAAGACCATCCGTCTGTAAAGATAAGGGTGTGGTTGATTTCAAAAAGGAACGGATCCTTTGTCAGAATAAAGGGATTTGCTCCCCTTGGTGTTACTGTTTTTGATTTTCTTGCAAAGAAAGATATGGCATGGGTCTATCTGCCAAGATATGGCAAGGTATACAGGGGAGAGATTTTTTTTACTAGTTACGGAAATATAGACGTCAAGACAGCCATCAGAATTGTTGAACTTATTGTAAATCCATGGTCTCCGGCTAGATACTGTCATCTTGAAGAGGTTATGTGTAATGCGAACATCTCGAATCTTTTGTGTTTCAAGGCCAGATTTCTTAACAACATCGTCTTTTTTGAATATCTGAAGGATCTTTCTCCACACAGGTTCTACTCTGAAGCATTTCAAATATTTTTCAAACATGAAGGTGACTCTGTCTATCCCAAAAGGATTGATTTTTATCTTGAAAAAGGTGCTATTAAAGGAAGATTTGTTGTATCCAAGGTCGGTTTTTCTCCTTTGGATGAAAATGGTCCTCTTTTTGACGAATCCTTCTTTTTGAAGATGCTTACAATCCTAAAGATGTCTTCACACCAGTTTAGCTTCAAGAAGCCCTCTTAGCGAGTTGCCAACAAATATTCTTTTGGCATTTAAAAGGTCATCGGTGGTCAAGATGGTTTCCACGGCCTTTCGGGTGTCAAGAAGGTGTTGTCTCAATGTCCCTGGCAAAAGTCCGCAGGCAAGGGCAGGAGTTTCAAGGATCCCCTTGTCTTTATCTAGGAAAAGATTTGTTATTGTTCCCTGCGTGAGTTCTCCATGTTCGTTAAGAAAGATGGTCTCGAAGGTTCCCGCTTTTTTCAGCCTTTTTCGTTCCAGATCAAAAAGCCTTCTTTTGTTTGTTTTGTGATACAGAAAAGTATCACAGCTTTTAACCCGTTGGGGTGAGATGTCGATTTTGACAGGCAGATCGGGTGTTGGTGGAAACTTTTGGCAAGAGATAGCCAGTTTGCCGCGCCCGTCAAGAGTGATGCGGATTTTTTGGATTGTTTCACCTTTTTCTAGAAGCTTATACCCTGTTTGATAGAGTTCCTCTTCAAGTTTTTGTCTATCAAAAGGTATGCGAAAATCGTTTGCAGATTTTGACATCCTTGCAATATGATAGCCCAAAAGGTTAAATCCCTTTTCCCGTTCTGAAAAGTCCTCCCACTTCCATGCAAGGGTTTCTATAAGGAAAAATTTTTTAACCTCGTTCATTGCTAACAGGTTTTCATGGTGAGAAATTTAGCTTTCAGTATAGTTTCATCATATTCTTCATCTGGTTTTGAGCCAATGGTGATACCAGCACCTATTCCGATCTGTCCAACATTTTTCTCAATAGTTACAGTGCGTATTGCCACGTTAAATATTGCACTGTTATCCGGACAGATGTAACCTATGGCTCCAGTGTAAATGCCACGAGGCGAGTTTTCCAGTTCTGCAATGATTTCCATGGATCTTATCTTTGGAGCACCTGTTATAGAACCGCATGGAAATAGGGCCTTGAAGATTTCAGACCATGATGTGTCCTTGTTGAGCCTTCCCTGAACGGTAGATGTCATCTGGTACAGGGTCTCATACCTTTCAACACAAAAAAGTTCGGGCACCTGTACTGTGCCTGTCTGGCAGATTTTGCCAAGGTCGTTTCTTAAAAGATCCACAATCATAACATTTTCTGCCCGATTTTTTTCATCCTTTCCAAGCATGGAGGCAAACAAGAGGTCTTCTTTTTGATTTTTGCCTCTTGGAGCCGTACCTTTCATGGGCTTTGACCATATGTGGTCCTTCTGACGGGCAAAAAAGAGCTCGGGAGAAACAGAAAGGACATGGAGGTCTTTGTGGGGCCTGACAAATGCTCCATAGGCTGTGTGTTGTCTTCTTCTCAGGAGGCAAAAGAGACGGAAGGCATCAGTCTCAAAGTCAAATCTGCCCCTGATGGTATAGTTGATCTGATACGTGTCCCCAGATTTGATGTACGAGTGGATCGTATTTATGTCGCGAATGAATTCCTGCTTAGAAGTGTCAAAATCTAAAGTGATGGGATACGGTTTGTTTTTTGCCTTCTTATTCAACCAAAGCTCTAAACAATTTTGGGGTAGCTCAATGGGTTTTTTATACAGACCAAACCATGCCAAAGGGACAGAGAGTCTGATGTCTGAGGCCAGATTATGAAGTTTAGGAATCATAAGGTAACCAGCCTCATATGCCAACCAGCCAGCTACATAAAGTCCCATGCTCAGGCCATTTTCTATTTCTTCAAAAAGCTGTTGAAGATGTTCAGGACTTGACGGATGATCAAGTGTCAGGGTCTTGACCGGTTCATGGAACAAAAGACAATGAATCGAGTCCCCGCATGCCGGAGTCCTGCCAATCCAGAGAAACAGGCCGGTATCACCCGATAGTCTTTGAAAAATTTCACTGTATAGTTTCATGCACCGTCTTTTAATGTCAGGAATCAAAAGGTTGCAGCCACTTTTACCCCAATTTTAACGGTTGACAAGGTGTGAACATATCTTTATTACTTTTTATTGTTATTGTATAGAGACGGGCGGTTAACTCAGCGGGAGAGTGCCACCTTCACACGGTGGAAGTCACTGGTTCGATCCCAGTACCGCCCACCAGTTTTTCGTCTCTCTTTTTTTTCTCCTCCTTGCTGTTGCCTTATTGAGGTCGTTGTTCTAATTTCTTCTGCCATGTCAAAGGCAAGATCTATAATGTTTCAGGGAACAGGCTCTGGTGTGGGCAAATCTGTTGTGGTCGCTGCTATGTGCAGGCTTCTTGCCAGAAGAGGGATCAGGGTGGCCCCATTTAAGGCCCAGAACATGGCCCTAAATTCCTTTGTTACCGCAGATGGCAAAGAGATGGGACGTGCCCAGGTGTTTCAGGCAGAGGCCTGCGGCCTTCTGCCAGATGTACGGATGAATCCGGTTCTTTTAAAACCATCCTCAGATGCCAGAAGCCAGGTGATTCTGATGGGGAGGCCATGCGAGCATCTTGGTGCGCGAGACTATTACAGGCGTAGTCAGGAACATTGGCAGGTGGTAAGGGATGCCTACGACAGCCTTGCCGGCGAGTTTGATGTGATAGTGATGGAGGGAGCCGGGAGCCCGGCCGAGATCAATCTCAGAGAAACCGACATAGTCAACATGAAGATGGCAGATTATGCCACGGCTTCAGTGGTTGTGGTTGCTGACATAGACAGGGGCGGTGTGTTTGCAAGCCTGAAGGGAACCTATGACCTTGTTGAAAACAGGTATCGTCATCTTATAAAGGCCTTTATCATAAACAAGTTCAGGGGAGATGTCAGGCTGCTTGAGCCAGGAATAAACATGTTCGCAACCATAGTGCCCGTTCCTGTTTTCGGAGTCCTGCCCTGGTTTCATGACATACATGTAGATGAAGAAGACGGGGTGTTTGTCAAGAAAATAGAGTCAAAAAAGGGAGTAGATCACAGTGGCTTGAAGGTGGTGATAGCAGGGCTTCCACGGATAAGCAACTTTACTGACTTTTCTCCCTTTGGCTTGGAGCCTGATGTGGACGTGGTCCTCTGCAGTGATCCAGAGGAACTGGTTGATGCAGATATACTCATAATTCCTGGTACAAAAGCTACAACATCAGATCTGGAGTTTATGAAAGAGCGGGGCTGGGAAGACCAGATTGCAAGTTTTATAAAAAGGGGAGGGGTGGTTGCAGGCATATGCGGTGGATTTCAGATGCTTGGTTCCACCATCTCAGACAGGCTTGGAAGCGATGGGAAACCGGGAGAGTATTCCGGCTTTGGTCTTTTGCCACTGTCCACCGAAATGGTGGAAAAGAAGGCTCTAAGACAACTGAGTGTCAGGGTTGAATGTGAGTTGCTTTCACATGAGCCCATGACTATTAACGGATACGAAATTCACATGGGACGAAGCAGACTAGAAGGGCCTGCAAAAGATATTTACTCTATTGGTCATGAAGGTGAGGAGATCTTTCTTTTTCATAAGAGGTTTGGCATACTTGGCACCTATATCCACGGCATATTTGATAACGATGATTTCAGGCGGACCTTTTTGAATCTTGCCAGGAAGCGCAAGGGCCTAAAGCCGTTGCCAGTTTCTTTCTCCTACAGGCAGTTCAGGACTGAACACTTTGATAGGCTGGCAGACTGGCTTGAATCAAACTCCAAAGTGGATGAACTGTTGAGACTGATTGATGTTTGAGCCTTATCTCTTTAAACCCCATTCTTTGCTTGTCCTTTATGGCGGTGTTTTGGCCGATGTTGTTTTTGGAGACAGAAATCATCCGTGGCATCCTATAAGGTTGATGGGAGCGGCGATCTCTTTTTGTGAAAAGATGTCTGCAGCCTCTCGCTTGGATCCGATGGTATATGGAGCAGGCATGAGCATTGGCCTTACAACATTCACCTTTCTGGGCGTTTTTGCTTTATCCTCTTTTTTAAGATCTGTCTCGCTTTTGCTTTTTCTCCTTTTTTCTTGTGGATGCATCTACTTTGGGCTGTGTCTGAGGTGTCTTGCAGGTGAGGCTGCCAAGGTCTTGACTCCCCTTGGTAAAGGCGAGATGGAAATTGCAAGAAAACGCCTTTCAATGCTTGTTAGCAGGGATACGACAGACATGGATGAAACCGCTATCTGTCGTTCGTTAATAGAGACGGTGTCGGAGAACTTTGTAGATGGTGTTTGTTCTCCATTTTTCTATGCACTGCTGGGTGGCCCGGCCATGTGCATGGCATTTAAGATGGTGAGCACCCTCGACTCCATGGTGGGTTATCAGAACAAGAAATACGAAAGCCTAGGAAAGGCTGCTGCACGCATGGATGATGCGCTCAACTTTATCCCAGCAAGACTTTCCGTCTTTATCATCTCTGTTGCAGGCCTTTTGGTTAAGGGAAGCCCTCCATCAGAAGTTGTCAGGGGGGCAGTTAGGGACGCGCGCCTTCACAAAAGCCCAAATTCCGGTTTTCCCGAGTCTGCCTTTGCCCATGTTCTTGGCGTCAGTCTTGGCGGCCCTGTGGTTTATCAGGGTGCTTTGTACAGGTTCTCCTACATTAACAAGGAAGGAAGGCCACCGGGCCTTGATGATGTAAGATCTTCAATCAAGTTGCTGTACGTAAGTGCCGGAGTCTTTTATATCTTGCCTCTGCTCTTGGTGACCTTTGCATGACTGGGAACAGGCCACTGTTTTGGGCATTTTTATTCTTTTTGGCATGTTTTTTCACGGCCTCTTTCTACCTTGCCAGCCACCGTTCCCTCTGTGAAACCCTCGAGGCAGAGTCAGCCCTGATTGCAAAGGCCTTTTATGAAGGCAGGGCGCATCTTATCAATCAGTTGAACGGCAAGGAGGACCTTGACAAACCGCCTGGTTTTTACTGGCTGATCAGTGGCCTTTACCGTGTAAGCCCAAGCTGGGAGGTGGCGGCTCGTTTACCTTCCATTGGTTCTTTGGTCCTGTTTTTCTTTCTTTTTTGGAAGCTTTCGCAGTATCTCAGGCTAGACAAAGGGTTTCTGGCCCTTTGGTGCCTTGTCTTTGTCTTTTGTCCCAAAATTTTCTGGATGTCACAGATAGCCAGAATGGATCTGCTATTTTCTTCTTTATGTTTCCTATCTATCTATTTTTTCATAAGAATTGTTTCGTCTGTTGGAAAAGATGCCGAAGTAGATCCAGGCAAGCTAAACAAAAACTTTCTTACTGCTTTTTTTCTTACTGCCGGCCTGTCGGTCATGGTAAAGGGTCCCGTTGGGGCCGTTTTGATATTTGGAACCGTTGGCATCTTTTTAATCGTCAGCAAAAGGTTTTACCTTATAAGGGAAATTTTTCTATCCCCCTATATGCTGGTTTTTTTGGCAGTATGCCTTCCTTGGTATGTATATGTTATCCTTAAGACGGATTTCAGGTTCTTTTACCGCTTTATCCTGGAAGAAAATCTTTCTCGTTTTTCTTCTTTGCTGCCAGGTGGCTCATTCAAGGAGTTTAATCACTCTCCGCCCACAAGATATCTGGTGTATCTGCTAACAGGCTTCTTCCCGTGGTCTTTAATGGTTCCGCTTTGGTGTTATACAACTGTAAAAGGCTGGCGTAGTATCCGTCCTGAAATAAAAGTCCTGTTTGTTTACTTCTGGTTTGTTTTAGTCTTTTTTTCCCTGGCGACCTCAAAAAGAAGCGACTACATACTTCCCTTGTATCCGGCTGCATCGTTTTTATGTGCAAATTTTTTAATGGCCCCACAGAATAAAGGACTTTTCACCTATGCTCTCAAGGGCATCTCATGCCTTCTTGTTACCCTTTTTCTCTGCCTTTTCTTGACTGGAGTATATATACACTTTCTAGATTACAGTCTTTTGCTTTCTGTTATGAAGGCTCAAGAGGATGTTGCTGCTTTCATTTTGTCGACTCTAACCAGTCAGTATTTACTTTTTCTTTTACTTTTTTTTATTTTTCTTGGTCCGATATTGATCAACAGGACCAGGGGCAAGCAGCTTCTCCCTTTTTTTATGGCAGCAGCAGCTTCTTTCTTTCTGGTTACGGGTATGTTTACTCTGCCTGCAATCTATAAGGGCAAGGATGTGCGTCCCTTCTGCAAAAAGGTGATCAGGATTGTCGGCTCCAGTCCATTGTATTATGCAGGTTTTTGGGATGAGGAATGCACCTTTTATCTGGATAGAACTATTAATAAGCTGGATATGGACAAGGTTAACAGCATTATGAACAATTCCTCAAAAAAAGTTTTTTTTATTGTGGATAAAAAGCGTCTTAAACTTATGAAGAAAAAAGGGATTCGGTTTTCCATTATCTTCAAGGACAATTCTTTGGTGCTTAGACCCTTATTTCTTGTATCGAGATAAAATACTGCTCAAAATTCTTGTAAATCGCTCTTCTCTGTTCATCTTTCCCCTTATATTGCCGATAAAAAGAAAAAAATGTTTTACCTTCAAAAGGCCTTATGGAAAGTCAACTATGTAAGAGTGATATTGCGCAGAAGGTTCATGAGATAAGATATTTTCCTGTGCCAAACAGTATTGTATTGAGTCTTTTTCGCACTATCACCCAGAAAAACTGCACCTTTGATGAAATAAGCACGATAGTTGAGCCAGATGCATCGTTGTGTGCTCAGTTGCTCAGGGTGGCCAACAGTGCCTACTTCGGTTTCAGGGGCAAGGTGAATACCATTGAGAAGGCGGTCATGCTTATTGGGGTGGATGAGGTAAGAAACCTCTCTCTTGCCATCTGTCTGGTGAATCAGTTCAGAAATGTAGTCTTGGCAAAAGGTTTTGATATTAAGCGTTTTTGGGTCCATAACCTGATGACAGCATCCTGTGCCCAAGAGATATGCAAGGACAAGCAGTTTTTGGATAAAAACGAGCTTTATCTCATGGGGCTTTTGCATGATATTGGACGCCTTGCAATGGCTCAGTTGATGCCAGACGAGTTCAATTATATCGAAGTAAAAGCCAGAAGACTCGGCGTACATCCCTGGGCTGTGGAACAAAAACTTGGCATGACTCATACAGAGGTTGGGTACCTGCTTGCAAGCAGGTGGGGTCTTTCTGATCAGATGGCACAGGTGTTGGAGTTCCATCACAGTCCCATGTTGTCCAAAGGCTTTTCACGGGAATGCGCTGTAGTTGCTGTTGCTGCTCATATTGCAAAAATGGTGGAAGCATCAAGCGGTGTGGGCCCAGAGCCTGTCTTACCTGATACAAAGGTCTTTCTTCTTGCAGGTATTGAGCTTAATCAAATGGATCTTTTTTATGAAAAGGCGATGAATCTGAAGGATGAGATAGATAACCTTGCGAACATAATAGTAGGGCAGTCCTGAAATGTCTGATTTTCACAGTTATCAAGAACCAATCAATATGGATGAAATTAAGGATAGCATCCTTGATATGGACCAGGACAGGCTCGTTCACATGCGTGCTCTTGGAATTGTGCTTCGACTCATGGAGGTTCCTTCCAAGATTGCAAACAAAGAAGAACTCTACTCCCAGATTGTAAAGATAGTGGCTGAAGAGATAGGTTGTGAAAATGTCTCTCTTCTCATTTATAAGCCAGAAAAGGAGATACTGGAACTTGCAGCAGCCATTGGAATCAGCCAGTTGGTGGATGAAGATACCAAAGAGCTTGATAGGAAGTTCAATAAGGGACTCTTTTTTAAAAAAGGAAAGAGCATTGCCTGGGAAGTCTTTGATTCCCAGCAGCCTGTATTTATAAGCGACAGTTCCGAAATGGAGATTCCTCTAGTAGAAAATGCCAAGCAGGTTCCCAGATCCTTGGCCTGTCTGCCAATCTCTTCCAAGGGTATTTTAAACCTGAGCTCTTCAAGGGCAATGGAGTTTACAAACAGCCTTAAGAGGAATCTTATTATAATTGCTCAGGTTATAGCTCATCTGATCCAGGGTTATAGAGAGAAAGACGTACTGGCAGAAGGGCATTTTTACATCCAAAATATTGTCGAAAGTAACAACAGGACCAAGGAAGAGGCTTTTCAGGATGGTATGCCAGTGGATTATCTTATGGCTGCCATGGAAAATGCCCCACAGGGGATATGTCTTTTGTCATCAGATGGTGGCTTCATACATGCCAACAAGTCTTTATGTGAATTGTTTCAGTGTGACAATGACTTTCTCAAAGAAAAGGGGCTTGGCCGTTATTTTATGGATGCCTCGGTTTTTCTTGAATTTACTAAAACCGTAAAGGGAGACGTCTTTAAAAAGATATCCCAGGTGCGCCTCATCAGACCAGACGGTACAACATTTCTGGCTGATTTTTTTTATCATCCCGTAAAATCAAAAAAAGGTCATAAAATAGGCGGCATAGTCTTTATCCATGACCTGTCAGATCACCTTCATGACTCTGAGCAACGGATAAGGGAGGAAAAGCTGAGGGCGCTTGGTTCCATGGCAGCAGGCATTGCCCATGACTTCAACAACCTTCTCATGGCTATACTTGGCAATGTGGAACTGTTGCAGATGGAGCTTCAGGGAACAAAACATGAACAGCGTCTCAAAAACATTGAAAAGTGTGTAAACGATGGCGCCCAGACCATTAAGAGAATCCAGGCCTTTGTAAAGGGTCATTCCGGTAAACATGTACCGGCTGAAAAGTCTATCGAAACCGCTGTAATTATAGAGGAGGCGGTCCAGTTTACCAGGCCTCTTTGGAAGGACGAATGTGAAAAAAGAGGAATTTATATCAGTGTAGAAACCCATCTTGACAGGAAACTTACTGCCAACATGGCTGCCTATGAGTTGAGAGAGGTATTGATTAACCTCATTATAAATGCCATAGACGCTATGCCTGCAGGGGGCAAGATCATTATCAAATCTTACAAGAAGGACGAGCATGCCATAATTGAGGTTAGGGATACTGGTACCGGCATGGATGAGGACGTACTTCCCCACATCTTTGATCCATATTTCTCTACCAAGCAGAGCGGAAGTTCCGGACTTGGCCTGAGTATAGTCTATGGTCTGATCTCAAATGTGGGAGGTAAGATTGATGTTGAATCTCAGAAAGGCTGTGGCAGTACGTTCATAATCTCTCTTCCACGTTCCCACGCCAGGAAAAAGGAGAGCAAGAATCAAGATTGTCATGAGCGGGTTGGAAATCAAAAACTCAGGATCATGGCGATAGACGACGAACCGCAGATAGTCGAGCTTATAGGTCTGATGCTTGGAAGCCTTGGTCATCATGTCACAAGTTTCGCAGATCCAAAGGAGGCCCTTGCCAAGATCAAAGAGGAGCATTTTGATTTGGTACTTACAGATTTGGGAATGCCTGGGATTAGTGGCTGGGAGATAGCTTCGGCAATTCGTTCGTTATCCCCAAAGACTTTTGTTGTCATGATGACAGGATGGGGTGCATCTTTCAAGGAAGAAGATCTCAAAGACAAGGGAATAGATGCCTTGCTGACAAAACCATTCAGATTAAACGATATTTTAGAGGTGATTTCCAGACTATTTAACAAGTGCTTTAGGCAGTCTAAATAGTATCTAAAAGCTTTCCCTAAGTTCTCATCAACAAGAGCCGCCCTATTTTTTTTCTTCCTCCTTGGCTTCCTTGGTGCCGTTTTCCAGATTTTGCCAAAGCTGGAATAATAGATCCTTTAGCTGGGCAATTTCAGCTTCGCTTAGGCCTTTTACCGCTATGTTATGTACTTCGCTCCCCTTTTGCAGAAGCACTTCCTGGAGTTCGCGTCCTTTGGGTGTGAGAAATATATGAAATGCCCTTCTGTCAGAGGGAACCCTGCGCCTTTCTATTAATCCAGCCTCTTCCAGCCTGTCCAATGTCCTGACAAGGGTGGGGCTTTCTATATAGAGACGGTGGGCCAATTGGGTCTGTGTTAGGCCTTCTTCTTCAAAAAGCTTAGTTAATACACAGAACTGCGCACCGGTAAGGTTAAAGTTTTCTAGCTTATAATCTAGCAGCTTTAAAAATGCCTTTACAAGGCGATTGGCAATAAATCCAAGACAGTTATCCACGCTGAACGAGAACTGTGACACCTCTTTTTTCTTATCCATCTCTTTCTCCTATCTAGTTGCAAGTTTTATTATCTCCTCTACTACCTCATCGGCAGTCATGTTACTTGAATCAATAATTTTGGCATCTTTAGCCGGTCGAAGGGGAGCAATGGGTCTTTCAATGTCTGCTTTATCACGTTTTTTGATTTGTTGCAATATAATATCAAATGAAATTATGTTATCTTGCTTTGCAAGCTGTCTCTGTCGCCTTCTGGCCCTTTCTTCAGGTGAGGCCGTAAGAAATATCTTCAAATCGGCATCAGGAAATACCACCGTACCCATATCCCGTCCTTCGGCAACAGTGTCTGAACCCGAGGCAATCTTTTTCTGAATAAGCGAAAGCTTATCCCTAACAGCCTGTATTCTAGAGATCTGCGAGGCTGCTTTATCCATTTCCGGAGTTCTGATCTGCCTTGATACGTCCTTTGCATTAAGAAAGACACGCCCTTGATAAAATTCAATAACAAGGTCTTTCAGGGCGTCTGAGACCCTATCTTCATCATCCAGAGATATGTGGCACTCCTTCATAAACAGGGCACAGGCCCTGTACATTGCCCCTGTGTCCAGATACAAAAAATTAAGTCTTTTTGCCACCTTTTTACTAATGGTGCTTTTTCCAGCCCCGGCCGGTCCATCTATAGTAATAATCAACTTACGACTTCCCCCATTGGCAAAAATCCAGCGGTGCAAGAATATACTCCTTTTTTAACAAGACTCAAGATAAAAAGGTTAATAATTTAACTTAAAATGTATCAACAGGAAAAAATTGAAAAAACTTAAAAGAATTGTCTAGCCAAGAAAATCTGTGGAGAATTTGAGGGAATATCACGGCGATATGGCGATTTTGGAGCCATATCGCCTGCTATTTGTAAGAATTGTTATAATGGTAGGTCAAGGCTGTTCAGTAGTTTTATAAGTCTGTCTATGTCTTCATCATTAGGATGACCCTTGGCCATCTCCGCGTCCTTGACCCATTCTGGTACAGGTTCCTTTTGGCGTGCTTCCTCCAAAATCTGTTCAGGGACTTCTCCCAGACAGTCGAAAACTCCAACTATCTTTGCTCTTTTTGCTAGTTTTTTGGCTTTGTTGATGGCATTTTTAACTGTTTCGGATTCTGGCTTAGATGCATGGGTGGCAAAGAGAAACAGCTCCTTTTCATCAATAAACTTTTTCAAATACTCCTGAGCAGCCATGTCAGGTTCGCCGTCCTCTATTCTGAAGCCAACAGCCACAAAGGTGTAGTCATTTGGGTCTGGGGCCTGATCTATTGGATAGATCTCTTTTTCTCCGGGAAGATAATCATAGATTGCCTGTGCAAGTTTTTTTGTATTACCTGTTTTTGATGAATAAACCACTAAATTTTTCATGGTTGCCTCCAAATTTTTTATATTCTTGGGTCTGTCTTGTGAGATGTTGTCTTATAGATTTGTCCCATCCTTTATTAAAATAGGTATAGAAACAACAGATTCAATAAGGAGGAACGAATCAACCGCCTTTCACAGTGTGATGCTTCTTGAAATGCGCTCTTTTGTTGAAAATAGTTTGTCCATGACTTAATGTCTTTTTAAATGATGGATGTGTAAATCCGGAGGCACTGGTGAATCTAGAACAGTTTTGGAGCAGCCCAGAATATATCTTCTATGCGGTAGTTTGTGTTTGTCTGGTTGTAGTTAGCATCTGTTTTGTCATGCTGGTTGCGGCTGTTCGTACCACTTTAAAGAAAGTGGACCGGAGTTTGACCCTTGTAGACAAGCGTATTCACCAGCTCGAACCTATATTGGATGGGGCTGCAAGAATAGAAGACAATTTGAACGAGATAATGCGCGAAGGACAGGTATATCTTGAGAGGCTACAGCATGAGGCAGGAAAGGTGATGGCCGAGATTACCGATACCCTTGGTCGTTTGAAATCGCTGGAGGAAATTCTAGAGACCAGGCTCGAGCAGGACGTTCCTCCCATTCTTAATGAAACAAAACAGCTGGTTAATGGAATAAATGAAATAACCCATGATGTGCAGGAGAAGATAAAGGCAGCAGATGAGCTCTTTCAGGCAGTAGATGAGGCTGGTCATACCGTGCGCATGGTAACTGGTATTATAAAAGGTGGCCTTACAGGCCTTGCAGTGCAGGTAGCCAGTCTAGCTGTTGGAATGAAGGCGTCGATAGAATATGTAACTGAAAATATACACAAAGGAGGTGATAATAAATGAGCAACGGACGTTATTCTGCAGGCGGTGTAGCCCTTGCATTTTTATTGGGCAGTGCTGTAGGTGCCGGGTTGGCCTTGTTGGTTGCTCCAAAGTCTGGTCCTGAGACAAGGGAACTTTTGAAGGAGCAGGCAAACGTGGCCAAAGATGAGGCTCTTAAGGTGGCAGACGAAGTAAAAGAAAAGGCCTCAGAGCTCCTTGAAAAGAGCAAAGAGGTGGTGGAGGCAAAAAAGTCGGTTTTGGAATCCGCACTTGAAGCAGGCAAAGAGGCAATGGAACAAGAAAAAGAGAGGCTTCTTACCAAGATACACTTTGAGGATAAGAAACAAGGGGCAAATGAAGCCTAGGCGTTGTCAATATCTGGGTTAGTTCAAGTAAAAAACGAGTTGGGAGCCTGCCAGTCTGGCAAGGCCCCGATCGTTTTTTAGGATTGATGAGTTTCAAGGATGTGTAACTTATTGTAGAGGTATGGCACTTGTCCAGCCAAGTTTTTCTCGTAAGATGGTAAAGTAGTCTCTATGGGGAGACTTTATTAGCTTCAGATAACCTTTGTGTCTTGAGATACTGATCCTGTAGCCTTTATGTAGGGGCATTCCAACTTGTCCATCTATGTCAAGGCATACCTCCTCTTGGATCTGGTTAACCTCAACCGTGATAGTGGAAGAACCAGAAAGTATAAGCGGCCTTGCGCTTAGCGCAAAAGGGCATATGGGTGTAAGTACTATGACTTCAAGCCCTGGATGGATAATTGGGCCACCTGCAGAAAGGTTGTATCCTGTAGAACCGGTAGCGCTTGAAACAATGAGACCGTCTCCCCGATAAGTTGTAAGAAAGTTACCATCTGCCCAGGTATTTATACTTATGATTTTTGATAGAGCGCCTTTTGTGATCACTGCCTCATTTAATGCTGTATACTCTTTGACGACTTTGCCATCTTCATTGAATACCTGTACCCTTAGCACCATTCTTCTGTCTAGTTCAAAGTTACCTTTTACCAGACGTTCGAGGGCCTCGTTCATCTCATCAGTATGTACTTCAGTAAGAAAGCCAAGTCCTCCTGCATTTATTCCCAGAAGGGGAAGCTGCTTTTCAAAGGCCTTTGCTGCTACATGGAGCAATGTGCCGTCTCCCCCGACTACTATTACTGCCTGATCTCCAGGGGTGATGGAGCCTTGGGAGACTTTTACCTCATGTTTTTCGAGAAACTGCTTTACCTCTTGGGCAACCTGAGCAGCCCGCTCAGAATCCTGTTTTACAGTAAGATTTACACATTCGAGCATTTGTCATGGACCCACAATAACAAGCACATAAGCATGTGAATTGAAATAGCGTTTTGCAGCCAAAACCACATCCTGTGGACTCACCTTCTGGACAAGCTGAGGATATCTGTCAGAAAAATCATAACCAAGCCCTAGAAGTTCGTTAATAGCCATGTCCATGGCCTTCGATCCTGGTGTCTGGAGGGATATCTGGTGTCTGCCAATAAGCCAGTTCTTGGCCCGCTCCACTTCTGCAGCCTCCGGGGCTTCTTCCTGTATCCTATACAGTTCCCTCCACATTCCCTTTTGGGCCTTTTGTTTTTTTTCTGGTGAACATGCTATGTATGTGGCTATAAAACCATAATCAACACCAAAGTTGATAAAGGAAGTCACGGCATAGGCTAGTGATTCCTTGTCCCGGAGTTCTTTAAAGAGTCTTCCACCCTGTCCGGCAAGTATAGCATTTAGGACTTCCAGAGGAAACCTGTCATTGCTAGATAGAGAGGTACCCATGAATCCAAGCACTATGTGTTCCTGCTGCTTATCCCTATAGATGTTTATCACCTTAGGAGATGTTAGGGCTTGGGGATCGGGTGGAGACGGAAGAAAGCCCTTGGCCTGGTTTTGCCAGTTCTTTAATAGAATGGACAACTCGCTTTTTAACTGATTAGTATCAAAGTCTCCAACTACGGCAATGACCGCCCTGTCCGGCACCGCATAGTCCTGGTAAAGGGACATAAGGTCATCCTTTGAAAACCGCATAACATTTTCAGGTGTGCCAAGCACATTCATCGAGTAAGGATGCGGTGAGAATAGCTGTTTTCTGAACTCTCTTACTGCTACAGATACCATATTGTCATCCTGGCGTTTAATGGCAGCGAGGATTTGAGGCTTGAGCTTTTCAACCTCTCTTTCAGGAAAGGTGGGGGAAAGCAATATCTCAGTAAGAATTGCCAGTCCCTTTCTAAAGGTCTCACTTGTAAATCTGCCTTTCAGGCCAAAGGAGTTTTGGCCTGAAAAACCGTTAATATGGGCCCCCATGCCGTCTATGATTTCGGAAATGGCCTGGGCGCTGTGAAGACTGGTGCCCTTTGTCCATGCCTTGCCCAGCATGTTGAATATCCCATTGTTGGCCTTATTCTCGTATCTGAGTCCTCCAGGCATGACAATTCTGATTCCTACAGTTGGCAGGTCATGGCTCTCAAGGCAAAGCAGGGTGATTCCATTCCCAATGGTAAACCGCTGAACCCTGCCTTTTGTGCCTGTTTCAGCCATGGAAATCAGGCTGGCTGATTCCTTGTTTGATGCTTGATCCAAGGCATTTTTCAGATCTTGATCACTGAAGGTGACATTTGAGTCTTCCGGAAAGACAATGGAGACGTTTATTTTTAATGGATTTAAATACCTTTGAGCCACATCCATGATATCTTTTGGTGTTACCTCTTTGACTTTTTTGAGATACTCCATTTCTTTGGCTGCATCTCCTGCCAAGATCTGGAATATCCCAAGTTTTCTGGCCTCTCCCTCCATGGTTTCCTGGCTATAAAGAAAATCGGTTACAAGCTGGGTTTTGGCTTTGGTCAAGTCTTTTGGAGACACCTCTTGTTTTTTTAGCTTGTCCAGCTCTCTAAAGAGACTGACAAGCACTTTCTGCAGATTGTGAGGATCAATATCTGCGGTTATCTCGAAAAGGCCAGGACCAGCAGGAGTAAAGGCTGATGCATCAATGGAATGAACAAGTTGCAACTGGTTTTTTAGCCTGGAGACAAGAAGGGAACTTTCTCCGTCAGACAGCAAAGAAGATAGCAGATCCAGGGCCGGGACATCTTGTCCGGTAAAACTGGGAAGGCCAGAAAAGGAAAGGGCCAGGTAACCTTCGTTGCAATCCATGGATGTCTTTATGATTCTTGGCCCTTTTTGTGGAGGCTCTTCAGGAAATGACTGCTTTAAGCATTCCTTTTTATCTTCCTTACCAAAAAACTGTTCGATCTTTGCCAATGCATCCTTGGCATTGACATCCCCTGTTACTATAACAGCCATGTTGCAGGGCCTGTAATGTTTTGCCATGTAGGCAAGGATGTCTTGTCTTGTAAAGGAGGAGACAGTCTCTTCGTAACCGATAATTGGGCGCCTGTAGGGATAAACCTGATAAGAGATCCTCATCAGGTTTTCAAAAAGCCTCGTGTGCGGATTGTCGAGGCGCATCTTCATCTCTTCAAGCACGACCTTTTTTTCCCTTTCAAGCTCTTCCGGGTCGAATTTTGAGTGAAAGACCGCATCTTCCAATATGTCCAGGGCAGTAGTCAGATGCCGTGACGGAACAACACAGTGATATACCGTATAATCATAAGATGTGTAGGCATTTATGGTCCCACCTAAAGCCTCTACTGTGGCGGCTAATTCCCCAGGTTTTCTCTTATCCGTGCCTTTGAAGATCATGTGTTCAATAAGATGGGTTATGCCTGCCTGTTCTTCTGTCTCGTATGCGCTGCCTGCCTTTACCCATACCTGTACAGCTACTACCGGAGCCCTGTGGCTTTCTTTAACCACCCCCGTCAGGCCATTGGTTAAGACTTTTGTGAACAGCCCTGTCATTTCTGAAGCTGCCTGGGTCATGCCTGCACTAAAGATGAAGATGGAACCAATGCTGAGTAGCAAGATCAGAAGGGGTATTCTGTTCATGGGAGCTTCTCCTATAAATTAAAAAGTTGTTTTCGACCGACTTGGTAATTTGGTAATATTGGTAATAATGGTTTTTTAAGATTACAGATTCCTTGAAAATTTGCCACTGAATGGTCATTCAACTAATCCTTGACACAGTGCGTGAATTTTGGTACGTACGAATTCAATTTGGAAAAAATATTAATAACTTTAATGTTCTCTTCATGCAATGCTAATCCTTATTAACCTGTGCAATCATTATTAACCATCATGTTGAGGAGGGGAGCGTCCTATGAGCGACGGTTTGTTTAAGGAAAAGGTAAGGAACTTTTTCAAGATCCTTTGCCAGACTGAATGGAATGCAACGGCTGCTGGCCTTATAGTTGCGCTTTTAAGCATACTTATAATGGCTTGGTGGAGGCCCTGGGGAGCAGTCGGAGCCATTAGGAACTGGGGGGAATGGATACTTTACGGTGTGGGCATTTTTGATGCCCGGCCTGCCTCCGTTGTTGTCAGCTCGGGTTCTGTAATTGGAATCGGTTTTCTAGCCGGGGCATTTATATCCGCTTGTCTTGGAAATGACTTTTCCTTCAAATTTCCTCCTCCTTGGGAATTGGTAAAGGCAATAATAGCTGGAATCCTTATGGGAATTGGTTCTGCCTTTGCTGGAGGCTGCAATGTTGGCGGGATGTACAACGCCATTGGAAACCTTGCAGCCAACGGATTTACCATGTGGTTAGGTTTGGTTGTGGGAGTAGTTCTCGGGCTTAAATACATATACTGGGAGATGGAACACATAACATGGGGCACATCTGGAGGGAAGAATTTCGATTTCCCATATGGTCTCAAGATTCTAGTTGGCATTGTCGCATTGGTTGTCCTTATTTGGGGTGCTTATTATTACTCAGGACAGAGTGATAATTATGTCAACTCACTAAGTGGCATCCTTCTTATCTCTGCCGGGCTTGGTTATACTATGCAGAGGGGGCGCTGGTGCATGGTGCAGGCCTTTAGGGAGCCCCATATGACTGGGGACTGCACCCTTGCCAAGTCTGTTGCCTTGAGCATCCTGGTGCTAGCAATTGGTGCGGCAGTTCTAAAGTATGCTGTTCCGCAGCGGGGTTCTGCTGTGGCTGTTCAATCCATACTCAGTGAAGTGATAGACGAGATTGATCCGGATGAGGTTGATGACGAGGAACTGGCCGATACCCTGGAGGATGTTATAGATGCGGCTGACCAGGCAGTGATAGCTGCAAGGCGTACCCTTGATCCGGTAAACTATGTCCGTGGAACCTTTGGCTGGGGTGGTGTCCTTGGAGGTTTTTTGTTCGGACTTGGAGCCATGTTTGCAGGTGGTTGCGGTTCTGGAACCTTGTGGCGCGTAGGCGAGGGGCAGATGAAACTTTGGCTGGTGGTGCCTTTCTTTGGGATATCCAATGCCCTTATGACAAAATGGTTTCGGGCAATCCACATGGAAGGAGTTGGTCCCACCCATGAGGGATCGAAGCTGGGCATTCATCTTTATCTGCCAGACGCCCTTGGCTACGGTGGCACTATAGCCCTGGTAATGATCGCCATGGCACTTTGGTACATCATAGTTGATTGGAACGAGGACTCTAACAAGCTTATTGTAGAAATGTAATTTCAGTTATGACTGAATTAAAATTATTATAGAAAAAGGAGGAAACATGAGCGACATCAAGATTGCCCCTGAAGGCTTAGAGGTAGCACGTACATTGGATGCTAAGGGATTAAGCTGTCCAATGCCCCTGCTGAGAACAAAAAAGGAGATAGAGAAGATCAACTCCGGTGAAATCCTTGAGGTCCTTGGAACAGATCCCGGTTCAAGGAACGATATTCCCGGGTGGTGTGCAAGGGCAGGGCATGAGTACCTTGGAGAGAGAGAAGACGAGGGTTTCATCCGTTTTTACGTAAGGAAGAAGTAAAAAATACTAACTAGTTTTCTTCAAGAGCTTATTGGAGAAAGGGAGGTTTTAAACCTATGGCTACTGATCCTAATAAACTTGGTATCTTTGTTACTTCTCCCCAGTATATGAGGCATGTCATCGGCGTCGCCGCTGCTGCCAAGAGGGCTGGGAAGAAGGTTATGGTATTTTTCACGTTTAAGTCAGTGCATCTGACAAAACATCCGGATTTTGTCAAACTGGCCAATCTGTGTGAAGTGGAAGATCTGGCTATTTGTGCAGATAGCTACACCTGTGAAGGTTACGATGTAGAAAAGGATGTTCCAAAGGGATTGATTCCTCGTCAGATGAGAACGCAGGCCTATCATGGTGCCATTATTGACGAGTGTGGAAAGTATCTGGTCCTTTAAACAGGAGGCTTAAAATTATGGAATCCAAAAAGTGTTATTTTTTGATGCAAAATAGGATGTATGCAGGAGATGCAGTACGTTCTGCCTTGGGTCTTGCCGTTGAGAATCACTATGCTTACCCGGTTTTCATGTATAATGAATATCCCCGTTTTTCCGATTATGTAAAGGAAAACATAGATTGGATAAGAGATATGGAAGGGGATGTCTTGGCTGTGGATGGAGAAGATGTCGAAGGTGTTGAACTGACGAAAATCACTCTAGAAGAGCTTGGCGAGAAGTTGAGAGAGGCCGATCTTATCATACCTTACGGACTGCCAAAGCAGAGCAAGACTCCACCACCGGCATGTTCAGAAGAGTAAGAGGGGGAGGATAAGAAGATGAGCGAAGAAAAAAAGATGAAAATATTGCACGTTTACAGGTCCGAGCCCAACGACGAAACCAATAAACTGGTAGAGATATTGAGCCGTGACAGGGATGCCATGGAATTCAAACTCTATGTCAACGATCCCAACTATGATACGTTAGTTCAAATGATCTTTGATGCAGACCAGACAGTTAGTTGGTGGTAATAAGGTCTAAATAATCAAAACTAGAAAAAGAAAGGCCCCAGTTGATTTGCAAATTGGCTGGGGCCTTTTATATTGCCTTAACAACATTTAAAAGGGGTTTGTTAAGTGGTTAGAAAATTTGTTCTGATAATCTTTTCTTTTCTGTTTTTTTATAGCCTGTCTCTTTCCCTGGTCTGGGCCAAGATTTTTATAGATATAAATTCTCCTTTTTTTGAAAAAATTCCAATAGCAATTGAACAGCCAAGGCTGTCTGCGATAACTTATGAAAATAGGCAAATTTCTAGCAAGATCGTAAAATTTTTATCCAAGGATCTGTTATATCAGGGTTTTTTTTCCGTGTTTAATTCAATGTCGGAAACGGAAGATGAAAAAATCGACTACAAGGTCGTCTCCGACTTTTCCAGAAAGGGAAAGTCGGTCACAGTGGTAATGAGACTTTATGACCTTACAAACGGCTCTATGATTGTTGGCAGGCGTTACATCGGTTCCGCTTCTGACATTAGAAAGATGGCTCACCGCTTTGCAAACGAGATAGTGCTTGCCATCACCGGTCGTCCAGGCCTGACCTTGTCACGTTTTGTTTTTGTATCGGAAAATCCATCAGGGCGTGAAATCTATTCTGCAGATTTTGATGGCTCTGGCATCCGGCAAGAAACTCATCTTCATACTATTGTCATGTCTCCTCGTTATTCTCCTGATGGCCATTTTATTGCGTTTACCTCTTTCAGCACCGGAAGGCCTTGTCTCTATCTAAAGGATCTTGCCAGTGGTCTGATTAAAAAGATGGCATGCTTCCAGGGAGTTAATATGTCGCCGGCCTGGCATCCTTCCGGAAAGCGTCTTGCAGTTACTCTAAGCAAGGCAGGCAGTCCGGATATATACATGATAGATCTTGCAGGACGTATCCTGAAACGGCTGACAAGAGGGCCTGGAATCAATGTTTCGCCTTCTTTTTCTCCCGATGGGCAAAAGCTGGTCTTTGTGTCAGACAGGGCAGGGGGACCGCAACTGTACATTTTGAACCTTGTCTCTGGCAAGATCACAAGGCTTACCTATTCAGGAAGTTACAATACGGATCCCCAGTGGTCACCAGTAGGCGATAGGATTGTATATGTTAGTCGTATATCAGGACGATTCCAGATATTTACCATCTCACCAGAGGGGGGAGATCCGGTTCAGCTTACCTTTGAAGGCAACAATGAAAATCCGTCTTGGTCACCAGATGGAAGGCAAATACTCTTTTGTTCCAATAGGATTGGTGGTAATAAGCATCTGTTTGTAATGCAGGCCAACGGTCAGGACCAGAGACTTGTTGTTCAATTTGGTCATCGCGATTATTTTCCATTTTGGGGTCCTAACACCTTTAAGTAGAGGTTTTTTATTATGACAAAGAGCTTTTCTAGAAAATACCGCAACCTTTTTTATGGGATAACCTTGATGATTCTGTTTTCTGGCTGTGCCCCCCAGGCTCAGATAGATATGCTAGAACGCAATGTGTCAGGGCTTCAAATAGAGACTCATCGAATCGGCGAAGAGGTACGGAATATGAAGCGTCAGATGACAGAGCTTCAGGGCCAGGCTGAACAAGGAAGCCGCAAGTCCATTGCAAGACTTAACGCCAGGATAGATAATCTTGAAAGTGAGCTAATGAGGCTAAATGGCCTTGTTGATCAGATTAAATATAACCAGGAAAGAGAAGAGGCTGAACTTGCTCAACTTAAACAGGACATACAAAATGTCGTTGATAAGGCCAACAGATCCGCATCTGCTGTGGGCACGGTTACTACCACACAAAAGAGCCAGGAAGTAAAGAAGACTACTGTAGAAAAGGCCCCGGTTGTAGAAAAAACTCAGGATCTTTACCAGGAGGGGTTAGAGCTGTTCCGATTGAAAAAATATCAGGAAGCCAAAAAGGCCTTTAGGGACTTTATAAAGCAGCATCCAAATTCTTCCATGGTTGCAAATGCACATTTTTGGATAGGAGAATGCGAGTACAGGCAATCCAGGTATGAGGAGGCCATTCTGGAATACAACAAGGTAATAAGCAAGTTTCCCAAGAGTAACAAGGTACCTGATGCATTGCTCAAGCAGGGGTTTGCCTTTGCAAAACTTGGAGACAAGGAAAGTGCAAGGATTCTTTTGCAAAAGCTTGTAAAAAAATACCCCCATACTCCTCAGGCAAAGGCAGCCAAAAGGCAGTTAAGGCTTCTGAGGTGAAGTTGAACTGTTGATAACAACAGTGTGGTGCCGTGTATGGTGTTTATCTCAGAGAAATCAAAAAAGTCAACAAGGTCATTCTTTATGAGGTTCATTTTTGCAGGACTGTTGTCTGTCCTGGTGACGACCACAGTTTTAGGAAATGGTGTTAGTGCCTCAACTATTAAGATAGGCGCCCTCCTTGACCTTTCTGGACCTTTCAGTTCCTTTGGAACTGTAGCGTATAAATCCATAAGGTTTGCAGTTGAAAATATAAACCTCCAAGGTGGAATCAGGGGATGCTCCCTTGAGATCATGGTATTTGATACCATGTCAGATGAAAATAGGCTTGTAGAAGGTGCTAGCCAGTTAAGGGAACAGGGAGTCATTGCACTGATAGGTCCTTCTGCAGCCAAGAATTGCTTGTTGCTAAGAAGATTTGCCGAAAACAAGGGAATTCCCCTGATGTTGATTAGCGGTACAAGTCCTGTTTTGACATTTTCTGGCATAAAGACCAGATGGACCTTTTCAACAACTCTTAACTTTTCTTCTGAGCTCAAGGCCCTGTTTTCTGTCTTTCAGAAAAGGCGCTATCAGAATTTGGGCGTGCTGGTCCAGGTGGACAATTTCTATAAGGAATTATTTCTTTGGATAAGGGGATATGCCCCTGAATATGGTCTTAGAATTGGATGTGCTCAGGGCTTTAATCCCAATTCAACAGATATTTCGAGAAAAATCAGTTACATCAACCGGTGCGATCCAGACATAGCCCTTATCTGGGCAAATAGCCAGGCCAAGGACATGGTCCAAGGTGTACTAGCCTCAGTTGAAGTGCCTGTTGCCCTGTCTCATTCTTTGTATGACAAAGAAATGGTTTATGGGGTAAATGCCACCAACTTACTCATGTTCATTGCCATCCCTCGCGCTTTAGCCCCTTATGGTCTAAAAAGGTCCCTATCTTTTGAAGCCAAAAATTTTTTGAGCAGTTGGGGGCAGGATTTGGAAACAATGAATTTTGACCTGCAACTCCATGCAGCCCAGGCATGGGATGGCATTATGGTTTTGGCCAGAGCCTTGAGGGCAGGAGGACGAAAGGGACGTTCTCAACTCAGATACGCTCTTGAACATTCTGTCAAGGCATACTTTGGTGTGGTCGGAAAAATTTCGTATGATAAAAGGGATCATTCCTTTATTGTTCCCTCTTCGTTGCAGGTTTTGCGTTTTTTTGGCGGGCACTGGGGTCTTGCAAGATAGAAATTTTGTTACACTGTTCTTGCAATGGTTAATGCAGCAATGCCCCTTGCCCCATGATTTTTTAGCGTCCGTGCCAATTCGTTTAATGTGCTGCCTGAAGTCATAACATCATCAATCAATAAAAAGTTTTTAGACCCGTCCAATTTTTTTATTTTAAAAACACCTCTGACGTTTTTCTTTCTTTCTGACAGGCTGAGGCTGGTTTGAGGAGGATTGTCGATATCTCTTTCAACAAGGTCTAGGCAGATTGGTACATGATCAAACAGGCCCTTTGCTATTAAAAGAGATTGATTGAAAAGTCTCCTTTTCAGCCTTTTGGGATGAAGAGGAACAGGGATAATGCAGGTTTTGTGCAAAAGGCCGTCAGATCCAAAGGGGATATCTTCCATCAGCCGTATAAGATGTGGTTTTGAAAGTTTTAGCAGCGCATTGAGACACGAGCTGTCACCATGATATTTTAATCTTTTTACAAGTGTTGCAATTGGATCACTGTAGATAAAAAAGGATCGAATCCAATCGAGGCTGTTTTTATTTTTTATACAAAGCGAACACAAATGGTTGGGAGAGTTCTTTGATGAAAATGGTACTCCGCATTTCAGGCAAATTGCTCCATCAATAGGTTCTACATGTGCCATGCAGCTATTGCACAGGGGAAGATCGGATGGGATCGGAAGGGGCGATCCACAGGCCGGACAGGATCTTGGGAATAAAAAATCAAGGAGCAGGCCTGAAAGGAATTTTGTCTTTTCAGACCCGACCCTTTTTGAATTTTTTATGTTATTAGTCCATGGATTCAACAATGCTTTTTGCAAATTCTGAACATTTTACCCTGGTTGCCTCTGGAATCTGTCTTGCCAGGTCATATGTGACCCTCTTTTTAGCAATAGCATTTTCAATGCCTTTGTAAATAAGATCCCTTGCCTCTGTCCAGCCCAGATATTCAAGCATCATGGCCCCGGAAAGGATGAGGGAACCAGGGTTTACCTTGTCCTGTCCCGCATATTTTGGTGCGGTTCCATGTGTTGCTTCAAAAAGTGCGGTTCCATCTCCAATATTTGCTCCAGGAGCCATGCCAAGGCCTCCCACCTGGGCGGCAAGGGCATCAGACATGTAATCACCGTTGAGGTTTGGCATGGCAAGCACACTGTATTCAGACGGCCTTAGCAGCACCTGCTGGAACATGGCATCGGCTATTCTGTCCTTTATTACTATCTTGCCAGAAGGTACCTTGCCCTCAAATTCATCCCACACTCTTGCCTCAGAGATGGTTTCTTGGGCAAACTCTTTTTCTGCCAGTTCGTATCCCCAGTTTCTAAAGGCCCCTTCTGTATACTTCATTATGTTGCCTTTGTGTACAAGGGTGACAGAATCCCTGTTATTTTCTATGGCGTACTTGATGGCCTTTCTTACCAGACGAAAGGTGCCTGTACGGCTTATCGGCTTTATTCCAATGCCGGAATCTGGTCTGATTTTGGCGCCAAGTTCATCTTCAAGAAAATCAATGACCTTTTTGGCCTCAGGGCTTTCTGCTGGCCATTCGATACCGGCGTAAACGTCTTCTGTATTTTCCCTGAAAATGACCATATTTACTAGCTCAGGGCGTTTAACAGGGCTTGGCACGCCTTTGAAATATCTGACAGGCCTAACGCAGGCGTACAGGTCAAGTACCTGCCTTAATGTTACATTTAGGCTCCTTATGCCTTCGCCAATCGGGGTGGTAAGCGGTCCTTTTATGGCAACCACATACTCTGAGATGGCATCAAGAGTGGCCTTTGGCAGATACTGTCCTGTTTTCTCTTTGGCCTTCTCTCCAGCATATATTTCTTTCCAGACTATAGAGCGACTTCCTTCGTAGGCCTTTTCTACTGCTGCATCCAAGACAAGTTTGGTTGCGCGCCAGATGTCAGGTCCTATGCCGTCCCCTTCTATAAATGGAATGATTGGATTGTTTGGAACATTTATACTGCCATCTGGATTTATAGTGATCTTTTCCCCTGTTGTCATATATGTTTCCTCCTTGCATGAAATGGATGGTTACAGTGGTTACGCTTTAGGTTTGATAGTGTTATTTTGGAAGTTTCTATAAGGCCGACACTCTAACGTATTTCAGAAAAGTTTTGTAGCGATTTTTGGTTGCATTTTGTTTGAAGTTAAGAAAAATTTTTTATTTTTGCATAAAATAGTGGAGGATCTATGCCTACATTAGTGGTTAATCAGGGTGCCATTGGAGATTTGCTTTTATCTTTACCTGCTCTTAGGCTGTTAAAGAAACATGTTGGAGATTTTACCCTTGCTGGAGAGCCTGAAAGGTGTTTATTCCTCAAGGCAAGTGGAGAGGTCCCATCCGTATTCCCTGCCAATTCTGCCGCATTTGCCCAGCTTTATTCAGGATCCATCCCTCCACATCTGGAATATTTTGATGACATCTGGTGGTTTACCAGAAGGAGGGGGCTTATTCCAACAATTCTGATGATGCCGGATTCCCCCAAGCAGACACGGGTTATTTTTACCGTAGATGAAGGGCCTAACGAGACCAGCTGTTCGGTATTTCAGTTTGAACAGCTAAAAAGCATGTTGGGAAACCCTAATGAAAAACTTACGGAGTTTACCCATCCCCTTGTTCATTCAAAATCCTGCAACGAACGTACGGGGTTTCATCTGGCAGTTCATCCGGGGAGCGGAAGTCACAGGAAAAATTTTTCTCTTGCGCTATTTTTAAGCACCACCGAACGTCTCCTCAACGCCTTTGAAACCATTGACTGCTGTTTTATATTGGGACCGGCTGAAAAGTCCATTTTCAAAGATGTTGACCAATTTGCCAGAAAGTGGTCTGGAAGGGTAAAGATAGCAACGGGTTTTGACCTTCTCTCTCTGGCGCAACTGCTTGGCCAGGTAAAGGTTTTTTGGGGAAACGATTCTGGCATTGCCCATCTTTCAGCCTGGTGTGGGGCAGAGACATTTATAAATTTCGGCCCCACAAATCCAGGTTTGTGGAGCCCAATTTGTGGAAATGTTAATGTATTTCAGTCCGGGGCCTCTTGCAGCCCCTGTGGTGAACGGTTTAGACGTTGCGAGGAACTTATATGCCTTGATCAATTGGACACAGCCAAGGTTTTTGAGAATCTTGCCTCCAGTCTCAAAAAGGCTTTTTAGATCTTGCCCAGTCGTTCCAACTGCTGTTTGCATTCCAGGCAATAAACCGCCCAAGGTCTGACTTTTAGTCTTTCGATGCATATCCAGTCTTCACACTCCAGGCACTTTCCATATTCACCGTGGTCAATTTTCCAGAGTGCCTGATTTATTGCTTCAAGTTCTTTCTTTCTGGCCTCCATTACGCCTAAAATTATCTCTTCCTGGAGGTCTATTTGGGCCAGGTCTTCTTCGTCATTTACATCATTGATCAACGAGTGGTATTCTTCACTGACTCTTGATTTCAAGTCCTTTCTTATTTCTTCCCATATCTCGTCCTTTTTTTTCAATAGAATCTTCTTAAATTCCTGGATTTCTTCCGGTTTCAATGGTCGTCTTGTCTTGGCCATAATTTCCTCCTATATTTTCTTTGAAACAAGCTAAATGCTTTTTGTCCACGGTCAAGACAAAAGCGTCTTTAAAATATTCTTTTTTTTGATAAAATAAAGTTTATGGCGAAATATTTATATCTTACATCTTTTTGGTTGTTGGTCTTTATGATAAATCAATTTATCGGGGAGGCTGCTATGGCATTTGAGCTCAGATCCCAGGCCTTTGAAAATGGAGGGGAAATACCGGTGAAGTATACCTGCGAAGGTCAGGACATATCACCACCCCTGGAATGGGATGGTGTGCCAAAAGGCACAAAAAGTCTTGCTCTTATTGTGGATGATCCAGATGCTCCTGATCCTGCCCGTCCGCAGATGACGTGGGTACATTGGATTCTTTTCAACATTCCCCCAGATATGGATCACTTACCAGAAGGCGTAAGTCCATCTCAGCTTCCTGACTCTGTAGGGTTAGGTCTCAACGATTGGAAAAAGACTGGATATGGAGGGCCATGTCCGCCAATAGGCCGGCACAGATATTTTTTTAAACTGTATGCTCTAGATACCATGCTGAATGACCTTCATTTACCAACCAAGGCACAACTTGAACAGGCAATGACTGGTCATGTTCTTGATAAGGCAGTTCTTATTGGTACCTATGAAAAAAGAAAATAGCATCTTTTTTCTCTCTATCTTGTAAGCCCGGTGATAAGTGCATATTTTTAATGGAAAACACTAGTATATTGTTTTGCAAGACGTTTCTGCCATTATAAGGCCTAGGAGGTTTTTATGGATAAAGGCAAGTTCGGCAGGTTGGACAGATTAGTCAAGGAAAAACGTCATGATCCTTACCAGTCAAGAGAGAAATTTCCTGAACCCACTGTTTGCACTAGCTGCGGAGTGGTCTATACAGGAGGACGCTGGGTATGGATGGAGGAAAAACCTGAAAAGGCCAATAAGGCTGTCTGCCCCGCCTGTAGGAGGATCAGGGAGAAAATGCCAGCAGGCACCATCGAGCTCAGTGGCAGGTTTTTAAAAAGCCACGGCAAAGAGATCCTGAATCTGGTGCGAAATGAGGAAAAGGCAGAAAAAAGCGAACATCCCCTTGAGCGAATAATGGAGATTAGCCAGGGTGACAACAAGATAACCATCTTAACCACTGGTGTTCATCTGGCAAAAAGGATTGGAGAGGCTGTTAGGCGTTCCTATCAGGGTGAATACAGCCTGGATTACGGAGATGGTGAAAAGACCATCAGGATTAAATGGCACAGGGACTAGATCTATTACAAATATCTAGGATGGCACCGGCAAGGCCGTCCACCACCAGGGCGGCCTTTTTGTAATCAAGGGTGGCAGGGGTGTCAGAAGGTCGGTGATAGTTGGGATTTCTGTAAAAGGCGGTGTCTGTCACCATCAGGGCTTGATAGCCAAGTTTTTGAAAGGCCCAATGATCAGAAAAGTCAATGCCGATCATTATTGCTGGTGCATTTAGTGATTCTACCGGAACAGTGGTATGTTTTTGAAAAAGTTCTTTAAACTCAAAGGTGAAATTTCTGGATTTCAGATTACCGACCATTGCTATAAAATTTCCTTTGTCTGGATAGATCCTGTTCATCAAAGGAAACGGGTATTTTTGGCTGCCTGGCCTATCGGTGAAGTATCCAACCATTTCAAGACATATCATACCCTTGAGGCCCTGCCCTATCTGACTTAGATATTTTGCATATCTATAACTCCCCATTTTTTTTGTGCGGAAAACTGGAGGTTCTTCCATACAAAATGCGGCATACACCACGTTTTTAAGAGAGAACCGGGCAAGGATTCTGGCAATTTCCAAAAGTGCTGCAATACCACTGGCGTTGTCATCTGCCCCAGGAGTTGTAGAAACCGTGTCGTAGTGGGCACCAACAACCAGGATGTCCTGTCTGCGTCTTGCAAGAGGGTCTTCATGTGGTCCTGCGATGACATTATGATACTCCAATCCTTTGTATATCACCGGTTGAAGGGAGACCTTCATGCCAATGTCTTCAAAGGAGGCAGTGATGAATTTCCTTGTCTGGCCCAGTTTTTCAGGTTTGCCTATGGGGCGTGGACCGATATCCAAGGCTAGTTTTTTAACTATGTTTTCAATGTTCCTAGGGTTTGACCGTTTCATTTTTTATCATTGGGGTATATAATTTGCTTGTAATTATAGCGGAGAATTGTCTATTAAATCAAAGGATAAACCAAAAGGCCATGACTACCAAAAGGATTTTGCTTGTCGACGACGACGAAAATATCTTGACCGTTCTTAAAATGCGTTTGGAACTTATGGGGCTAAATGTCACTGCCTGTGATAATCCCATAAAGGCCTTGGATCTTTTCAAAGATGGGGAGTTCGATCTAGTTCTTACTGATCAAAGAATGGATGGTTTGAAAGGGGTGGAGCTTCTTTCAAAGATTAAGGAAATGGCACCCTTTACACCGGTAATCATAATGACAGCCTATGGGAAGGTAGATGATGCGGTGGTGTCCATGAAAAAAGGTGCCTTTTCATATCTTGAAAAACCTGTGGATGCCAATGAGCTCAAGGATATTATCCAGAGAGCGGTTGAGATAAGTAACATTGAAAGAAGAGTCAGTATTGAAAGGGAGTTGTGGGGCAAGGTCATATCCAGGATAGGTGCCGGACTTATTATAATAGATCTTGAAGGCAATATACAGTGGGCCAACAAGTCTGCCTGGGAGTTGATGAATCTTATTGATCAGCTTGGAACGCCCAAGCTTCCCTTTGGACAAGAATTTATTGAGGATCTGGCCAGCAAGAATAGCAAAGGCAATTTTGAATACTATGATGACAGTAGAGACAAATGGTTCCTGTTGTCTTCTGCCAAAAGGCCAGGGGGTACAGAGATTGCCGTTCTTATCCTTGATATTACAGAACTCAAGCAGGCACAGAAGGCGCTTCTAGAACAGCAGCGCCTTGAAGGAATAGTTGAGATGGCAGGAGCTGTTGCCCACGAATTCAGCCAGCCCCTGCAGGCAATACTCTTAAACTGTGAACTTTTGCGTTCAGCCAGCTCATTTTCTGACAGGAAGTCTCTGGCCCGATTGGAGAAACAGGTCGAGTATCTTGGTGAACTGGTTCACAAGCTTACGGATATAACCCGTTATGCCAAAAAAGAGTACCCGGGTACTGAAGGCATTGTGGATATTCAAAAGGCAGCAGAGGGCTAACTGTGCTACAACATTCCCATTGATATGGCCTCTGCAATCTCTGCAAGTTTCTTAATATGGTCTTGCAGCATCTCTATCTTTTCCTGGCCTAGACCTAGGTAGTTTGCTATTGCCGAGTCGTTGCAATGTGGTGCGGCGAGTAGTCCCAGTCCAAGTTCATGACTTAGTTTGTCTGCCAACTGAATGATTGCACCATCTTTGTTGAAATGGGGATGACCAGGCGGAAGGTGATGACTTGCTATAACCCGAGAATAAATCGGAGGCAGATCCCAGTTTTTTACAAGCCAGGCACCTATGATATTGTGGGGAAATCCGTATTTTCTTTCGGCAGAAATCAGAGAGGATCCGTTTTCGTTTGCATATACCAATATTTGGTTCCATTCTTTAGGGAAACATGTATCCATTACTGCACGTCCTAGGTCATGGAGTAGGCCGCAGGTAAAATAGACATCGGTTTCTTCGAGCTCCATTTCATTGGCAAGTATTCTGCTTATCATAGCTGTTGCTATAGAGTGTTCCCAAAATTTCTGTCGATCAAAACCGGTCTTGGATTTTCGTCCCTTAAACACGCTGGAAATGGAAAGGCTAAGGGCAAGGCTTCTAACCTCTGAAAAACCAAGAAAGACTATAGCCCTGTGCACGGTAGTTATCTCGCTTGCGGGATAGTAGGCAGCACAGTTTGCGACCTTGAGAAGCTGAGACGAAAGGGATGGATCATGCATTATTACCTGTTCCAAGCGTCTTATGTCCCTGGGGTTTTCAGCCACAATAGTAAGTACTTCCTGGGCTGCAGCTGGCAATGGAGGAATTTTTTTTATTTTAGATATGATACTTTTTTTTCTTCGTTGTGTATCTAGGTCTATGATGGCAACATTTTTTTTCATTTTTTGTGTGAAAAGTTTTTCCATTTTTTGAAAAAATTTCCTCTTAGTCTGTTTTATCGGTTGGAAAGCCTGGGTTATTTACAATTTCTTGTAAAAATAATCTGTTTAGAGGTGGCAATTATTTTGCATGGATTATTGGTAAGTTTAAAAAGGTGGGTGCAGTCATGAATTCGATAGCAGCTAAAAGAGAGCTTCCAGTAACCGCAATAACCAAGAACAAACGCATCAAGCTTCAGGTCCAGAAAGAGTATTATGAAAGCAAGATAAACTGTTTAATGGACATGGATATGCCCATCAAGCTTATACTCCTTGCTTGTTGGGACGCCCCTGTAGAACGTGAAAATCTTACGTCCAAGAGGGGTCAACAGAGGTTCATTAAACGGTGCCTGAAATATTACAAAAAGAAACTGAAAGAGATTCAGAAAGAAGAAAAGCGGCTGAAAAACTAGCTGTTAACCTTGGATACTCTCAAAAAATTTTATCTTGAACTGTCAAAAATTTAAAAAATTTTTCTATACCCTGCCTTTGCTCACTCCCTTGCCTATGGCACCAGCTACCAGGTGAGCAGTGCGTAAGGGTTCTGGTATGTTTCCATTTATGCAAAAAAAACGCACCACCTTCTCGGTCTCGTTTCTGTCTATTCCAACTCTCTGTACATAACAGTTCATGCACGGTTCCATTGGGCCCAGGGCTTCTATGTTTTGCCATTTCTTTGTTCCATCAGGTATCTTGGTTAACAGGGCCCTTTTGATAGCTGGATAGTCAGGCCTTTTTCTTGAAATCACAAGAACAGGTCTATTCAATTCTTTATGCACCTTTTGGACATCTACAACATTGAACCCGCCAAGGCAGATGCCTTGTAGCATGATGAGGTTACAGTGTTCATAAAATTTCGAATGCTTGACAAGTTGCACTATTTTATAGGCTGCATCCAGCCCATCCTTTTCTACATCTCCAACAATGATTCCGTCTAGTCTATGAGAGGCGTAGACTGTACCAACTATGGAGACCTTTCCTTTATGGTTGCGATTAAAGGGACAGTCATCAAACCCGATGCAGTTGACAAGTCTTGGCCTGTTGCTGTTTGGCATGCTTGTTCTTATTCTATTACCCACACAGCACAGTCCTTGGCATAATGGACGATTTTGTTAGAGATGCTTCCAAAAAGAAACTCTTCTGCCTTTGACATGCCTCTTCTGCCGACGACAATGGTTCCATATCCTTTTTTTTGTTGATAATCCATGATGGCCTGGGCGATGCTGAAGTCTTCTATTTCTATCAGTTCTTTTTTCAACGTCTTTTCTTCCAAGCCTTTTTTGATGAGGAGATTGTAAAGGTCGTCAAGAACATCGATGGCCTCATTTTTTTCCTGTCTCTTTTTTGATTTCCATGCCTCTTCACTTGGGAACAGATCTCTTTCAGCATAGCGTATTACATAAAGAAGGGTTACATGGAAATCTGGAGAAGAGCCTATTATTTCACCAACATATTCCACCGCTCTTCTAGCGTTTTCAGATGCATCCACCGCAACCAGAATCTTCTTATAGTTCATTGTTTGCCTCCTTTTTTATTAGTCCTATACAGGGTTCAAGGTCTTGGAGGAATTCGTCTACGGTTTCGTAAAAGATTTCAGCCTGTTGGGAAAAGTGCATAAAAACCAGGTTTAGTTCTTCTGGTATGTAGGGAAAGAGTTTTTTCAGGTTGACTATGCGATTTTTATAAAGAAGAGAAAAGTCCTTGTCCTCCAAAGTTATATCCACTTGATCTTGATCAAGCAGTTGATCCAGATTTGTTCCCGTATAAATCTGTTTGCCTGCCAGGAATATAAGCAGGCTTCCAAGACCAAATATGTCAAGACCAAACGGATTTTCTTCAAATTCATAGGCATAGTCAAAGTCTATCCACACATATTGGCCACTTTGGTATTCTCTCCAGAGATGATCACGCCGTATGTCACCGTGTATCTCCTTGTGATCGTGTAAAAACTTTATGGCACGACACGAGTCAATGAATTTCTCCAATATGCCTGGAAAGTCATGGAAGAAGTAATCCTTATGGCCCTTTTGAATCTCAAAGACATGGTGATCAAGCCGTTTGCCACTGACTATATCCAGGATCCTGACAATGTTACCCTTGGAATCTGGAACCGATATTCCCTGCATGAATCTTTTGTCTCCACGGACCAATTCCAGTATTCTTGCCTCTTTCCTGGGGCTTCTATAGCAAGGAATGGCAAGATCACCGAGTTTGAGATCAAATTTTTCATAAAATACAAGTTTAAGGATTTTCCGTTGTCCGGATTCCAAATGTATACACCTTTTGACCCAGTATTTCGGATCTTCTATTCCAAAACTTCTTTCAGCCTCATCACGAAGCACAAGGTAATGTTGTCCCTGGAGTTTGATGACATCTCCGTAGGAGATTTTCATGAACTCTGTCGTGTCGGTAAAGATTCGACCGTATTCCCCGATAGACAGATTTGGCCTTAGTTTCTTAACAAGTTTTTCAACCTCTTTTGACATTTTCCATCCCATTTTTTTAGAGATTTAATGAAAAGATAAGTACTAAAATGTCTCGGGGAAGCTATTTTTTATAGGTTGAAAGGCATAATTGGTTATTTATTTTTACTGATAGAGGCGAGCCAGTTTGGATTTCTGCAAGGCCGAGCCCAGAAACTCTTGGCCATGCTTTCCTGTCTGCGAAAGCCACCTCCTCCAATCTGCATTCCTTTGTGGAATAAAAAACAACATGCAAGAAATCACTTTCTAAATGATATTCTTTTGTGTAAAAAGGCCAAGACAGACCCTTAAAGATCAAAAGGAACGATGAAGATGACTTTGAAGATATACAATACACTGACCAGAAGGAAAGAGACTTTTATCTCCCTAGAAGAAGGAAGACTGGGTATCTATGTATGTGGAATAACTGCCTATGACAGGTGCCATATAGGCCATGCAAGAAGCGCGGTTGTCTTTGACGTTATAGTCAGGTTTTTGAGAAAGAGCGGGTTTGATGTGACTTTTGTCCGTAATTTTACAGACATAGATGACAAGATAATTAACAGGGCAAGGGAAGAGGGTATTTCAACTGAAGAACTTGCTGAAAGAGAGATAGCTCACTTTTATGAGGACATGGATGCCCTTGGGGTTAAAAGAGCGGATATCGAACCCAGGGCCACGCAACACATGACAGAGATTATCGCCCTGATAGAGCGTCTTATAGGAAAGGGGTATGCCTACGAGTCTGGTGGAGACGTCTATTTTTCCGTAAGGAAGTTTCCAGACTATGGAAAACTCTCTGGTCGGGATCTGGAACAGTTAATGGCAGGAGCGCGTATCATGCCAGGCGAGAAAAAGGTCGATCCTCTTGACTTTACCCTGTGGAAAGGGGCAAAGCCTGGTGAGCCAAGCTGGAAAAGTCCATGGGGAAAGGGGCGCCCAGGTTGGCATATAGAGTGTTCGGCCATGAGCATGAAGTATCTGGGCGAGACCTTTGATATCCATGGCGGCGGCCTGGACTTGGCCTTTCCTCATCATGAAAACGAGATAGCCCAGTCCGAGGCTGCCACTGGCAAACAGTTTGTTCGATACTGGGTGCACAACGGTTTTGTAACCATAAAGGGAGAAAAGATGTCCAAGTCCCTTGGAAATTTCATTACCATTAAGGATATCCTTTCCCACTATCATCCTGAAGCCCTCAGGCTCTTTCTTTTGTCAAAACACTACAGAAGCCCCCTGGACTATTCTGCAGAAAGTCTAAGGGAAGCCACATCTGCCCTTGACAGATGTTACAAGGCCCTTTTCGAGGCGGAAGAGATAATTTCTACTCCTGTTAAGAAACAAAGACCCCTGCCAGACCATGTCAAGGAGTCCGAAGCCTTTATAAAAGGTCTTGGAGAAAGGATACAAGAGGCCATGTCAGACGACTTTAATACCGCAAAGGCCCTGGGACATCTTTTTGACGCAGTTAGAAGTCTTAACAGAATAATAGAGGCCAGCAGAAAGAGGCCCTCGGCTCTTTACAGGGAGGTCCTTGAAGGGACGATGAAAGAAATGGTTGGGGCATCAAAGCTGTTTGGCATTGTTTCTCAAAGACCAGCTGACTACATAGAAAAGAGAAATTTGGCTGCTCTTGAGGCATCTGGTCTCTCCCTCTTAACACTTAAGTCCCTTATTGAGGAACGGAATCAGGCAAGAAAAGAAAAGGACTGGACAAAGGCTGATGAGATCAGGGATAGTCTTGCCCAAAAGGGGATAGTGTTGAAAGACACCCCTTCCGGGACTAAATGGTCAGCGGATTTCTGATTTGACTATACTGCAAAACATGATCTCCTTTAACAAGGCCAGAGATATAGTTTCTAACATAGGGCAACTTGGTTCTGAGAGGATTAGTGCGTCAAAGGCTGTTGACAGGGTGCTTGATGAAGATGTCTTTTGTCTTGTGGACTCGCCACCCATAAACTCCTCTTTAAAAGACGGTTTCGCACTAAGGGCAGAAGATATTTCAGGTGCATCATCTGAGTCTCCTGTCTGTCTTGTTGTATCTGGAACCCTTTGGGCAGGTCAGAAAGACATGCTAGAGGTGAGAAAGGGGCAGTCGGTCCGTATAATGACAGGAGCAAGGATCCCAAAGGGAGCAGATGCAGTTCTTCCCCAAGAGTTTGCCTCGCTTCAAGCTGACCATAGGCTTTTGTGTCTTGCGCCTACGTCCGTTGGCAGGAATATACTTAAGAAAGGGGCAGATGTTAAAAAGGGGGAACCCCTTTTAGAAAAAGGAACTTTTCTGACTCCTCCCTTGGTTGGTCTTCTCTCAGGGGCAGGGGTTTCCTCAGTGAGGGTTGTCAAAAGGCCTACAGTTGCCATAGTGGCAACAGGTAGCGAGCTTGCAGAGGAGGGCAAAATAGACGAGTCTGAAAAGATCTTTCCCTCTAACCGGGCAACTATTTATTCCTGGCTCAGACGTTATGGCATCGAGGCCGAGGCCCTTCTCTGCAAAGATGACCCTGTTGTTCTTCGTGAGCTTCTTGATTCATGTCTGGCACGCTTTGATGTGGTAATAACCAGTGGGGGCGTCCTTGATGGCCAAAGAGACCTGGTGGTTTCTACGTTTCAGGAACTAGGAGTGGAATTTCTCTTTCAAAGGGTAAAAATGGGGCCTGGAAAGGGTGTATGCATGGGAGTAAAGGACAAAAGGCTTGTCTTCAATCTGCCAGGAGGACCACCTTCAAATTATGTGGCCTTTATGTTTATTGCCCTGTCGGCCATTTTGCGCCTTATGGGACAAAGGGATAAGTTTCCCTCTACCATAAAGGCAACTGTAGAATGTGATGTAAAGGGAAGGGAAGACTGGACCCAGCTTTTGCTTGCCCGAACAAGGCTACAGAGAGAAGGCTTTTTCACAACGCCTGTGTTTGAAGACAGCAGACTCAAGCGCATTGCCTTTAGTGATTCAGCAATCATAATTCCAGAAGGAGTTCGTCATGTCAGGGCAGGACAGGAAACCCACGTAGCCCTTTTTGAGATGCCACGGATCTTTTTGAACGCTGTATAACAGGTAGGCCTTTAAACCTTTACTATCTTTCTGGTACTGCAACAGGACATTCAAATGGTTGAAGTGCAAGGGTACCACTTATTCCATTTACACTGAACTCCATGTTTATTCTTATATTTGGATTAGGCGTTTCCTGGCCTTGGGCAAAGGCCTGGTGAAAGTCCGCCTTTATGGTTCCGACCTTTTCGCTTTTTACAAGACCAGGATCCCAGGTTCCCCCCAGGGAGGGGCCTGTAAATTTCCACACATCATAAGTAGCCTCATCTGAACTACTGGTTGCCGTATACCAGATGCTGTTGCCGTTTGAATCGTAAACATACCAGACTAGTGAGGGAAGGTCTTGGCCAGAGGCTCCTGGAAAATGGAAATGCGCTACACCCTGCCCCTGTTTTGAGATATCCCACCACAGGGAGCCTGTGCATGATTTTGAAGAAAATTTTGTCAGATGGAGCGAACCTGTTTGTCTTTGGACTTCATAGCTCATTGTAATAAAGTCTGGGTTGGAAAAGTCCAGGTTGATGGTGCCAGCAGCATCTCCTCTGACCTGTGTATTGTCCCACGGTTGTCCAAAGGAAGGACCAGTAAAGTTGTATAGGGTTGCCTGAAGCCTGTTGTTTTCCACTGTGCCAATAAACGTTAGCCATTGTGGCGCACCCCTGTCATCGTACAGATACCATGATCCACAGACTCCATTGCTTCCTTGGGTAAAATCCAGAAATATTCCTGTGCCAGGCTTACTCGTATCCCACCACATGCCAGTAAAATCTGCCAGACAGGCAACGGGAACCATCAAAAAAGCGATTAATAATATGATTGATCTTTGCATCTAAAACTCCTTTTGCTCAATACATGTCTTCTTTTTTATTATCGAGACAAACAAGGGCCGGGATTAAAAATCGAATCGCTGCAGATGAAGCACTGTGTCGCCAACTGTGCAGGTGGCATGGGAGTCATCTGTAAATGTTATGGTAATTGAACCACCTTGACCTGCAATAAGGTTGGGCAACCTATAGGGGCAACCAGGACATTGGCCGTTCTCCCAACCATCAAGAATGTCACTGTATGTGGATGCACCATTTTCAAACAGTCCCTCCGATGTCCACCATCTGGCACTTCCATCAGCCCTGTAATTGTACCACACCATTGCCATTTTGCCGCCACTGGCATCCATAAAGAACCCCATGCCGTCATAGGCCGGATCATACCACCAACCAGTAAGATGTCTTGGGTCTTCAGGGCCCGGGGCAAAATCTGCCATGAAAGGCTTCAAGGTCTCTGTAACCACAATGTTTCCTATTGTGGCAGTGAATGTGATAGATTGTGCTGGAAACTCGTTTAGGATCACCACTATGGTTCCAACTATCTCAGGTGTTGGAGGAGCGTATGGCTGTCCCCAGGGCCAACCTTTCCAGGAATAGAGACTTCCTGTAAAACTGTCTTTTGATACGGTTCCACCTGCTGAATACCAGGTGCTTCTGCCCAACTGATCATATACAAACCATGTGAGAAATATCTTATCTCCTTTAATCTCAGTGGCAAAACCAGTGCCTGGTTTTTCCGGATTATACCACCAACCACTGAACGGGTGAGTCATGTTGGGAAGTTCCGCATAATAGACTGCCTTTTCGTCATCCTCTTTGGCCGACCAGAGGATCGCCTTTCCATTAAAGTCAAGCGAATATATCTTGTCAAAGCACCTGTCTGTAAGCCGTTCAATCACTGAACCATTCCACATGTATATATCCTGGCAAGAGCTACTCTTTTTGATCCATACAATTCTACCATTTCTAAGCACAGGAGCCCTGTCTTCGTCGTCATTATCAGTGATCTGGATGTTTGCACCACTGCCATTCCAATAGAATATCTCAAAGTCGTCACCATCGTTCTCTGTCCAGGCTATGGCTCCGTTATGGAGACTGGGCTCAAGGTCGTCACCATCGGTATCTGTTAGTTTGTATTCCTTTTGGCCATCCCAGTAAAACAGGTCAAAGTTATCTCCGTCATGTTCTCCAACCCATGCCAAGGTTTGTTTATATAAGGAAGGTTGCTTGTCATCGTAGTCATTATCTGTAATCTGAATCTTTTCACCTGGTATGCGAAGGAATATTTCAGTGTCTTTGTGTAGGAAGTTTTCGCTGTCCTTTTCAACAAAGGCAATGTTGTCCTGGTAGATGGAAATGGTATCTACTACATCGTCTTCTTTTTCATGAATGGATGTGCCGTCCCATACCTGGATATCATCACTGTCATCAATCCACGCAAGTTTATTGCCGCTGGCTGAAAGTACCGTAACCTCCTTGTCATCTGAGATCTTTTGTCCAGCATTTATAGGATTGGATGTGGACCATACGTATATTCCCTCATCGTAATGACTCCAAAAGGCATAGTCTTCACCAAGGGCTACAGTAAAAAATTCATCCTTGGACTTTGTCTGGGCAAGCTGGATCATGTCCAGTTCAGCCCTTGC